>NZ_CP147874.1:1877270-2190148 GCF_045690335.1 Haloplanus litoreus | reverse complement strand
CTTTCCATCCGCAATGGTTCAATCTGTTACACTCGACACTGCAAAGGAGTTGATCGACGCGGCGGAGCGGAAGGCCGAGGAAATCGATAACCCGATGGTCATCGCCGTGACGAACAGCGAGGGCAACCTCGTCGCGCAACGTCGGATGGACGACGCGTGGCTCGCGTCCGTCTCGATATCGCGAAACAAGGCCTACACCTCGGCGGCGCTGGACATGCCGACCCACGAACTCGCCGAGCCGTCCGAACCCGGCAACTCGCTGTACGGCCTTCAGTCGACCGACGAGGGTCGGATGGTCATCTTCGGCGGGGGCTATCCGTTGCTGAACGAGGACGGGGACGTCGTCGGCGCCTTCGGCGTCTCCGGCGGCGCCGTCGAACAGGACATGGAAGTGGCGGAGGCGGGCGTCGCAAAGTGGGAGACGGTTCGTAGCGACGACCTCCAGCCGGAGGTGGCGGACTGATGTCGATGGACGCGGTCGTCTACAAGGGCCCCCACGAGGTCGCGGTCGAGCCGGTCGACGAGCCGGAGATCGAACACCCCAACGACGTCCTGATAGACATCACGACCTCGTGTATCTGTGGCTCGGACCTCCACATGTACGAGGGGCGGACGGCCGCGGAACCGGGGATCGTCTTCGGCCACGAGAACGTCGGCGTCGTCACCGATGTCGGCGAGGCGGTGTCGAGTCTCGAGGAGGGCGACCGCGTCGTCGCCCCGTTCAACGTCGCCTGTGGCTTCTGTGAGAACTGCGAGAACGGGAAGACGGGCTTCTGTACGAACGTCAACCCCGGCTTCGCCGGCGGCGCGTACGGCTACGTCGCCATGGGACCGTACACGGGCGGACAGGCCGAGAAGCTCCGCATCCCCTACGCCGACTTCAACGCGCTCCAGTTGCCGAAAGGCGACGAACACGAGGACGCGTTCGCACTCCTCGCGGACGTCTTCCCGACCGGCTGGCACGGGATCGAACTCGCGAACTTCGAACCCGGCGACTCCGTCGCCGTCTACGGCGCTGGCCCGGTCGGCCTGATGGCCGCCTACAGCGCGAAGATCCGGGGCGCCGCCGACATCTACGTCGTCGACCGTGTTCCGAGCCGGCTCGAACTCGCCGAGGAACACTGCGACGCGACGACTATCAACTTCGAGGAGGGCGACCCGGTCGAACAGATCAAGGCCGCCCACGGTGGCGGCGTCGACTGCGGCGTCGACGCGGTCGGCTACCAGGCCGTCGACACGGACAAGGAGGGCGACGGGTCCGCGTACGATCCGGCCCGCGAGAACCCCGCGGTCGTCATCAACAATCTCATCCGGACGGTCAAACCGACCGGCGAACTCGGTATCCCCGGGCTCTACGTGCCCGAGGACCCCGGCGCGCCGGACGAGATGGCCGCACAGGGCCGCATCGGCATCGACTTCGGCCTCCTCTTCGAGAAAGGGCAGGCCCTCGGTACCGGCCAGTGTAACGTCAAGGAGTACAACCGACAGCTCCGTGACCTCATCGTCGAGGGTCGGGCCGACCCGAGTTGGCTGGTCTCTCACCGGGTCGACCTCGACGAGGCCCCGGAGATGTACGAGGCCTTCGACAACCGGGAGGAGGGCGTGACGAAGGTGCTGCTGGAACCGTAACCGCACCCTCGACCGCCTGCCGCGACACGCCTATTACCACACCTCGAGTATCCGTTCACATGTGCCAGTACTGTAGCTACCGCCTCCACGACGGCTGGACGCAACTGCTCTCGTACGACGAGACGTACCGGACGGCGATGCAGGCCGACTCCGAGTCGACCTACGGCTTCCACGAGTCGTGGGACGACCTCCGCGAGGACGTCGGTCTCGGGGCTTAGGACTCCCGCGGGAAGGGATCGGTCTCTGCCGTCGCCCCGTCCGACTCGCTCGACAGACAGTCGTCGAGCGCCGCGGTTATCGCGTCGGCGTCGAGATCACGCCCGATGACGACGAGTCGCGTCGCGGGGTCGTCGTCGCCCCACTCGCCGATCGGTCCGGCCTGCACCGCCGGACCGGCCTGACTCACGCCGAGGACGGTCTCCGGTCGACTCGCCACCCACGCGAACCCCTTCAGACGGACGATGTCGCCCGTCCACTCGTCGAGCCAGTCGTCGAACCGCTCGGGGTCGAACGGCTGCGCCCGGCGATAGACGAACGACTCGACGCCGTGGGCGGCGGCCGCGCCTTCGGGACCGTGATCGTGATCGTGAGCGTGGTCGTGGTCGTGTCCGTCGGTCCCTTCGGCTGCGGCGAGTGCCCGTTTCCACCCCTGCCGGCGACGGGCCGCCTCGAAGTCGAACAGCCCCGTGTCGAGCACCGCCGACGGGTCGACCGCCGAGTAGGTCGTCCGGTGGATCGTCGCCCGGGGCTGGAGTTCCCGTATCGACGCCGCGACGGCGTCGAGCTCGTCGTCCGGGACCATATCGCATTTGTTCAACAGAAGGACGTCACAGAACTCGATCTGATCGACGAGGACCTCCGTCAGCGGTCGCTCGGGCGACGGCGCCGCGTCCGGGAGCGACGCAGCGGGATCGAACGCCTTCCAGAATCCGTAGGCGTCGATCACCGAGACGGTCGTATCGAGGCGGAATCGCTCGGGTGGACTGCTCCCGTCGGTCCCTTCGGTCAGGGTCCGCGCGATGGGGATTGGTTCGCTGATGCCGGAGGCCTCGACGACGAGGTAATCGAATGACCGCTCTTCGGCGAGGCGGTTCACTTCGGTCACGAGGTCGTCCTGCAGGCGACAGCAGATACAGCCGTTCGAGAGGTCGACGATGCCGTCCTCGGTGGCCCCGTCCAGCAGTTCGGCGTCGACGTTCACCTCGCCCATGTCGTTGACGACGACGGCGATGCGCCTGTCCCCGGGGTCGTTCAGCAACCGGTTGATCAGCGTCGTCTTGCCGGCCCCGAGCGGACCGCTGACGATAGTCATCGGAATCGTCTCGGAATCGTGAGTCATGACGAGACTACCGAAGGGAGGGACACTAATCAACCCAGTACAGTTCGGCCCGCCCCGCGACGTTCGACAGAGGGAACCGAACCGCGGACCAAAGTCCGTCACGTTTAAATATCTTCGCCCGGCTACCTTCTGTATAGAGCCGTTTTGCTCACGATAACAACCAATGACCGATAGCGTACGCGGTTACACGACCGAACGCGCACGCGCGCGCGAAAGCGAGGACGAGACGGAGAGTACCGACGGGGACAGCGAGCAGTTGCGCTGTCCGGAGTGTGGCGGCCAGCTCGCCACGGACACGGAACACGGCGAGACGGTGTGTGCCGACTGTGGGCTGGTGGTCGAGGAGGACGAAATCGACCACGGTCCCGAGTGGCGCGCCTTCGACTCCAAGGAAAAAGACCAGAAATCACGGGTCGGCGCACCGACGACCCAGATGATGCACGACAAGGGGCTGTCGACGAACATCGGTTGGCAGGACAAGGACGCCTACGGGAAGACCCTCTCCTCGCGCCAGCGGGAGAAGATGCAGCGGCTGCGCACCTGGAACGAGCGCTTCCGCACCCGCGACTCCAAGGAGCGCAACCTCAAGCAGGCACTCGGCGAAATCGACCGCATGGCCTCGGCGCTCGGCCTTCCCGAGAACGTCCGGGAGACGGCCAGCGTCATCTACCGACGCGCCCTCGCCGACGACCTACTCCCCGGCCGCTCCATCGAGGGCGTCGCCACCAGCGCGCTCTACGCCGCCGCGCGCCAGGCCGGCACTCCACGCTCGCTCGACGAAATCGCCACCGTCTCCCGCGTCGACAAGGACGAAATCGCCCGGACGTACCGGTACGTCGTCCGCGAACTGGGTCTCGAAATCCAGCCGGCCGACCCCGAGCAGTACGTCCCTCGCTTCGCTTCCGAACTCGACCTGTCCGACGAGTCGGAGCGTCGCGCCCGCGACCTGTTGAAAACGGCCAAGGATCAGGGCGTCCACAGCGGCAAGAGTCCGGTCGGCCTCGCGGCCGCCGCCATCTACGCCGCCGCCCTCCTCACCAACGAAAAGGTGACCCAGAGCGAAGTGAGCGAGGTGGCCAACATCAGCGAGGTCACCATCCGCAACCGGTATCACGAACTACTCGAAGCCGAAGAGCAGATTCAGGTCCCGTAGCAGCCCGTCTCCGGCGGGCGTCGCGTCACCGATACTCGACGGTGACGGACGCGTCGGCCGGTACCACGATGGTGTGTTCCTCACCCGACAGATCGATTTCGATGGTTCCGACGGCCGATTCGACGGGGACGGTGCGATTCAGGCGGTCGTCCTTGATCGTGACGTGACTCATGGAGGGCTGTCGGTTCCGCTTCTACCCCGTGTGTGAAAAATCTACACGTTCGGAAGGCCGATACGTCCCCCGGCCGTGTCATGCCCATGGAGACGACCCGACATGTCACCGCGTCGATATATCTCGTCGCGGACGGGGCGACGGCACTGCACGAGCACCCGGGACTCGGCCTGCGCCTGCCGCCCGGCGGCCACGTCGACCGGGGTGAACTCCCGCACGAGGCGGCGCTTCGCGAGGCCCGCGAGGAGACGGGGCTGGAGCCGACGCTGTTGGCCGACACCGCCGACGTCTCCTCGCCGACGGCACGGGCCATCCCTCGGCCCCGACATCTGATGCTGGCGGACGTGAACGTCTGCGACGGCGAAGTGGGCCACCAGCACGTCGACCACGTCTACTACGCGACGGTCGAGGGTCGGTCGGTCGACCCCGCACCGGGCGAACCGGGCCCCGAGACGTGGGCGTGGTACGATCCCGCGGACCTGCGCGGGGCGGACGTGGACCCGGACGTGCGTACACTCGGCCTGGAAGCCATCGAAGTGGCGTCGACGGCCGACTAGGCCCCGTCGACCAGCGACTCGACGTACTGGTCGACGTGTCGATCCATCCGGCGTTTGAACCCGGCCTGGCGGGCGAGACGGTCGAGTTCGCGCGACACCAGGCTTCCGTACTGGACGGCCTTCTTGTCGGCGGTGACCACGTCGTCGGGGAGCCACCCCTCGGCCGCCCGTCGGAGCGCGACCTTTCGCTCGTTGGACGTCGCGAGGAGGTGGTCCGGGAGCGGCAGCGCCGCCACGACGACGCGGTCGGTCAACAGCGGTGTCACGGGGGCGACCCCCGCGGCCCGGAGGGTGCGTGTATCGCGTTCTAGCTGTTCGGGTAGCGACCCGATCACTTCCCGGGTCGCACCGCGAACTGTCGTGGCGTCGACCCGGTCGTCGTCGGCCGGATCGACCACCTTCGCGTACCCGCCGAACAGTTCGTCGGCGCCCTGCCCGACGGCAAGACGGTCGAATCCGTCGGCGGCGACGCGTTCGGCGACGAGATACAGCGGCAGGGCGATGCTGACGGTCATCGCGTCGGTCCGTCCCGTCGCGGCGGCCACCTCCGGAACGGCGCGTTCGAGGGTGTCGTGGTCGAGTTCGACCACCCGGAGATCACGGTCCATCGCGGCGGCCGCGTCCCGCGCCGCGCCCACGTCGTGAGCGTCGGGGAAGCCGGCGACGTAACAGGGTGTGTCGGGAACGCCCGCGGCGACGAGTGCGGAGTCGACGCCGCCGGAGAACGCCACGGCCAGGTCCCTGTCGTCGACGGCGGTCACGGCGTCGCGGACGGCGCGTTCGACTGCGTCGCAGGCGGCCGCGTCGTCCGATTCGACGGGTGGATCGGGGAGCGACCAGACACGTCGGTCGACGAGTTCGCCGCCGCGTCGCTCTCGGACGTGCCCTGCGGGCACGGGCGTCGGCTCGGCATCCTCGACGTCGTCGGGCGAGAAGCCCCAGTCGTCCAGCGTCCCGAACAGCGGTTGCCGCCCGAGGACGTCGCGAACGAGTCGGCCGTCGAGGAGGCCGGCGAACCCGGCGGTCCCGGGGAGGGGGTCGCTCTCGTCCAGGGCGCGACGAACCGTCACGGAGTCGGCGCCGCGGATCACAGCAGGTCGCCGAGGGCCCGCATCATCCGGCGTTTCGCTCCGCCAGCGGCCTGTCGAAAACTGATGTGCCAGGGGGTTCGCCGCCCCACGACGCTCGTCCGGCCGGCGGCGATGGCCTCGAGGATAGCCGCCGCGGTCGGTTCGTCGGCGTCGACTTCGGTGATGGCCTGTCCCACCATCTCCGCGATGTGGGCGTCGCTTCCGGCGGTCATCGGGAGGTCGTGGGTCGCGGCGAAACGTTCGGCCTTGCGGTTGGCACGACCGGTCAGGAGCCGGGAGTTGTACACCTCGATGGCGTCCGCGCTCGCGAGCGCCGGGCCGGTGACGTGTGGTGCGACGCCGTGGCGCGAGGCCTGGAACGGGTGGGGGACGACGGCGATGCCGCCCTGGTCGTGGATGCGGTCGAGGGTCGCCTCGAAGGGGAGTCCGGCGGGAATCGCTTCACGGATGCCGAACGCGAGGACGTGGCCGGCGGCGGAGGTAATCTCCATGCCGGGGATGCCGATGAGGCCGTAGCAAGGGGCCTTCTCGACGGCGTCAAGGCTCGCGTCGATTTCGTCGTGGTCGGTGACGGCGAGGGCGTCGAGACCGACCGACTGGGCCTGTTCGAGCAGGTGGTCGACCGGGTCCCGGCCGTCGTGCGACAGCGACGAGT
Organism: Haloplanus litoreus; assembly: GCF_045690335.1. Taxonomy (GTDB): domain Archaea; phylum Halobacteriota; class Halobacteria; order Halobacteriales; family Haloferacaceae; genus Haloplanus; species Haloplanus litoreus. Next base: position 2,183,552 of record NZ_CP147874.1, on the reverse strand, counting down.
GCGTGTGCAACTCGACCGATAACACGACCGTACGGTGGGGTGTGGTCAGTAAAAAACGCGCCGATCCGCGCTCTGCGGTGGGTGAACGGGACGGATCGGGACGTGGCGCACATGGAAAGACATTACCCCCAAAGCGCGAAAGGTGGAGGTGAATGAGCCTGTCCGATCCGGATCACGACCTCGTCGCCGCCGAACTCGGGCGGGACCCCACGCCCGCCGAGGTGGCGCTCTTCGAGAACCTCTGGAGCGAGCACTGCGCCTACCGGTCGTCCCGTCCGTTGCTGTCCGCGTTCGACAGCGAAGCCGACCAGGTCGTCGTCGGTCCCGGCGACGACGCCGCGGTCGTCTCCGTGCCCACCCACGCCGACGACGGCGAGGAGACGTACGTCGCCATGGGGATCGAGAGCCACAACCACCCCTCCTACGTCGACCCGTACGACGGCGCGGCGACGGGCGTCGGCGGCATCGTCCGCGACATTCTCTCGATGGGCGCGTACCCCATCGCGTTGACCGACTCGCTGTACTTCGGCGGCTTCGACCGCGAGCACTCCCGGTACCTCTTCGAAGGCGTCGTGGAGGGCATCGCCGACTACGGCAACGCCATCGGCGTCCCGACGGTCGGCGGCAGCGTCGAGTTCCACGACGGCTACGAGGGTAACCCGCTGGTCAACGTCGCCTGCGTCGGTCTGGTGACCGAGGACCGCCTCGTCACCGCGGAGGCGAAGACGCCGGGCAACAAACTGGTGCTCGTCGGCAACGCCACCGGTCGGGACGGCCTCGGCGGCGCGTCCTTCGCCAGCGAAGACCTGAGCGAAGACGCGGAGACCGAGGACCGGCCGGCGGTACAGGTGGGTGACCCCTACACGGAGAAACTCCTGATCGAGGCCAACGAGGCACTGATCGACGAGGACCTGATCCGGGCGGCCCGCGACCTGGGGGCCGCCGGACTCGGCGGCGCCTCCAGCGAACTCGTCGCCAAGGGTGGACTGGGCGCCGAAATCGAACTCGACCGCGTCCACCAGCGGGAGCCCAACATGTCCGCACTGGAGATCCTGCTCGCCGAATCACAGGAGCGCATGTGTTACGAGGTGCGGCCCGAGGACGTCGACCGCGTCGCGGAGATCGCCGACCGCTACGACCTCGGCTGCTCGGTCATCGGCGAGGTTCGCGAGGGCAACTACGTCTGTACGTTCGAGGGGGAGACGGTCGTCGACGTCCCCGCGGAGTTCCTCGCCGACGGCGCGCCGATGAACGACCTGCCGATGGAGTCGTCGACGGGGGCGGAGCGTGACCGCCCGGACCCGGACCTCGAAGACGCCTTCGACGCGGTGGTCGCCAGTCCCAACACCGCGAGCAAGGCGTGGGTGTACCGCCAGTACGACCACGAGGTCGGGACGCGGACGGCCCGCCGACCGGGCGACGACGCCGCGATCATGGCCATCCGCGAGGCCGGGACCGGACTGGCGCTCTCGGCCGGGGCGATTCCGTCGTGGACGAGCGCCGCACCCTACGATGGCGCCCGCGCGGTCGCGCTGGAGAACGCGACCAACATCGCGGCAAAGGGCGCGACTCCCCACGCCGCGGTCGACTGTCTCAACGGCGGCAACCCCGAGAACCCCGACGTGTACGGCGGCTTCGGCGCCATCGTCGGCGGTCTCGCCGACATGTGCCGCGACCTCTCGGTCCCGGTCGTCGGCGGCAACGTCTCCCTGTACAACGACTCCGTGGCCGGCCCCATCCCGCCGACGCCGACGCTGGCGATGATCGGGGTGCGGGACGGCTACGACGCGCCGCCGATGGGCGTCACGGGGACGGGCACGCTCCTCGAAGTCGGCACGGCCGGCGGCGCCCTCGGTGGCTCGGAGTACCTCGCGCAGGTCGGGGGGAGCGACCGCTTCCCGGACCTTCCGGCGGACGCCGCGACGGCCATCGACGCCGTCGAGCGGATTGCGACCCTGGACTCGACGCTCGCGACCCACGACGTGAGCCACGGCGGCCTGGCGGTGACACTCGCCGAGATGGTGACGGCCGAGACGGGCATCAGCGCCGCCGTCGACGACGTCGAAGCCCTCTTCGACGAGACGCCCGGTCGGATCGTCGTCGAGACGACCGACGTCGAGGCGGTGGAGGCGGCGGCGGGTGATTTGCCGGTGCGTGACCTGGGTGCGGCGACGACCGATGCGCGACTGACGCTATCGGTCGGTGACGAGCGACTGGAACGGACGGCGGGGACCATCGCCGGCCTCCGTGACGTGATCGAACGGGAACTCGATTAGGCCAACACCAGCGGCAGACCGAACGTCACCGCGAGGCCGATCAGGAGGACGACGAAGCCCACGCCGGCCTGCCCGGTCGAGAAGTCCTGCATCGGAGAGGTGATGCGGCCCTCGTCGTCGCTGTGCGAGTGGTGGTCGTGGTCCGAGTGGTCGTCCATACTCGGTGGTGACGAGCGGCGATACAAAAAGACACCTGAACGGCGCGGGACGGGACGAACCGACCGGGAGAACGCGGGTCGCCGCACCGGGCGTCTTTTGACCGGCCCCGTCGTATCGCCCGACACGGATGGCCGTAACCAAGCGCATCATTCCCTGTATCGACGTGGACCTCGACGAGGACGGCAACCCCGCAGTGTACACCGGCGTCAACTTCGAGGATCTGGCCTATACGGGCGACCCCGTCGAGATGGCCCGCGAGTACAACGAGGCGGGCGCCGACGAGTTCGTCTTTCTCGACATCACCGCCAGCGCCGAGGGCCGGGAGACGATGCTCCACGTCGTCGAACAGATTGCCGACGAGGTGTTCATCCCCCTGACCGTCGGCGGCGGCATCCGAACCCGCGAGGACGTCAAGGAGACGCTCCGCGCCGGCGCGGACAAGGTGTCGATCAACACCGCCGCTATCGAGAACCCGGATCTGGTCGACGCCGGTGCCGCCGCTTTCGGCAGTCAGTGCATCGTCATCAGTGTCGACGCCCGGCGGCGCTACGACGAGCAGGGCGAACACTACGAGCAGGTAGACGGCGAGTCCTGCTGGTTCGAGTGTACGATCAAAGGGGGTCGCGAGGGGACGGGCGTCGACGTGGTGGAGTGGGCGCGCGAGGTCGAATCCCGGGGTGCGGGCGAACTATTCGTCAACTCCATCGACGCCGACGGCACCAAGGACGGCTACGACATCCCGCTGACGCGGGCGGTCTGTGAGAACGTCTCGACGCCCGTCATCGCCTCGTCGGGATGCGGCGGCCCGGAAGATGCCTACGAGGTGTTCACGGAGGCTGGCGCCGACGCGGCGCTCGCGGCCTCGATTTTCCACTTCGACGAACACTCGATCCGCGAGGTCAAAGAGTACCTCGACGAACGGGGCATCCCCGTCCGGCTTTAAGCTGCCGCGTCGAACGCGGTCACGAAGTCGTCGGCGAGGTCCTGCACCCGGCGGGAGGCGTCGCCCACGGCGTCGAGGGGGTCCGTGTCGTCGTCGGTCTTGATCGAGAGGATCGGCTCGGTCTGGCCGCCGGACTGTTCGGGGTTCATGTCGTACGTGGCGGCCACGACGCCCGCCGTCTCCAGCAGCGCCCCTTTGAGGACGTTCATGAACGTGTGATCCTCGTCCGCGATCTCCATGCGAAGTTCCTCGTCGGTTTTCTCGATGACCCGCAGTTCCATACCCATCGCTACCGGTGGTTCGCGTTTCAAGGTTTCGTATACGTACGCCGAATAATTGCTCTCCGGACGAGCGGGCGACGCCGGATGGCGTCCCCCGCACGGAGAACGTACGGGACCACACATGGTGGTCGTCCGACTGACCAAGCCACTGCGAGGAGCACCTGACTCGCAATGTGCTTTGCGATACGTGACGCGTCGGGCCGAAGGCCGTTCGCGTCGGTTGCTAGATTTACGTATGTGCTAAAAAAGGTGTTGGCTAGCCCAATATATTCCAATAATGCGTGAAGATGTATCCATGTGGTCGTTGTTAGGTGCTCATACGGGCTAAATCCACCAACGATAGTCTGACGGTCGGGGCGGAGGTGGACGTTCGGCCACCGTCACCGGACGAAATACGGCTCGTTGCCGGCGACGAAGCGCCCGAGGTCGCTCTCTCGGCGGTAGTCGGTCGCGCGGAGGCGGTCGATGGCCTCGACCAGCCGGCCGGCGTCGTCGGACTCCCACGCCGCTGGCTCCTTGACCGGCATGACCAGCCACCCGCTCCCGAGAAGTTCCGTCGCGTGGAGCGTCCCCGGATCCAGGTCGTCGGTGTCGTGGGCGGTGCAGGTTTCGAGGACGTGTCGGATCGCCCGTTCGCCGACCGGTAGGAGGACGTGCGCGGCGATAGCCCGGAGTTCGGCGTCGAAGAAGGGCTCCATCGCGGCGTAGTCGTCGCTGGTCGGCGTCCCGTCGGGGACGCAGGTGTGGAGATACGACAGGTACGTGTTTTCGACGACGGGGTCGTCGCCGGTCGACCGGAGCAGGCCGGCGTCGTGGAGCGCTCGCTGGAGGCGTCGGCCCGCGGCCGTGCCGGTGAAGGGGACGCCCGTCTCCACGCCGCCGTGGACGCCGGGATGGTCGCCGATAACGTGGAAGTGGGCGTTGACGTCGCCGTACCCCGGAACGAACCGCTCACAGGGTGGGTCCATGCCGAACGGGTTGCTGACGCGGTCGGTGACGTTTCGCACGGGTACCGCTACGCACCCAGAAACCTAAATCTACAGTTCGACGCCGGAGGGGATGAGACTCTTGGACCGGAGGAGGCTCCCGTTTGCGTCGTAGACGAGGAAGGTACTCTTCGAGTAGGTGGCGAGCGGTTCGCCGTCGATCCGGAGAACGACGCTGTAGCGGCCGCCGTCGGCGTCGATGGACTGTCCGTACTCGCGGGCGGCGCGGACGAACCGCAACACGTCGTCGGCCTTCTCGTTGAGTTCGAGGAGGAAGTCGCCGGTGATGCGGTCGGTGACGCCGACGACACCCGTCGCGTCGGGTGTATCGAGGGAGTCCTGAAGACGGAAGGTGACGTCCGTCTCGCCGGCCTCCAGCAGTTCCCCGTCGGCGTCGGTCAACCGGTCCGTCAGCGCTTCCGCTGGCCCGTGAAAGTCGATAACCACACGGGGTTCGGCCGGTTGCTCCCCCGTCTCCACCCAGTCGACGTTGTGTGCTTCCAACTCGAAGTGGTCGCGCCTCATTCCGTACACCGACCTTCGGGTTCAGACGGTATGAACGTAACGCCCCGTGATTGGCGGTGGATCCGGTCGACGGCCGTGGTCCGGTCGTCCCGCGGGGTTTATTCGTCGCCTCCTCGTCGGCGGGGGTATGTGGGTCCGGTCGGAGTACGCCGGTGAACTGGCGGTCCTGACGACGTGGCTCTCGGCGCTGATCCCGTGGAACGTGACGTTCGTCTCCGGGGTCGCGGGCGGGTCGCTCCTGTTCGTCCGCTTTCCCCTCCTCCAGGTTCGGTACAGTTTCGGCGTCCCCCTCGCCGCTGGCATCACCGTCGCCGATCCGCTCTCCGCGGCCGCCTTCCAGCGCGGACAGGCGCTCGAACTCGCCTACCAGGTGTGGGCGTTCGGCGCCGCCGTCTTCGCCGCGGCGCTCGTCGTCTCCGTCGTCTACTATCGGCGCGAATCGTGGGCCGAATCGTGGCCAGTCGACCCCGTGCGCCTCCTCGGGGCGCTTCTCCTCGGGGCGGGACTCGTCTTCGCGGGGGCGACGTATCTCCTCCTCTCGCGCGGGTTCCCGGGACTGCCCGTCCCCCTCGGCGTCGTCTTCTTCGTCCTGTTCGGGGGCGTCCTCCTGACGGTGGATCGGACGGACTGACCGCGGACACAAAATATAAACGACGTGGCCATCCTTATTCGAACGTGACACCGCCACGCGTCGTCGCCGGATCGACCGCTCGGTCGGCAGCGACGGGTGGGCTCGCGGCTCTTCTGAAAAAACGCGGTCGGTAGCACCGCTCGCGGCGGGCGTGGCGCCCCCGTCCCGGGTGACCGCCGGCGGCCGACCCGTTCCGACACGACTAACAGCGCAGCCACACCATCCGAACGACAATGACGCTATCCGAATTCCGCGGGGTCTACCCCGCTATGACCACGCCGTTCCACGAGGACGGCAGTATCGACTTCGAGACGCTCCGAACCGACGCCCGACGACTCGCCGACGCCGGCGTCGACGGCCTCGTGCCCGTCGGCTCGACGGGTGAGAGCGCGACGCTCAGCCACGACGAACACATCGAAGTGGTCGAGGCCGTCGTCGACGCCGTCGACGTGCCCGTCATCGCCGGTTCGGGGTCGAACAACACCGCCGAGGCGCTCTCGCTCTCCCAGCGCTCCGCCGACGCCGGTGCCGACGGCCTCCTACTCATCTCGCCGTACTACAACAAGCCCGAACCCGCGGGGATGTACGACCATTACCGGACCATCGCCGACGAGGTTGACCTCCCACAGATCGTCTACAACGTCCCCGGCCGGACGGGCCAGAACATCACCGTCGACACGACGGTCGAACTCGCGTCCCACCCCAACATCCTCGGCTACAAGGCCGCCAGCGGCGACCTGAATCAGGTTTCCGAAGTCGTCGAGCGCACCCGAGACGAGGACTTCTCCGTCCTCGCGGGTGACGACGGCCTCATCCTCCCGACCCTCGCCGTCGGCGGGACGGGAACCATCAGCGTCGTCGCCAACGTCGAACCCGAGCGGACGGTGGATCTGGTCCACTCGGCGCTCGACGGCGACTACGAGAACGCCCGCGAACGACACCACGAACTCGGTCCGCTGATGCGCGCCCTGTTCTGGGAGACGAATCCGATCCCCGTCAACGAGGCGATGGCCATCCGCGGCTACGGGCCGGGGTACGTCCGGTCGCCGCTCACCCGTCTCTCCGAGGAGCTTCGCCCCGACCTCGAAGCCGTCCTCGCCGCCCTCGAACCGGTGGAGGCCGAGCCGTGATGGAGGTGGCCGTCACCGGCGCCGGCGGCCACATGGGCCGGGAGGTCCTCGCCGCGGCGACCGACCGCGAGGAGATGGACGTCGTCCTCGCGGTCAACCGCACGGCGGTCGGCCCCGTCGAGGGAGTCGACATCGAGGACGAGAGCGACCTCCCCCGTCTCCTCGACGAGCGCGATCCCGACGTGCTGGTCGACTTCACGGTGCCCGACCCCAGCACGCGGTACGTCGAGGCCTGCGCCGACGCGGGCGTCGCCGCCGTCGTCGGGACGACGGGCTTTTCCGACTCGCAACGGGACGTGATCGCCGACGCCGCGGAGTCGGTGCCCGTCCTCCGGGCGGCCAACTTCGCCCGGGGCGTGGCGGCGCTCAGACGGGCGATCCGCGAGGCAGTCGCCGCCGTCCCAGACTACGACGCCGAACTCACCGAGACCCACCACAACCGCAAGCGCGACGCGCCGTCCGGGACGGCGCTGACGATTCTCGACGATATCGACGACGCCCGCGGTGACGCCGACCGCGTCCACGGGCGCGAGGGCGAACAGCCCCGCGAAGACGGGGAGATCGGTGTCCACGCGCGGCGGGCCGGGGACGTCACCGGCGAACACGAACTACTACTTGCGGGGAACCACGAGGTACTGACGCTCACGCATCGCGCCGAATCCCGCGGCGTCTTCGCCGAGGGGGCGCTCGATGCTGCCGACTGGCTCGTCGGCCGCCCGGCCGGCGAGTACGACTTCGAGGACGCACTATGACACTGCACTCCGACGTATCCGATCTGTGGCAGCGTTACGACGACGACGAGGTCGACGCCGAGACGGCCTCCACCGACGACCACGACACGCTCGACGCCTTCCTCGAAGGGCTAGAGGCGGGCGAGATTCGCGCCGCCGAGAAGGGGAGCGACGGCTGGGAGGCCAACGAGTGGGTCAAGCGTGGCATCCTCCTCAACTTCGGCCTCCGCGCCACCGAAGCGCGCTCCTACGGCGACGTCGACTACCACGACGTCCTGCCCCTGCGCGAGACGGGTGACCTCGGCGAGCGCGGCACCCGCAACACGCCCGACGGGACGACGATCCGCCGCGGCGCCTACCTCGGCAGCGACTGCATCATGATGAGTCCTTCCTTCGTCAACGTCGGCGCGCACGTCGGCGACGGCACCCTCGTCGACTCCTGTGACACCGTCGGCTCGTGTGCGCAGATCGGCGAGAACGTCAAACTCGGCGCGAACACCCTCATCGGGGGTGTCCTCGAACCGGTCGAGGACGCACCAGTCATCGTGGAAGACGGCGTCTCGCTCGGTGCCGGCTGTCGGGTCACCTCCGGGTTCGTCGTCGGCGAGAACACCGTCGTCGGCGAGAACACACTCCTCTCGCCGCGCATCCCAGTCTACGACCTCGTCGAGGAGGAGGTCATCTACGGCCGCCTGCCGCCGGAGCGACGGGCCTTCACGCGGATGGTGGAGTCCTCCCTCGGCGACCACGACCTGTTCGCGGGCGGCGCGTACAAGCCCGCCGTCGTCGCCCTCGACATCGAGGCCGACACGCGAGACGCGACCGAGCGGGAGGAGGCGCTCCGGGAATGAGCGGGGAGGCGGCCGACGCGGGCGGGACCGGCCCTGCCGTGCGGCGACTCGCCGACTGGTCGGCCGCCGACCTGCGGGAGCTGGCCGACGAGTACGGCACGCCGCTCTACGTCACCGACCTCGACCGGGTGCGGGAGAACGCGACGCGCCTACGGGCGGCTTTCGACCACGAAGACGTTCGCTACGCAGTGAAGGCCCACACCGGTCGGGCCGTCCTCCGGGCCGTCCGCGAGGCCGACCTCGGGGCCGAGTGCGCGTCGGCGGGCGAGGTGGTTCGCGCCCTCGACGCCGGCTTCGCGGGCGAGGACGTCCAGTACACCGCGGTCAACCCGCCCGCGGGGGACCTCGACGTCGTGCTGGACCGCTGGCGCGACGGGGCCGATCTGACCGTCGTCGCCGGCGCCCGGGACACGCTCCACCGACTCCGTGACCGCGGCTTCGACGGTCGACTGGCGATTCGCGTCGATCCGGGCGTCGGCGCCGGCCACCACGAGAAGGTGACCACCGGCGGCCACGCCAAGTTCGGCGTGCCCTACGCCCGCGCGGCCGACGTGGTCGCCGACGCCCGCGCCGACTTCGACCTGGTTGGACTCCACGCCCACGCCGGCAGCGGCATCAGCGGCGACGACCTGGCGGCCCACCGCGAACTCGTCGCCCGGATGGGGGACCTGGCCCGCGAGGTGGGCGACCTAGAGTTCGTCGACGTCGGCGGCGGCTTCGGCGTCCCGTACCGGGAGACGGAACCGCCCCTCGACCTGTCGGCCGTCGCCGACGCGACCCGCGAGGCCCTCGGCGACGTGGACGCCGACCTGGCGGTCGAACCCGGCCGCTACGTCGTCGCCGACGCCGGCGTCCTGCTGACCCGCGTCAACACGGTGAAACCCGTCGACGACGCGGGAGCGGACGGTACGGTGCCCGTCGTCGCCGGCGTCGACGCCGGCATGACAACTCTGCTTCGCCCGGCGATGTACGACGCCTACCACGCCATCCGGAACCTGACCGATACGCGCCCCGAACGCCCCGTCACCGTGGCGGGACCAGTCTGTGAAACGGCCGACCTGTTCTGTGAGGGTCGCTCGCTGCCGACGCCGCGTCGGGACGACGTCCTCGCCATCGGCAACGCGGGTGCCTACGGCTACGAGATGGCGAGCACGTACAACTCCCGGCCTCGACCGGCGGAGGTCGTTCTGGAGGGTGAAGGGGCGCGACTCGCCCGCCAACGCGAGACGCTCTCCGCCCTCACCGATCTGGAGGTGGAGCCGTGACGACCGTCAGCGCCGAGAAGTACCACGGCACCGAGAACGACTTCCTCGTCGTCGACGCGGACGCACCGGTCGCGGACCGGGCGGCCTTCGCGGCGATCCACTGCAACCGGGAGACCGGCGTCGGCGGCGAGCGAACCGGCGCCGACGGCGTCCTGTTTCTCTCCCTCGACCCCGGGGCGTCGCCCGTCCGGGTGACGATGACGCTCGTCCAACCGGACGGCTCCGTCGCCGAGATGTGTGGCAACGGCGCCCGCGTCGCGGCCGTGTGGGCGGCCCGGGAGACGGGCGCCCGCGAGGTGATCATCGAGACGCCGGCGGGCGACCGCCACGCCGTCGTCCAGAGCGAGGGCGTCACCGTGGAGATGGGTCGTCCCGCGTTCGATCCGGCGGACGTGCCCTTAGCCCGCGACGCCGGCGGGCCGCTGATCGACACGCCGGTGGAGGGACTGACCGTCACCGCGGTGAACACGGGCGTCCCCCACGCCGTCGCGTTCGTGGAGGACGTAGACGCCGTCGACCTCGAAACCGTCGCGCCGCCGGTCCGCCACGCCGAACTATTCCCCGACGGGACGAACGTCACCCTCGCCGCGCGGGCCGAACTCGACGACGACGCGACCGAGGGTGCACCGGGTGCCCCGGCGGCTTTCCGCCAGCGGACCTACGAACGCGGCGTCGAAGGCGAGACGCTCGCCTGCGGAACTGGCGCGGTGGCCGTCGTCGCGGCGGCGAAGCGGACCGGGCGCCTCGACACCGAGGGTCCGGTTCGGGTGTCGCCGCCCGGTGGCGACCTGGTGATCGTCGTGCCCGACGACGGTCCGGCGACGCTGACCGGTCCGGTCGACCGCGAGTTCGACGTCGACTTGGAGGTCCCCGAGTGACCGACGGCTTCGAACCCGTCCCCTTCCTCGACGCCGCCGTCCGCATCGAGTCCCACGAGGACGTGACGGCGATACGCGAGTTCCTGGTCGAGACGCTCCGCGACCACGGCGCCGACCCACTCGTCGACGAGGCGGGCAACACGCTCGCCACGAAGGGCGACGGATCGCCGCACGTCGTCGTGAACACCCACATCGACACGGTGTCGCCGCACGTCCCCTACGACCGCGAGAACGGCGTGATCCACGGTCGCGGCTCCTGTGACGCGAAGGGGCCGCTCGCGGCCATCCTGTCGGCGTTTCTCGGCTACGACCCCGGCGACGACGGCGGTCGCCTCACCCTCGCCATTACGCCCGACGAGGAGGTGTACTCGACGGGGGCGGCGGCGCTCGACCTCTCGGTCCTGCCGGGCGTCGACGCGCCGACCGGCGACGCCTACGTCGTCGGGGAACCGACCGGGCTGGACGTCTGTACTGCCGCCAAGGGGCGATTCGAGGGGACGATCGGTCTCTCGGGCGTGAACGCCCACGCCGCCGAACCCGAGACGGGGGTCAACGCCGTCGCCGCCGCCGAAGGGGCGCTGGCGGCGATTCGCGAGTTCGACGCGGCCCGCGACCCCCATCCCGACCTCGGTCCGGCGACGCTGACGCCGACGGTCATCGCGGGCGGCGAGGCGACGAACCAAGTGCCCGCCGACTGTGCGATCACGGTGGACCGGCGGAGCGTCCCGCCGGAGACGGCCGACGGGTTCGCGGCCGACCTCGAACGCGCCGTCGACGACGCCACGCCGGGTTCGGTCGGCGTCGCCTTCGAACCCACGGAGCGCCCGACGCCGTTCCTCGAGGCGTTCGCGACGGACCCGGACTCGCCGGTCGTCCGGCACCTCGCGAGCGCGGCCGAACGCGTGACCGACGGCGCGGCCGGCGCCGTGCGCCCTTTCACCGCCGCCACCGAGGCGTCGTATTTCGCGCCCGCCCCCACCGTCGTCTTCGGCCCCGGCGTCCTCGCCGACGACGAGGGACCGGTCGCCCACGCGGATCGGGAGTACGTCCGCACGGCGGCGGTCGAGCGTGCGGCGGCGGTACTCGCCGAGGCGCTGTCGAAACTGCTCGGCTGAGGGGTCTCACGTCGACGCGGACACGACGGTGGCGATGGGCGTCCTCGAGGAGGGTTAGAAGCGCAATCCCCAAGCGCCCGGGGCTACTCTACCGACTCATGTACGAGGCGGTCCACGCCCATCCCGACGGCGAGAGTACGGCGGCGCGCTTCGCGGCGACGGCGGCCCGCATGGGCTACGAGGGCGTCGTGGTCCGGGCGCGGGACGCAGACCCCGACTACGCCGCGGTCCGCGAGGCGTCGGGCGTCGACGTCGTGGACGCCGTCGAGGTCGTGGCCTCCGATCCGGAACGCGCCAGCGGCGCCGTCGGCGGCCTCCGCCCCGACCACACGCTGCTCTGTGTTCGCGGCGGGACGGACCGACTCAACCGCTTCGCCGTCGAGCAGGACCGCGTCGACGTGCTCACACGGCCGATGGCCGACGACGGCGACGTGAACCACGTCCTCGCGAACGCGGCGGCCGCAAACGGCGTCCGGATCGAGTTCGACTTCGGGCCGGTTCTCCGCTCGACGGGCGGCCCGCGGGTACAGGCGCTTCGGGACCTGCGAAAACTCCGCGAACTCGTCGCCGACGCCGGGGCCCCGTTCGTCGTCAGCGCGAGTCCCGCTTCGCATCTCCAGGTGCGCGCGCCGCGGGAACTCGTCGCCGTCGGCGAGGCCATCGGGTTCGACGCCGACGCCGTGCGTGCGGGCCTGCGCGAGTGGGGCGAACTCGCCGAACGCAACCGGCACCGGCGGTCCGAGGCGTTCATAGAGCCGGGGGTCGAACGGGGACCGTATGAAGAAGACGCTTGAGGAACACGCCGACCGGTTCTCGGAACTGGCGCCGGAGTACGACGACGGGGCGTCGCCCGAGTACCGTGCCTGTGTGGACCTCGTCGTGAGCTACGCCGCCCCCGAAGCCGACGACGTGGTCCTCGACCTCGGAGCCGGGACGGGCGCCATCGCGCTCGCGCTCGCCGACGACGCCGCCCGCGTCGTCGGCCGCGACATCAGCGAGGGGATGCTGGACGAGGCCCGCCGGAAAGCCGCTGACTGCGGCGTGACGAACGTCGACTTCGGCCAGGGGCGCTTCCGGGAGCCGAACGTCGACGGCCCGGTCGACGTGGTCGTCTCGAATTTCGCACTGCATCACCTGAGCGACGCGGAGAAACGGGCGGCCGTGGACGTGATCGCCGACCTCGAGCCGAGCCGCTTCGTCCTCGGCGACGTGATGTTCTTCGAGGACTCCGACCCCGAGTCGGACGTCTACGATCCCGAGGTGGACGATCCGGCCCACGCGGGCGTCCTTGCCGACGCGCTGACTGACGCGGGATTCGTTCTGACGGCCGTGGATCGGGTCTCACCGGCAGTGGGCGTCATCGCCGCCGAGCGGCGATGAAACACCTACCCAAACACCTCCGTCCGCGGTGGCGGTATCTCGCGGTGACGCTGGAGACGTGGCCCGACGCGTCGCTATCGCGGAGCGACTTCCAGCGGGCCGTCTGGTACGCCGCGGGCAACTTACTCGGCGACCCCGGGAGCGCGGACGCCGACCTTCGAGTGGTTCGTTTCTCGTTCGACGACAACTCGGGCGAGGCGGTCGTCCGCGCCCGCCGCGGCGAGGTGGACCCGGCGCGGGCGGCGCTGGCCTGCGTGAGCGAGGTGGACGGCGACCCGGTCGGCCTGCACGTCCGTGGCGTCTCGGGGACGCTCCGCGGCTGTACGGAGACGTTCCTCGGCGGGTAGCGCCGTACGGATCGTCACGCCAACATAACTCGTGCGCGCATCGGTCGACAAAAGGGCGCGCGACGTGTGCGGCGCCGTCGGGGATTCACCCGCACAGCCGCCCCAAGTAAGAAAGGTATTTAGGACGCCGGGCCGGAGTGGCGACGCGAGAGACGCGTCGTGTTCGAGCACGGCTGTCGGTGGGACGTCGTCCACGGAGTGGGCGGGACCGGACCGGCAGGCTCGGACGCGACCGAACTCGATTTCGAGTCAGAGTCAACGTGATACAATGCAGGGACAAGCCCAACAGCAGGCATACGACCGCGGGATAACGATCTTCTCGCCCGATGGCCGCCTCTATCAGGTCGAGTACGCCCGAGAGGCCGTCAAGCGAGGGACAGCGAGTATCGGCATCCGAACCGACGACGGCGTGGTACTGGCGGCGGACAAACGCTCCCGGTCGCCACTGATGGAGCCGACGAGCGTCGAGAAGATCCACAAGGCCGACAACCACGCGGGCATCGCGTCCGCCGGCCACGTGGCCGACGCGCGCCAGCTCATCGACTTCGCCCGCCGGCAGGCTCAGATCAACCGCCTGCGGTACAGTGAGCCGATCGGCATCGAGACGCTCACGAAGGAAGTCACCGACCACATCCAGCAGTACACGCAGGTCGGTGGCGCCCGCCCGTTCGGCGTCGCCCTCCTCATCGGTGGCATCGAGGACGGCGAGCCGCGACTCTACGAGACCGATCCCTCGGGGACGCCCTACGAGTGGAAGGCGGTCTCCATCGGCGCGAACCGCGGCGATCTTCAGGAGTACCTCGAGGAGAACTACGCGGACGGTCTCGACCTCGACGGCGGGATCGAACTCGCGCTCCGTGCGCTCGCGACCAGCAACGACGACACGCTCGAACCGGCTGGCGTCGACGTCGCGACCGTCAGCGTCGACACCGAGGAGTTCCACGAACTCGACAACGACGAGATCGAGCGCCACCTCACCGATCTCGACCTCCTGCCGAGCGAGGACGACGAGGACGCGGACGACGGCGAGGAGTAACGACTCCTCGGTCTCGGCTTCGGCCTCGGCTTCGGCCTCGGCATCCACCGACCCACCATCTTCTCCCCGGTCGGTGTCCCTTCGATTCGACGTCGATAGTTACGGCTACCGCCGACCCCGCTCAGTACTCCTCGTAGGCGAGGTTCATCAGCCACTGCGAGAAGGCGTCGCTCCGCGGGTCGATCTCCTCCTCGCCGATGAACGGCGAGAGCATGTCGCCGGCCATCAGGAGCGAGAAGTCGAGGTCACCGGCCGTCGGCATCAAAAAGTAGGTGTTGTGGCCCTGGTAGACCGTCTCTTCACGCTGGATCAACCCCGCTTCGACCAGCGATTCGGCGATGCGGCTCCCCTTGCGCGAGGAGATATCGAGGTCCTTCCACAGTTCGCTCTGGTGGATCCCGCGGGTATCGAGAACGAGATCGAGCGCCGCGCGTTCGTCGGCCGACAGGTCGGGCTCCTCGGTCGCGCTCATCGGCACACCTCCAGGTCGACGGTCCGGATCATACACCCACAAACCGGTGCGGCGGGTTTAAACTTGACTTTCGTCACACACCGACGCGACGGTAGGACGTCTCGCAGGGCGGGCCGGCGGCGAACCGGTACGTGCCGCCCGCGTCGTCGAGACGGACCAGGGACGACGACCGAGTGCCGTAGCCGTTTTCGTGGATGCAGACGCCGTAGTCGTGGTCTGCGAGAACCGTCGCCGACCGATCCAGCCACGCGTCGGCCGCTTCGCCCGGTTCGGGGGTCAGCACCGTTCGCACCGCACGGGCGTTCTCGGCCTGTTCGGTCGCTCGTTCGGCCCGGTCGGCCGGTTCCGCGGGCGTGTGGAAGGCGTCGATTACGGCCCCACCGCCGCCGAGGGCCGCCCCGCTGTTGACGACGACGTGGACGCCCGGATCGAGTTGGTGGACGCGGAGGCGGCCATCCCACTCGAAGAGGTAAGCGGCCGTCCGGTCGGCGACGACGAGGTTGAACCCGTCGTAGGCGTGTGCGTCGACCGACCGCTCGACGAGACGGGCGGCCGACCGGGCGTCGGGTTCCCGAAGCGCGTCGGCGACGAGCAGTCCCCGCGACCGTTCGGCGACGGGGTCCGCCAGCCAACGGTTCGTGATGCCGACGAACAGGCCGGCGTCGTTGTACCCGATCCACGTGCCGCCGGCCTCGGCGTCGCGTGGCGCGACGACGCTCGGGTCAGACTCGGTTCTCGTCGGCGGTTCCGATGGTCGGTCCCGTCGCTCGTCACGGTTGGCGGCGACGAGGACCGGCGCGTCCGGGAACACCTGCCAGGCGAGGGTGAGCGTACACACGGAGTCACGTAGGCGAGCCAGCCTCTTAAATAGTCATTCCCGCCAGACGTCGGGCGTTTCGGCGGCGTCCGCCGTGGCGACGGCCGTCCGAACGGCGGCGACGTTCTCCGCGACGTCGTGGACGCGCACGATGTCGGCACCGCGGTCCACCGCGAGCGCCGTCGTCGCCACCGTGGCCGGCAGGCGTTCGCCCGCCTCCCGACCGACGTGGGCGAACATGGACTTACGGGAGTGGCCGAGGAGGATCGGACAGCCGAGCGCGCGGAACTCCTCCAGACGGTCGAGGAGTTCGAAGTTCTCGACGGCGGACTTGCCGAAACCGAGCCCGGGGTCGACGATCACCTTCTCGCGGTCCAGGCCCGCACGTTCGGCGAGGGCCACGCGCTCGGCGAGTTCGTCGACCACGTCCGACACCACGTCGTCGTAGGTGACGGTCTTGCCGGGGACGACCGGCGCGTCGATGCTGTGCATCACGACGACCGGGACGTCGAACTCGGCGGCCACGAACCGCATCTCCGGGTCGGCGAGCCCCGTCACATCGTTGAGGATGTCGGCACCGGCCTCTAGGGCCGCCCGCGCCACCGCGGCCTTCCGGGTGTCGATGGACACCATCGCGTCGAGGTCGGAGAGCGCCTCGATCACCGGGCGCACGCGTTCGATTTCGTCGGCGACGGGTACCGGATCGGCACCCGGGCGGGTACTCTCGCCACCCACGTCGACGACGTCGGCCCCCGCCTCGACCATCGCCTCGGCGCGCGCTATCGCGGCGGTCGGATCGACGTACTCGCCGCCGTCGTGGAAACTGTCCGGCGTCACGTTCAGGATGCCCATCACCGACGGGCGCTCCTCCCAAGGGTAGCCGTGCCCGGGGGCGTCCGCGCCGAGGCCGGCGCCGTCGCGCAGTCGGTCGGCGAGGGGGGCCAGCGCTCCGTCGAGGTCCGCAACGAGCGCCCGGAGTTCGGCACGCGTACCGGCGATTACCGCCTCCCGGAGTTCGCGCCCCGTCCGGTACGCCGAGGTGACGGCGGTCGCTCCCGCCCGCGCGGCGGCGCGTTCGACCGCTCGCGCCTCTCGTCGGTCGAGGCGAGTCGTCACGACGCGATGGACGCCCTCCTCGATCACCTCGGCGTCCGCGTCGGCGTTCGACCGCTCGAACGCCTCGACCGCGTCGTCGACGTCCTCGACCCGTCGGGACACCGCGAGACGCGACCAGGCGCGCCGGGCCTCGGCGACGGCGAACAGCGACCCGACGACGAGGACGCAGTCGTCCGGGCCGGCCGTCGCCCGGGAGCGTTCGAGGGCGGCGGCGACGGTCGGCGCGGTGGCGACGTCGCCCGCCCCGGCCGTCTCGAAGGCCGCGGCGAGGACGGCCGGGTCCGCGGCGCGTTCGTGTTCGGGTGCGCAGGCCCACACCGATCCGGAGTCGGGAAGTTCGGCGACCATCTCGCGGTGGTCCTTGTCGTGCATCGCGCCGAAGACGAGGTGCAGGTCGTCGTAGTCGTACTCGCCGAGGGTGTCGGCCACCGCCCGGCAGGCCCCGGGATTGTGCGCGCCGTCGAGGACGATCAGGGGGGTCTCGCTCCATCACTTCGAACCGGCCGGGCCAGTGAGCGCCGCGAAGCCCCGTCGCGACGGCGGGATCGGAGACACGGTCGCCGCCCACCTGACGGGCGAGCACCGCGGCGACGCCGGCGTTGCGCGCCTGGTACGCGCCGGGCATCGGGAGGCGCGTCTCGACCCCCCAGTCGGCGTCGGCGACGCCGACGGCCGCCTCCGTGTGGTTGACGAGTCCACCGTAGCTGACGGTCACGTCGGGGGATTCGTCGGCGAAGCCGACCGTCAGAGTCTCGGGGGCGTGTCGGCGCACGGCGTCGCGGGCCTCACCCGTCGCGCCCGTGACCAGCGGGGTATCCTCGGGCGCGACGGTGACCTTCTCGGCCGCGATGTCGTCTAGCGTCTCGCCGAGGATGTCGGTGTGTTCCAGGCTGACCGCCGTCACTGCGGCGGCGATCGGATCGACGACACTCGTCGCGTCGAGTCGGCCGCCCATCCCCACTTCCAGGACGGCGACGTCGACGTCCGACCGGCCGAAGTACCAGAGGCTCATGGCCGTGAGCGTCTCGAAGGAGGTGAGTGGGTCGCCCTCGACGGCTCGGTCGACGAGGAACGGCCGCACCCGTTCGACGAACTCGACGACGGCGGACTCCGTGATCCGTCGCCCGTCGACGCGGACCCGTTCGCGCAGGTCGTCGAAGTGCGGCGAGGTGTACAGCCCCACCCGGTAGCCCGCCTCGCGGAGGATCGACTCGGTCATGCGGGCGGTGCTGCCCTTGCCGTTCGAGCCGGCGATCTGGACGAATTCGACGTCCTCGTGGGGGTCGCCGAGGTGGGTTAGTAGCTCCCGGATCGACTCCGTTCCGGGGTCGAGTGCGAACCGGCGGAGGTCGGAGAGAAAGTCCGCCGCGGCGTGATAATCCATGTCTGGGGAGTCCGCGTCGGGAGGGTTTTAGTCCCACGGTCGTGTCCAGCGTTGCCCGGGGGGTGTCGGCTCGCCGAACGGCCCCGACGCCTCGTACTGCCGGCTGTCAGTCGATGAAGACGGTCGTCCGGGGTGGCGACTATTTCGAATCGATCACGGCCGACGGGATCAGTCGACGTACCCCTGCTCGCGCGCCCGTTCGAGGGCGTCGTCGTCGACGAACACCACGATTTCGTCGCTCCAGAGCCGGAAGTCGTGGCGGTGGCGGGAGTACCCCGAGAGCTGTCGACCCACCGTGTCGGCGTCCCAACTGGCCGCGACGACGACGGGCGGGGGATTCGCCCCCAGTGTCTTGTTGTCCGGCGGTGTGCTAGTGACGTTCGCGCCGTAGCGCTCGAGGTACCACGGCAACGGCAGGCGGGTGTGCCACGACGGGCCGCCCGGGCGTGGCTGGCGAAGCGACCCCTCGTCCTCGACGTAGAAGCGCACGTCGCTCGGGTTGCCGGGCGTATGCGTCCCGACGAACACCACGTCGGTGCCGTCGGTGACGCGGACGACACCCCGGACCAGACCGAGGGTCTCCTTGAGGTCGTTTTCGGGCTGTGCCCACTGGATGATCTGACCGGCCTCGTCGTCGTCGGTGCTGTTGGCGTACATCGCGTTCGCGCCGACGGCGCCGACGGCGGCCCCACAGAGCAGGAGCACCGCCATCGCGGTGGGGAGCGTCCACGCCCGGGAGACGCGTCCACCGTCGTCGCCGGATCGGTTACGGGTCCGACGGATGGACGCCCGAACCCGGCGGGCGAGGGTGGCCACGCCGACGGCGCCGGGGACGGCGAGCGGAATCACGGCGTGGACGGCGGCCCAGGGCGCGCGGATGTCGGTGGCGACGGGGTAGCCGAGGATGCTCACCGCCCCCCAGTAGGCGGTGAAGGCGACGAGCGCCCGCGGGCCGTCCCCGTCGGTCCCGCCGTAGCCGTCGGCGACGAAGCCGATGACGGCAAACAGCAGGACGAACGGGGCGCCGTAGAGCAGCGTTTCCAGGTAGTCGTAGAGGAAGGGCAGGTAGTCGTGGTTCTGGTGGCTCCCGTTCACCCAGAGGTCGTAGAAGGACTCCCACGAACCGACGGTGGCACTCTCGACGACGCCGGGCAGACGACCCGGGGCGGCGAGGGCCTGCCACAGTTCGGGCCGGGGTGCGTAAAAGAAGGTGACGACGACGACGAAGACGACGAGGACACCGACGGTGTTGGCGAACGCCAGACCGAGGCCGCGCCGGACCGACCCGCCCCACGACGCCAGCCGGTAGGCGATGGCGGTGCGCCACTCCGAGAGGACGAGGGTACGGATCGACCGATCGGACCGAGCCGTCCGGAACAGGTGGTGGTCGACGATGAGTGCGCCGGCGCCGAGAAAACAGAGCAGGTAGACGACGGCGTTCTCCTTGGTGGTGAACGCGAGGCCGAACGCGGCCGCGGCGGGGTAGAGGAGGCGGGCGTCGCCCCGGTCCAGTGCGCGGACGAACAGCGCCAGCGCGACGAAGGCGAAAGCGCCGACGAGGACGTCGTTGCGCATGAACCGCGAGTAGTAGACGAGCAGAGGGTTGACCGCGAAGACGGCGGCGAGGGCGACCACCTCGGCGTCGCGCAGGCGGTCGCGCAGGAGCCACGCCGAAAGCGGCAGGAGGCCGCCGACCGAGGCGACGATCAGGCGGGCGCTGAAATCCGTCGCGCCGAGGAAGGGAACGGAGAACACCCAGTTGTTGACGACGAAGAGGAAGGGGCCGTGGACGATGGGGCGGTAGGCGTACTGCCCGGTCTCGTGGTAGCGGAGGATCCAGTAGCCGACACGACCCTCGTCCCAGTGGAAGATTCGGGCGCCAAGGGTGACTAGCCTGAGGGCGAGGGCGAAGGCGGTAATCACGAGCACCGCCCGGAGGGTCCGGCGGCGGCCGTCGGTACGCATCGCTAACCCCTGTCGCCTCTGCGGTAACAACCCTTTTGGTTTCTGGGGCTTCGACGGGTGGAGGGCAAGGCCTTTGCTACGCCATCCCGACGCGGCCCACATGGTTACACTGGGGCTGGTGGTGGCGCAGTTCAACGCGTCGGTCACCGAGCCGATGGCGGAGGAAGCGCGGGCGGCGGCCGCGGCGGCGGACGCCGAGGTACGCGAGGAACTGGCCGTGCCGGGAACGTACGACGCGCCCCTCGCGGCCGACCGACTCGCCCGCCGCGAGGACGTCGACGCGGTGGCCGTCGTCGGCGCCATCGTCACGGGCGATACGGCACACGACCGGGTGATCGGCGACGCGACGGCCCAGGCGCTCACCCGGGTGAGCCTGGACCGGGACACGCCGGTCACCTTCGGCGTCTCCGGACCGGGCATGAGCGGGGCCGAAGCCCGAGAGCGCGTCGAGAAAGGAGCGGAAGCGGTAAACGCTGCCGTCGAGATGGTACGCACGCTACCATGAACACGGATTTCGACTTCGCGTCGCGCGTCGAGCGCGTCGAACCGAGCGCGACCCTCGCGATCAGCAACCTCGCGAACCAACTGGAGGCCGACGGTATCGACGTCGTCGACCTCTCGGTCGGTGAACCGGACTTCGACACGCCCGAGAACATCAAACAGGCCGCGAAAGCGTCGCTGGACGCCGGCGACACGAGCTACACTTCCTCGAACGGCATCCCCGAACTGCGCGCGGCTATCGCGGACAAACTCCGCACCGACGGTATCGACTGCGAGGCGGAAAACGTGGTCGTCACGCCGGGCGGCAAGCAGGCGCTCTACGAAATCTTCCACACCCTGATCGACGAGGGGGACGAAGTCGTCCTCCTCGATCCGGCGTGGGTGTCCTACGAGGCGCAGGCGAAGATGGCCGGTGCCGACCTCTCGCGGGTCGATCTCTCGCCGTACGGCTTCCAACTCGAGCCAGCACTCGACGACCTCGCGGAGACGATTTCGGACGAGACCGAACTGCTGGTTGTCAACTCCCCGTCGAACCCTACCGGCGCCGTCTACTCCGACGCCGCCCTCGAAGGCGTCCGCGACCTGGCGGTCGATCACGACGTGACCGTCATCTCGGACGAGATGTACGACGAGATCACCTACGGCGTCGAACAGACCAGCCTCGGCTCCCTCGACGGCATGGGTGACCGCACCATCACCGTCAACGGTTTCTCGAAGGCCTACGCGATGACCGGCTGGCGCCTCGGCTACTTCTGTGCGCCCGAGGAGTTCGTCTCGCAGGCGGGGAAGATCCAGTCGCACTCGGTGTCCTGTGCCGTCAACTTCGTCCAGCACGCGGGCGTCGAGGCCCTGACGAACACCGACGAGTCGGTCACCGAGATGCGCGAGGCCTTCCGCGAGCGCCGCGATATGCTCGCCGACCTCTTCGCCGACCACGGCGTCGACGTCCCCGTCGGCGACGGCGCGTTCTACATGATGCTTCCCGTCGATTCGGACGACCAGACCTGGTGTGAGGGCGCCATCGAGGACGCCCACGTCGCCACGGTTCCCGGGAGCGCGTTCGGGACGCCCGGCTACGCCCGCCTCTCCTACGCCGCGAGTCAGGAACGGCTCCGGGAGGGCGTCGAACGGCTGGCCGAACACGGCTACATCTAGGCCACCGGTCGGGGCGTGGATTTAGGTACGGTGACGACCGACTACTACCCGATGCGCGTTCGGGACCTTCCCCTGTCGGCGGCGACGGTCGACCACTTCGAGTCGCGGGGGATCGACGAACTCTACCCGCCACAGGTCGCGGCGGTCGAGGCGGGCGTCACCGAAGGGGAGCGCCTCGTCGCGGCAGTGCCCACCGCGAGCGGCAAGACGTTCGTCGCCTCGCTCGCGATGTTGACCGCCGACGGTCCCGGCCTCTACATCGTCCCGCTCCGGGCGCTCGCCCGCGAAAAGTACGAGACGTTTTCAGAACTGCCGGACGTGAGCGTCGGCATCTCCACCGGCGACTTCGACGAGGCGGCCGACGGTCTCGGCGAGAACGACATCGTCGTCGCCACGAGCGAGAAGGTGGATTCGGCCATCCGCAACGGCGCCGACTGGATCGCCGACCTAGCCTGCGTCGTCGTCGACGAGGTTCACCTCGTGGGGAGCGAGGGTCGCGGCCCGACGCTGGAGGTGACTCTCGCGACCCTCCAGCGGCGTGCACCGGGCGTCCGTATCGTCGCCCTCTCGGCGACGGTGGCCAATCCCGACGAACTCGCCGACTGGCTGGACGCGTCGCTCGTCCGGTCGACGTGGCGTCCGGTCGACCTCCGCACCGGCGTCTACGCCGAGGGGTCGGTGACGTTCGATAGCGCGGCGTCGGAGACGCTACGGGCCGGCGGCGACGACGGCACCGAACTGTCGGTGTCGGTCGCGGGCGATCCGACCGACGCCACCGACGCCACCGACGCCCTCGTCACGGGCGCCGTCGACGACGGCGGGCAAGCGCTCGCGTTCGTCCGGTCGCGGCGCGAGGCGGAGACGCTCGCGGAACGCCTGGCGGAGTCGGGACTGGGGCCCTCGCCCGACGTCGCCGAGGAGATACGGTCGCTGGATGGGACCGAGACGGGTCGCCGCCTCGCCGACTGCGTCGAGGCCGGCGTCGCCTTCCACCACGCGGGCCTGCGGAGCACCCACCGGATCGCCGTCGAACGCGCCTTTCGGGACCGGGACCTCCGCGTCATCTGCGCGACGCCGACCCTCGCGGCTGGCGTGAACGTCCCCGCGCGACGGGTGGTGATCCGGGACCAGCAGCGCTACACCGGGTCGGGGATGGAGTGGGTGCCGACGCTCGAAGTCCACCAGATGTGCGGGCGGGCGGGGCGTCCCCACCTCGATCCCTACGGGGAGGCGGTGCTCGTCGGCGACGCGTCGACCCGCGAGGAACTGTGGGAGCGCTACGTCGACGCGGACCCGGAGCGGGTCGAGTCCCAACTCGCCGACCCGAACGCGCTCCGGACGCACGTGCTCTCGGTCGTCGCCTCCCAGTTCGCCGCCTCTCGGGAGGGCGTCCTCGACGTCCTCGACGCGACGTTCTACGCCCACGGGACGCCGACGCGGGAACTCGGTGGCGTCGTCGAGACGGCCGTCGCGGACCTCGTCGAGATGGGCATGATCGTCGACGACGGCGACCTGTCGGCGACCGAACTCGGCGACCGTGTCTCGAAACAGTACGTGACTCCGGAGACGGGCGCTCGCATGGTCTCGGGGCTGCGGACGGCCGCGTCGATGGACGCATCCACGGCGCTGACGGCGCTCGAAATCGTCTGTGACACGCCGGACATGCAGGACACCTACCTCGGCAACCGCGAACGAGCGGACATGTACAGCTTCGCCCGTCGCCACGCCGACGAGTTCACCACCGGAATGAACGAGGCGGCGGACTTCGAAGGGTGGCTCACGGCCGTGAAGACGGCTCGGGTGCTCTACGAGTGGACGGAGGGAACGAGCGCCGCGGACCTGGTCGAGCGATTCCGCATCGGTCCGGGCGACCTGGAGTCACGAATCGAGCGGGCGGCGTGGCTGCTCGGCGCCGCCGACGCCGTCGCAGGCGCCGTCGACGCCGAGGCCGACCTGCCGTTCGCCGAGTTACGGGAGCGGCTCTAGGCGTACTGCTCGATGAGTCCGGCCAACTGGGCTTCCTGCTGGACGCCGACCATCTGCTCGACGGCCTCGCCGTCGTCGAACAGAAGGATGGTCGGCACGCCACGGACGCCGTACTGGGAGGCGAGCGCCTGGTTGGCGTCGACGTCGACTTTGGCGACGGCCGCATCCGTCTCCGCCGCCAGCGACTCCACGATGGGTTCGAGCATCTGGCACGGGCCACACCAGTCGGCGTAGAAGTCCACGAGCACCACGCCGTACCGGTCCGTCAGGTCGTCGAGGTGGCTCGCTCCCTCGACGTGGATGGGTTCGTCGGGCACCGGGTCGCCCCCGTCGTCGCCGCCGCCGTCGGCGGTTCGTTCCAGTCGTTCACGCTTCTGCTCGCGAATCCGTTCGAGTTCGTCGGTGTCGCTCATCACCCGAGGTTGGAGCCGAATGGAGTTAATAGTTTTGTACGAAATAGACAATATCAAAACCAGTCGAGGGCTCGAAATGGCTTTTACAGCCGACACCCATCGATAGTGAGTTCAGTATTGTGTGTTGTAGACAACTCAATCGCGGTCGTACGCCCCCGCTTTCCGAAGCCGTCCGACCTCGTCGAGTACCGCGGGCGTCCGACAGACGCCGGGGGCGCCCGTCACCTGTGGAACGGCACAGTTGTTACAGGAGTCACAGACGGCACTCGCTCGGTCGTCGGCCAGCAGGCGCGCGGGCAGTTCGGGTTCGGCGTAGAACGGCCGCGCCATGCCGACCATGTCGCAGGCGTCGCCGAGGAGGGCGTCGATGTGCGACCGGTCGCGGATCCCACCCTCGCAGAGGACGGGAACGCTCACCGCGTCGCGGACGCGCCGACAGAGGTCGGCGTTCCAAGCAGGGTCGAAGTCGTACCACCACGACTCGGCGCGATTCGCGAGGGCGACCAGGCCGGCCCGGAGTCGGCCGCCGAAAGCCGCGGCGTAGCCGGCCCGGAACTGCTCGTCGTGCCACGCGCGGGCGGGGTACGCGCCGCGGACGATACTCATATCCCAGAAGACGGACCCGGAGACGGGGACGAGGGCGTCGTAGCCGATGTCGGCCAGCCGTCGGCAGACGTCGACGGTGTCCTCGCGGGAGAGGCGCCGCCGGACGACGGGTGGGGCCGCCGTCTCGGCGGGCACCTTCGTCAGCAGAGGCACGTCCCCGGCGTGGGCCCTGACGGCGTCGTGAACGGCGTCGAGGAACCGAACGCCGTCGCCGAACTCGTCGTCGCGGCGGTTGTAGAACGGCGAGAGGAACTGGTGGACGATGCCCATGTTCGCCCCGGCGAGGTGGATCAGGTCGTAGCCGGCGTCGGCGGCGTAGCCCGCAGCGCGGCCGAAGTCGGCCGCGAGATCGTACACCTCGGCCGTCGAGAGCACGTGGGGATCGTACGAGAGGAATCCGAGACGGTCGAGGGCGCGGAGGGGCGGTGGGGGACGGGAGACGGCGAGTTGCTGCAGTTCCGGGTTGGCGCGCCGGTACTCGGCGTGCCAGGTCTCCATGCTCCGGAGGCCGCCGTGTTCGAGTTGGATCGCGACGGTCGAGCCGTGGTCGTGGAGACGATCGGTCAGGCGGGTGCAGTCGGCGACGAACGCCGGGTCGTGAACCCGGGTCATGCCGGGGGCCGCACAGCCGCCCTCGCCGCGGACGACGGTCGCCCCCTGGCAGATCAGCCCCGCGCCGGCGGCCGCCGCGGGTTCGAGCGCGTCGATCAGGTCGTCCACCGCGCCGTCGCCGTTGCCCGCACACTCCAGCAGTGGCGCCCGGTAGAGTCGGTTCGGGACCGTCAGATCGCCGATGCGGACCGGCGACGAGAGCCGAGCCATAGGGTCGCTTCGGCGGGCACCGACAAAACACTTAGAGGATACGGTGGCGGTAGCGGTAGAGGAGTCCCCCAGCGACGACGAACGGCGTCAGGAAGACGAGCAGGTACGGGGCGACGTAGGCCCCGGCGACGACCATCGCCCGGAGGGCGACGCCGACGCCGCCGACCGAATCGAGGAACGCGGCCACGACCGGCGTGTCGTACCACTGGTCCGGTGCCGGGCGGTCGGGGCGCGGTTCCGACAGCTCTACCGTGATGGTGGAGTACGCGACCTGGCGCTGGAGGTTCTGTAGTCGTGCTTCGGTGCGCTCGATCTCCGTCTGAACCTCCGAGAGGCGGCGCTCGACTGCGAGGACGTCCTCGGTGTCGTTGGCGCGCTGATAGAGGGTCCGAAGACGTTCGCGCTCGGCGCGGAGGTTCTCCAGACGGGCCTGAAGGTCGACCACCTGATCCGTCACGTCCTGGGTCGAGGTGCGAGATTCGAGCACCCGACCCTCGTCCTCGACGGCGGTCATCGTCGCCGAGAAGTTCTCCGCGGGCACCCGGAGGACGACCCGACCCGTGGTCCAAGAGCCGTCATCCCGGTCGTGGACCTGTCGGGCCGACTCGCTCACGTATCCGCCGCGGGATTCGACGAGTGTCGTCAGGTTCGAGCGCGTGGATTCGAAGTCGTCGACGCGCAACTCGACGGTGCCGGTGCGGATGATCGACCGACTCGTCGCGGCCGTCGCGGCGGCGCCACCACCGTCGCCCCCGTCGCCACCGCTAGCGTCTGCGGCGCGTGTCTGTGCGTCTGGCGCCTCGGACTCGGCGAGGGAAGCCGCATCTCCGCCACCGCCGGCGTCCGCCCCGCCGGCCGCCCCGCCGCACCCGGCCAGAAGCACCACCGCCACGAGCAACGCGGTGACCAGTCGCCTTCGTCGTACCATGGACGACCGTACATGCGCCCCCACCAAAACCCCTCTCAAGACACAAACGCCCGTTTGACACTCGCGGGCCAACCCCACGGGTACAGTACTCACGGGAACGATCAGTGCGAACCCGAATCTATATACATTATTTTTATCATGACACAACGAGGAGAGGGCGTATGAGCAGCGACGATCCGCGCCGCCAACCGGCGGTGCGGAACCGACCGACTGCGGGCGGATGGCTCCCACCCGTGGGAACGAGGCCGACGTGCCTCACGCGGACGGGGCAGCGTCGGCGGGCGTTCGGTGGCCCCCGATGACGCGTCGGATCGACGAGGCACGGGCGGCCGTCGCGGCGGAGCGAGCCTGTGTGGCCACCGAACGCGACGCCTTCGAGGCCTTCGATCGGCGCGTGGCCGCGCTCGCGACGGTCGCGGCGTCGACGACGCCGCCACTGCTTTCGGACCCCCAACGATCCGGCCAGTCGCTGGAGCGTGTTCGGACGGCGTACGAGGAGACGGTGATGAGCGTCCCCCACTACGAGGCGGAGTACGGCGACACGGTAGCCGAGAGCCTCGCCGCCGAGTTCGGGGAGGACCTGGCGGCGGCGCTCGTTGGCGGAACGGCGCTGACGGCCGACTTTCGCGACGCCGTGCGGGCCGCGGCGGCGGCGGCCCGCCGCGAACGCGAGGAGTTTCTGACGGTGCTGGATCGCGAGGACACGTCGCTCGCCCGAACGGCTGCCGACCTCTCGGAGGTCCGGTCGGATCTCGAAGCCCTCGACGACCCGCCGCTGTCGGACCGTTCGTTCGACGACCTGCGCGCCCTGTGGGAGTCGGTCCGCGACGTCGAGGCACGGATCGAGGGGATCGGGATGCGGCGCCAGGAGACGATCCGAGGCTACCGAAAGGAGCTTCCGGGCGTGCCGACCGATCTGGTCGAGTACCTCTACGCGGATCTCTCTGTGACCCACCCGGTCCTCGCGGCCGTCGCGACCCTCGGGGACGAGACACGTCGCGCCCGCCGCCGGGTCGAGCGCCGACTCGCCTCGACGGCTTGAGGTGGCCCCGACGGGAAACGTTGAGGTGGCAGCCACCCCCACGAGGAGATATGCGACCCGAAGATCTGCGCGCGGAGATTCCCGCTCTCGACCGCGGCGTCTACTTCAACACCGGCGCGTCCGGCCCGGCACCACGGCGCGTCGTCTCGGCAGCGAGCGACTTCCTCGAACACCACGAGTACGTCGCTCCCGTCGAGGAAGGCGCCTACCCCGCGGCCTTCGAGACGTTCGAGGAGACCCGCGAGGTGGTCGCGGACTTCCTCGGTGCCGACCCGGCAGAAATCGCCCTGACCGAGAGCACGGCCGACGGCATCGCGCGCGTCGCCGCGGCTATCGACTGGAACCCCGGCGACGTCGTCGTCCGCACCGACCTCGAACACTCCGCGGGGATCGTCCCCTGGTGGAACCTCCGCGACCGGGGGGTCGAGGTCCGCGTCCTCGGCACCGAGGCCGGACGGATCGACCTCGACGCCGTCGCCGACGCCGTCGCCGACGCGCGCCTGCTCTGTCTCAATTCGATCACCTGGAACTACGGGACGAAGTTGCCGATCGGGAGGATCGTCGACATCGCTCACGATCACGACACCCTCGTTCTGGTCGACGGCGTCCAGTCGCCCGGGCAGACCCCCGTCGACGTGCGCGAGTGGGGAGCCGACTTCGTCGCCGCCGCCGGCCACAAGTGGCTCCTCGGGCCGTGGGGCGCCGGCTTCCTCTACGTCGAGCGGTCGGTCGCCGACCGGCTCACGCCGGGGGTGGCCAGCTACCGGAGCGTCGCCGACACCGGCGCCGAGGATCTGGAACTGAAAGCCGGCGCGCCACGTCTGGAGGTCGGAACCACGTCACCGGCGCCGTATCGCGGGCTGGTGAGAGCCATCGAAACGATGGACGCAATCGGCTACGACACCATCACCGGGCGGATCGAGCGCCTGACCGACCGTCTGAAGGTGGATCTCGGCGACCGACTGCTCAGTCCCCGCGAGTACGAGTCCGGGCTGGTGACGTTCACGGCCGATGATCCCGAGGGTCTGGTCGAACGACTCGCCGCGGAGGACATCTACGTCCGGTCGTTGCCCTACCCCGAGGCCGTCCGGGCGTCGGTACACGTCTTCAACACCGCCGAAGACGTGGACGCGCTTCTCGACGCGCTGTGAGCGGGCGGTCCACGACGCGGGGACGACCACGACGATATTTACCGCGCCGACCGGAACGGGGAGGCATGGTCCGCCGTCGCCACGGGGTATCTCGATGAATCGCCTCCACCCGCGAGTCCGGGTCGTCTGGGCCGCACAGGCCGCCGTCACGGCCGGCATCATCGCCGTCGTCACGCTGGCCGTCGACCTGCTGGCGGTCGATCTGCCGGTCTGGGTCCCGCCGGGCGTCTTCGTCGTCGCCCTCGCCGTCGGTGTCGGCCTCGCGATGGCACGGTATCGCGTCTGGCGCTACGAGGTCCGGGAGGACGCCCTCTACCTCGAACGCGGCGTGTTCACGCGCGTTCGAACCGTCGTCCCCTTCGTCCGCCTCCAGCACGTCGACTCCTCGCGTGGCCCCGTCGAACGTCTTGCAGGTCTCGCGAGCACCGTGGTCTACACCGCCGGCTCGCGGGGCGCGGACGTGACGGTGCCGGGGCTGACACCCGCCGGTGCCGACGACCTGCGCGAACGGCTCAAACGACTCGCCATCCGCGCCGAGGGCGAAGACGCGGTATGAAGCTCTCCCCGCTCTCGGTCCCCTATCGCGTGATCGAACGCGGTGGCAGCATCATCTTCACCGCCGCCATCCTGTTCTCGGGGGCGTCGGCCGCCTTCGGCCCGGCCGGCGGCCTCGTCGGCGTCGCTCTGGTCGGCCTGGCGCTCCTCGCGCTGATCGCTTACGAAGTCACGTACTACCGCCGGTTCGAGTACGATATGGACGGCGATACGCTCGATATCCGTTCGGGCGTCGTCTCCCGACGGAACCGGGAGATCCCGCTCCAACGCATCCAGAACGTCGACATCAGTCGCAACGTCGTCCAGCGGGCCATCGGCGTGGCCGCCGTCGATTTCGAGACGGCCGGCGGGAGCCGGACGGAGGCGTCGCTCCGGTTCGTCGAGTTCGAGGAGGCAAAGCGTCTCCAGTCGGCGGTCGGACGCCTGAAACGCGGCGTCGACACCGAGGACGCGGAAGGATCGACGGCGTCCGCGTCGACGGAGCTGTTCGCGCTCTCCCCGCGGGAACTCACGCTGGTCGGGGCGTTGTCGTTCGACGCTCGCGTCCCCGGACTGCTGTTCGTCCTCCTCTCGGGGAGCGTGCCGGCCGTGACGTCGGTGTTACCCGGGGGCGTCGACGGGGTCCTGCTCGCGGTGGGCATCGTCGGGCTAGCCCTCGTCGTGATTCTCGTCTCGTGGGCTGGCGGCGCCGTGGCGGCCATCCTCAACTACTACGACTTCCGGCTGACGCAGGTCGAGGACGAACTCCAGTACGAACGGGGACTCCTGCGCCGCTACGACGGATCGATTCCACTCGACAAGGTCCAGACGCTGACGGTGGCCGACGACCCGCTGAAGCGGTACTTCGGATACGCGTCGCTTCGCATCGAGACGGCGGGCTACGCGCCCGGGGCGGGCGAGAACGGCTCCGAGGCGGCCGTCCCGCTCGCCACCCGCGACCGAGTGTTCGCCCTCGCGAACCGCATCGAGCCGTTCGGCGCGCCGACTTTCGAGCGGCCGCCGAAGCGGGTTCGCGGGCGGTACGCGTTCCGCTACCTCCTCGGCGTCGGCGTCCTCGTGGCGTTGCTCTACGCGGTGAACCACGTCACGACACAGGCGCTCCCCTGGTACGGCCCCCTCACGCTGGCGCTGCTCGCCCCCGTCGCCGCCCACCTCAAGTGGAAACACCGCGGCTACTGGCTGGGCGAGAACCACGTCGTCACCCGGAACGGCGTCCTCCGGCGGCGGATCAAGGTGGTCCCGTACTACCGGATTCAGACGGTGATCGACACGCAGACCGTATTCCAGCGCCGGTGGGGTGTGGCGACGGTCACGGCCGACACCGCCGGGTCACTCTCCATCGTCGGCCACGACGCCGCCGCCGTCGACGTGGACGAGTCGACGGCCGAGCGACTCCGGACCACCCTCGATACACGCCTTCGCGAGTCGCTCGCGGCCCGGCGGGGATGGATCGACGCGGACGACGAAGCGGGCGGTACACCGGGTAACCCCGACGACGACCCGAGCGGCGAGGAGGGAACCGGAGCCGACACGGACCACGTCGGCGGGGCGTAGGCTCTTCCCGTGCGGATTGTTGGCCCTGTTGAAACCTCCGATGGGTGAGTGTTTCAATGCCCGTGCTGAACGCAGACCGCGTCTCGGTCACGCCACAGCCCCTTCCCGCATAGCTCACCGTTGGAGATTCGCCAACGAAGTCGGAATCGGCTCGGTCCGTGTGACTCTCGAAGCAACTATTCGCCCAGAGCTACCGCACGTGGCCAGTATCCCGACGCCAGAGACGGACTGCTGTACGTGGGTGTTGGCACGCCGGGGCGACTGCGTACGACCGATGTGCGGTAACAGACGACAAACTGTATAAGGAGATTGGCCACGTGGGTGTGGACATGGACGTCGGAGTCACGGTCGGCGACTCGGTGGAGCGGCTGGAAGCGACGGCTGACGACTTCGTGTTCGCCGAACTCTCGATAGGCGAGTCTTCGTACGTTCCCGCCGAGGCGGCGGACAGTCACCTACGGACAGCACTCGAGTCCACCGACGCAGAACTGTGCGTCCACCTGCCGTTCGACCAGGTCGTCGCGACGCCGGTTCCGCAACTCAACGACGCGATAATCGACTACCTCGCGGAGCTACTTGACTGGGCGGGGACACTCGGCGCGAGGAAAGCTGTCCTCCACGGGACGATGCGAAACCCGCACAGTACCGGCCAGCGGCGGGTCTTCGCGGACCAACTGTCGGGTATCGCGGGGGCCGGCGACGACGCAGGGGTCGAACTTGTCGTCGAAAACGTCGGCCATCAGGCCCGCGGTCTGCCGCTCTCCGTCCTCGGCGACATCGCACGAGAGACCGGGACGGCGGTCTGTTTCGACGTCGGCCACGCGTACATGGAGGACGACCACGACGGGATCGAACGCTTCCTTGACGAGTACGTCGACCTCGTCTCGCACCTCCACGTCCACGACGTACGCCGACGCGGAGATACCCACCTTCCGATCGGCGCTGGCGAAGTCGACTACGGACTCGTGGCCGATTCCCTTCCGGACTTCGACGGTACCGTCGCCGTCGAGGTGTTCACCGACGACGTCCTGCTGTTGCGGGACTCCGCCGACCGGGCGAGAACGTATCTAGAGTAAGGAAGCGAGCGGCCCCGACGGGGAGTTGAATGCACGGCTCCAAACGGCTACTTCACGCTGCATATACTCTCTGCATTCGGCACACCGCTCGTAGCAAGTGCCGAAGGGCTTCGACGGAGCCGAACTGTTGTCCCCGTGCCCCGGCCGTCGCCGTCCCCGTGTCGGCGACGGCCGGGACTGGCTGACACCGGCCCGTATCACTCCGTCCGAGGGACGGCGACGGCGCCGACGAGGAAGAAGGCAGCGGCGAGGACGGCGAGGACGGCCAGCGTTTCGGTCGGATCGCCACCCGCGGCTGCGGTCCGCACCCCGCGCGAGAAGTACGTCAGCGGCGAGAACGCCGTCACCGGGCGGAACCACGCCGGGAGCATCTCGGGCGGGACGAACGTCTCGGAGAGCACCCACACGGGGAGTGCGACGGAGTTGCTGGCGGCGATGACGCCGTCCTGCGAGTCGGCGATCCGACCGAGGATGGCGCCCAGCCCACAGAAGAGGGCGACGCCGACGATCACGAGCGGGACGAGTGCCAGAAGCGTCGGGCCGACCACCACCTCGGCGCCCGTCACGACGAGGACGAGGCCGAAGAGGATCAGACCGGCGAGTCCGATGATGGCGACGTTGACGAGGGTGTGGGCGAAGAGCCACTCCCAGCGGCGGAGCGGCGTCGTCGCCAGCTTCTCGAATCGGTTACCGTCTCTGTGGCGGGCGATGGTGCTGCCGACCCGGGACAGCGGGGTGAACACGACGACGACGGCGAGATAGCCGGGCAGGTAGTAGGCCGGATCGCGCGCGAACAGACCACCGCCAGTCGGTCGCGTCTGCACCAGCGCCCCGAAGATCAGGATGAGGAGGATGGGAAAGAAGAAGGTGAAGAAGACGGCCGTCTTCCGGCGGATGAAGGCGCGGAAGGCGGCGACGAACGTGGACCGAATCCGGCGGTCACGGCTCATCGCTCACCCTCCTCGCCGGCGGCGACGGGGGCGGCCGCCCCGGTTGGCCCGAGGGCTTCCCCGGTCAGCCGGAGGTATACGTCCTCCAGATCGGGTTCCGCCCAGGTGAAGGAGTCGATGTCGACGCCGTGGGCCTCCAAGTCGGCGACGACGCTCCCCACGTCGGCGAGGGCGACGTTCCGGACGACGAGGCGGCCGTCGCGCGCCGTCACGTCGGCGTCGAGCGTCGTCGAGAGCGCCGCGGGATCGACGTCCGGTCCCACGTCGACGAGCAGGTGACTGTCGCCGCCGTGGTCCGCGATCAGCGCCGCGGGCGTGCCGACGGCGACGAGGCGGCCGTCGCGGAGCAGGCCCACGCGGTCCGCGAGGCGTTCGACCTCGGCCATCGAGTGACTCGTGAGTAACACGGTCGTCCCGCCGGCCGCCAGGTCCTCGACGAGCGTCCACAGCGACCGCCGGCCGGCCGGGTCGATGCCCGTCGTCGGTTCGTCCAGAAAGAGCACGTCCGGGTCGTTGACGAGGGCCGTACCGACGCAGGCTCGGCGTTGTTGTCCCCCGGACAGGTTCTCGTACCAGGTGTCGGCGGCGTCCGCCAGTCCGACGTCGTCGAGGACGGCCCCGACGGTTCGCGTCTCGTCGTAGAGTCCGGCGTAGTAAGCGATCAGTTCCCGGGCGGTGAGCCGGTCCGCGGGGTGGAACGACTGGGGGAGCAGTCCGACGCGTGCGGGGTCGACGTCACCCGGGGGCGCACCCAGTACGCGGACCGTCCCCTCGCAGGGAGTGGTTCCGGTGAGTGCCCGCACGAGGGTGGTCTTGCCGGCGCCGTTTGGCCCGACCAGCCCGAACACCTCGCCTTCGGGAACCGACAGCGAGACGCCGTCGAGTGCGACGGCGTCGCCGTACTGCTTGCGTACCTCGTCGGCGACGAGTGCCTCTGCCTCGGCCATACCCGAGGCTCACGGGGGTGGCGGGGTAAGGATTCCCCTTCGAACCCGGCGGCCGGACCGCCGGCGTTCACGTCCGGTCGCGGACCGTCGCGACCAGTTCGTCCACGTCGTAGTCGCCGTCCTCGTCCTTGTCGTAGATGGTCTCCCCGGCGACGCTGACCCGGAACACGCCCTTCTCGCCGGTGACGAGGGCGACGGAGTCGAGGTCCTCGCCGAGCGTCGTGAGCAGGGCGTGCTGGACGCTCTCGGCACGGTCGAGGAAGCCACACGGGACGCAGTACTCGATGTCGACGTTCGTCATGATCGACCGTTGGGGAAGCGGCGGAATAAATCCCGGTTTCGGATCAATTCTCCCGGCAGGTCAGGTCCCGATCCGACGGTGGCCCGTGCACCGCCGCTCGACGAACGCCCAGTCGACGTCGACGCCGAGGCCCGGGCCGTCGGGAACTGGCATCCGGCCGTCGTCGTCGACGGCTTCCGGATCGCCCTCGAACCCCTGATTCAGGATCCAGTCGCTCTCGGGGTTGAGAAGGCCGTGTTCGAAGTAACTGGAGTTTCGGAGCGCGCTCATGAGATGCGCGTGCGCCGGCCCGCCGAGCAGGAGTTCCACGTCGACGCCGAACGATTCGGCGGTTTCTGCCGTCTTGAGTGCGCCGGTGATGCCGCCGTCGAGGTGGGCGCTCGCACGGACGAGATCCGTCGTCTCCGACGCGAGGCTGTTGGCGGCGCCGTAGGGGCCAGTGCGGACGTGTTCGAGGCCGAGCATCGGCGTGTCGAGTTCGTCGACGAGTTTCTTCACTGCCCGCTCGCTCACGCCCCCGTCGTGGAACGGGTCCTCGTACCAGCGGAAGTCGAGTGCGTCGAGGGCACGGCCGACCTCCAGGGCGTCGGCGTAGGTTCGGTAGAGGCTGGAGGCGTCGAGCATGAGGTCCATCCGGTCGCCGACGCGGTCGGCGAGTGCGTCACAGATGGCCACGTCGACGTCGGGGCGGACGTCGGGGTGGCCGTGGAACTTGAACCCCTCGTACCCCCGGTCGAGACACGCCTCCGCGAAGTCGGCGAACGCCTCGGGACCGTCGAGGCCGCCGTTGTCGTCGACGAACATGGTCGAGGCGTAGGTCGGTAAGGAGTCGCGGCCGCCGCCGAGAAGCGTCGAGACGGACTCGCCGTAGTGGGTGCCCGCGAGGTCCCAGAGCGCGACGTCGATGGGACCGACCCCGAAGTGGTCGGTGTGACGGAGTGCCCGCCAGCAGTCTTGCCAGATCTCCCGCCGTTCCAGCGGGTCGCGGCCTACGACGTGCTCCTCGGCCACCATCTCGATTTGCGCGATCATCGGCGGCGTGAAGGCGAACCCGCGGTAGTGTCCCTCCGTCCCGTCGGCGGTGCGGATGGTGAGGACGAAGCCGGGGGGTTCGAGCGTCGAGTCGGGATCGTACACCCAGTTACCGCCCACGGTCCCGGTCCGCGCCACCTCGTAGTCGAACTCGTGGATTTCGATTTCGCTGATTCGCATCGACGAAGTGTCGGGGGCGGCCGAGAAAGTCCTTGGGGCGCCGTCGCGACGGCTCCGCGACGAGTCGGGGCGACTCAGGGTCTGCAGGACGCCATCACAGCCCGGACCGGCGGTGAGCGATTCGGCGCTACAGAGCCGTTTGCCACACTCCAGACACTCGGACGGCTGTTCGT
The DNA here is from genome assembly GCF_045690335.1 of Haloplanus litoreus. Lineage (GTDB taxonomy): Archaea > Halobacteriota > Halobacteria > Halobacteriales > Haloferacaceae > Haloplanus > Haloplanus litoreus. The sequence continues at coordinate 2,147,892 of NZ_CP147874.1, read as the reverse complement.
CCTGGTTGCGGGGGGCTGGATCGGGCGGTGTCGGCACACTATCAACTATTCCGCAATGGTGTCTGGTGACTCTTGTCGGTCCCGTGGTGACTGGACACACGTTGGATCGTGGGGGCCACGGCGCGGAACGGGCGGGTCGGGGAGTGATACGGACTGTTGTCCGTCGGTTCCGGCAGTCGACCGTCCCGTGTCGGCGAGGGCGTCATAGACCGCGGCAAGACTCACCCGGGGTGGAGCCGTTTTCACCGGGCGCCTCCTCGTCTGTCTGTGCACTCCAACGGGCTTTCGCGACGCAGCCTCCTCAAGCGGACCGGCGGTGCCGCCGCCGGACTCTCGGTCGGGACGACCGGATGTCTCGGCGAGAGCGGCGCCGGCGCCGGCGCCGGCGGCAGTTCGGCCCCCGATTCGCTCACCCTCGGGACCCTCGACGTCTTTCCGATGATGCAGTACTTCGTCATCGAGCAGCAGGGCTGGTACGACGAACTCGGCCCGGACATCGAGGTGAAGAGCTTCGGCGGCGGGCCGCCGTTGGTGCAGGCCTACGCCTCGGGCGACATCGACTTCGCCTACGTCGGGATCAGTCCCGGCACCGTCGCCATCGCCAACGGTATCGCCTCGAAGGTGGTCGCCGCGAACGTCCTCGAACCGAACGTGATGGTCGGGGGGGCGACGTTCCGGTCGTACTGGGCCGACCACGGCCCGGACGCCTTCCGGCGCTTCCGCGAGGCGGAGGGTCGCAAGCCGCGCTTCGCGACGCTCCCCGCGGGGTCGACGCCCGACGTCTTCTTGCGCTACTGGATCACCGAGACGCTGGGGCTGGATCTGGACGTGATCGAAATCGTCGGACAGAGTCCGAGCGCCCTTCGGTCGACGCTCTCGTCCGGACAGGCCGACGCCGGGAGCGTGATCGAACCCATCCCGACGGCGCTGGAAGCCGACCCCGACAGCGACATGGATCCGTTCCGGTACGCCGGCGAGATCATGCCGGGACAGCCGGGTGCCGTCCTCCAGCCTTCCCAGGCGCTGATCGACGAGCAACCCGACCTGGTCCGGCGGTTGGTGGAGATTCACGTCCGCGCGACGGAGTTCATCCAGCGGAACCGGGCGCAGGCCGTGGGCATGGCGAGCGAGGTGATCGGATCCGACATCCTCTCGACCGAGGTAGCCGAGCGAGCCATCGAGTCGCCGGCCTCGAACTTCGTCTCGGACCCGCACCGCATCGTCGACAAGACGCTCGTCTACAACGACTTCCACCAGCAACTCGACTCCGTCGACACCGACCTCACCGCGGACGACGTGTTCGACCACAGCTTCTACGACGAGGTGAGCGATGGCGGGTAGTACCGGTTCGGACGCACTGACGTATCCGACGGGCGGCGGGTTCCGTATCGAGGGGGGCCGCTCGCTCCTGCTCAGGGTCGGCGCGCTGGCCGTCTTCGTCGCCCTGTGGTGGGGTGTCGCTCTGGTGACGCCGCGGAACCTCCTGCCACGGCCCCCCGCCGTGCTCGCCGTCCTCGTGGCCGATGCGGCCTCCGGCCAGTTGTTCGAACTCGTCTACCGGAGCCTTCGACACTACGTCCCCGGCCTGCTGATCGGGTCGGCGCTCGGCATGGGTGTCGGGGTGCTGGTCGGGTGGTCGGAGTTCGCCGACCGGACCGTCGGCACCGTCGCGGGCATCCTGCGTCCGGTACCGCCGCTAGCGTGGATTCCGTTCGCGATCATCTGGTTCGGGCTGAACGACCGCGGGGCGGCATTCATCATCGCCATCGTCGCGTTCTGGATCAACTACTACAACGCCGAGAGTGGGGTGGCGAACGTGGACTCCCGGCTGCTGGAGGTCGGACGCTCGCTGGGGACGGACTCGGACTTCCGGCTGATCCGACGGGTCGTTCTCCCCTCGGCGACGCCGGAGTTGTTCACCGGCTTCCGGACCGCCGCCGGCCAGGCGTGGATGGTGATGGTCGCGGCCGAACTGCTCGGCGTGCCCGGCATCGGCAAACACCTGTGGGACGCCGCGAACTTCCTCCAGATGCAGGTGGTCATCGCCTACATGCTGGTCATCGGCGTCCTCTTCCTGTGTTCGGACCGGGCGATCAAACTCGTGGAGGCGCGAACGCTCACATGGCGGTGAATCGAACGGACGCGACGTCGACGACGGAGCCACAGATTGCCGTCGACGGCGTCTCGAAGACCTACCGAAGCGAGAGCGGCCCGGTCCACGCACTCGACGACGTCAGCTTCGGCGTCGGGCGCGGCGAATTCGTCTCCATCGTCGGCCCGTCGGGATCGGGGAAATCCACGGTCTTCCGCATCGTCGCGGGTCTGGAGGCGGCCACGGAGGGCGAGGTGCGCGTCGAGGGTCTCCCGGTCACCGGTCCGGGGCCGGACCGCGGCATGGTGTTCCAGGACGACGCCCTGTTCCCGTGGCGGACCGTCGCGAAGAACGTCGCCTACGGGCTGGAGGAAGTCGGCCCGCCCGAAGGGGTCACCGTCGAGGAACGGGTCGACCACTGTCTGGACCTGGTCGGCCTGACGGAGAAGGCGTCGGCGTACCCGAAGGAACTCTCCGGCGGGCAGCGACAGCGCGTGGGCATCGCCCGGGCGCTCGCGGTCGATCCGCCGATCCTGCTCATGGACGAACCGTTCGGCAGCGTCGACGCCCGGACGAAGGCGTCGCTCCACCGGGAACTGCTCGACATCTGGGCGGAGACTCGCAAGACCATCTGTTTCGTCACTCACGACATCGAGGAGGCCGTCTACCTCTCCGATCGGATCGTCGTCTTCTCCGGCGGTCCGGGGACCGTCCGCGACGAGATTACGGTCGACCTCTCCCGTCCCCGTGACCGAACCGGCGACGACTTCACTGCGGTCAAGCGGGACGTTCTGGCGTACTTCGAGGACGACGAGGACTGAACGCGACCGCCGCCCCGTTTTTTATTCCTGGCTCGTGTCGGCTGTCGTATGTTCGACAGGATCCTCTTCCCGACCGACGGCAGCGACGGGGCGGCGGCGGCCTTCGATCACACCCTCGAACTGGCCCGTTCCCACGACGCTACCGTCTACGTGCTCAACGTGGCGAACACGTCCCGGGACAGCGTCACCCAGATCCGGGGCGACGTGATCGACACCCTCGAACGCGAGGGGGAGACCATCGTCCAGGAGGCGGCCGAACGGGCGAGCGCACGGGACGTCCCGACCGTCACGGAGGTGTTGCAGGGGGAGCCGTACAGCACCATCGTCGACTACGCCCCAGCCAACGACATCGACCTGATCGTCATGCCTACCCACGGCCGCCGCGGTCTGGAACGCTTCCTTCTCGGTAGTACGACCGAACGGGTCGTCAGGCGCTCGGAGGTGCCGGTGCTCACCATCCGTCCCGACGACGGCGTGTCCGTTCGGTACCCCTACCGGAGCGTGCTGGTACCGACCGACGGGAGCGATCCCGCGTCGGCAGCCCTCGACCTGGCGGTGGGCGTGGTCACGGCCGGCGAGTCCGACCTCCACCTCCTCTCGGTCGTCGACGTGGCGAGTCTGGGAGTCGACGTCCGCGCCGACATCGCCGTCGACTCGCTGGAGGAGAGCGCGCGCGAGGTTCTGGAGGCGGCCGAACGAACGGCGACGGCGGCCGGGGTCGACCCGGCGGCGACACGGGTCGAGTTCGGAACCGCTATCGCGCGTGTCGTCCGCGACTACGTCGACGACAACGACGTCGACCTGATCGTCGTGGGCACGCACGGCCGGACCGGGTTCGACCGGTACGTCCTCGGGAGCGTCACCGAGATGCTGATCCGAACGGCCACGGTGCCGGTGTTGACGGTCAGGGACGAGTCCCCGGAATCCTGATCGATAGGCGACAGACGATTATCACGCGATAGAACCAGCGAACAGCTTTATCGCCCCCACTCGCGGACCGTGGATTCATGCAGGACTTCGACTCGGCGTTCGGCCGGGGCGGTCTGAACGATCAGGTCTCGGTCGACGCCCTCATGGACGAGTGTGGGCTGGACGAGGACGAAATCGCCTGGCGCAAGGAGTTCGTCGGATTCGACGACGCCGACGCGCGCCGTCTCGCGAATCTGCAGGATCTGTTCGCCGAGCAGGCCGACCGGATCGCCGACGACTTCTACGAGAACCTGACCCGGCACGACCAGACCGAGCAGGTGATCGGGCGTTCGGAGAAGGGGGTCGAGCAGCTGAAACGAACCCAATCGGCGTATCTGGTCTCGCTCGCCGACGGCGAGTACGGAATGGACTACTTCCGCAATCGCGCCCGGATCGGGAAGCTTCACGACCTCCTCGAGATGCCGATGAAACACTACATCGGTCAGTACGGCGTCTACTACGACCTTCTCGTGCCGCTCCTGATGGAGCGAATGGGGGATCGGCTGCTCACCCGCCTCGACGAGGAACTCGACGACGCAGACGAGACGGCCGTCGAACGCGCCGTGCGCTCGGAACTCGACGACGGTCTCGCGGAAGTGCTCTCCGTCCTCCGCATCATCAACCTCGACATGCAGGTGGTCGCCGACACCTACATTCACTCCTACAGCGAGAAACTGGCGGCCACCATCGAAGAGAACGAGCAACTGATGGACGAGGTCGAACGTGATCTCGCGGGACCGGTGTCGACGCTGCGAGGGTCGGCCGAGGACGTGGCCGCGAGTGCGGCGTCGATCAGCGACCTCGCGGACGAACAGGCCGACACCGTCGGCGAAGTGGCCGGCGAGGTGTCGAACATGAGCGCGACGGTCGAGGAGATCGCCTCCACCGCGGACGAAGTAGCGACCACCAGCGAACGCGCCGAGGAACTGGCCACCGAGGGCCGTGAGGCGGCGACGGAGTCCATCGCGGTGATGGAACAGGTGAACGAATCCACCCACGCGGTGACGGCGGACGTGGACGACCTCGAGGAACGGATCGACGAAATCGACGAAATCGTCGAAGTGATCAACGACATCGCCGACCAGACGAACCTGCTGGCGCTGAACGCGTCAATCGAGGCGGCGCGGGCGGGCGAAGCCGGCGACGGGTTCGCCGTCGTCGCCGACGAGGTCAAGAGCCTCGCGGAGGAGTCCCAGCATCACGCGGGCGACATCGAGGAGATGGTCGACGACATCAAAAACGAGACCGAATCGGCGGTTGAGAGCCTCGAAGCCACCGCCGAGGAGGTAGACCGCGGGGTCGAACAGATCGAATCGGCCATGACGAAACTCGAGGAGATCGTCGACGCCGTCGCCGACGCCTCCCGAGGCATCCGCGAGGTGTCGACCGCAACCGACGATCAGGCGGCGTCGACGGAGGAGGTAGCCAGCATGATCGACCAGTTGGTCGACCAGGCCGACCGGGTGGCCGAGGAGGTCGAACGCGTCGCCGAGGTCAACGACCAGCAGACCGAACGGATTCGGGAGATCGACGAAACCGTCCAGCGACTGGGCACGAACTGATACGGAGCGTCCCGGTGGCCGTCATCGCGTGTCGATGACTCACCGGTAACGGCTTACAACGAGCCGGGGCCACGCACTCCTCCGGCGAAGCCACCTTGATTACCCCCGGCCGTGTACGGAGGGAGTAACTCGATGAGGGATCCGGCTTCGGAGGGCGAGACGTGGTAATCGATACGTTCACGCAGTTGTTCGGCACCGATCCCTTGATCCACGGCGCCGTGGGCGGCGTCGTCATCGCGACGTTCAACCTGCTTGGGGCGTCGCTGGTGTTCGTCTGGCGCGACCCGTCGGAGCGCGCCCTCGACGGCGCACTCGGGTTCGCTGCCGGCGTGATGCTCGCGGCGAGTTTCACGAGCCTCATCATCCCGGGGATCGAGACGTACTCGAACGGCAACCCGATTCCGGTGCTCGTGGGCGTCGCACTCGGGGCGCTCTTTCTCGACCGTTCGGACGTGCTGGTTCCTCACGCCCACTACCTCGTCTCGGGCCGGCGACGCACCGAGGCCGGGGGGACGGACCGTACCCTCCCCATCGACGACGACCGGTTCGCCGGAGTCGTCCTGTTCGTCCTCGCCATCACCCTCCACAACATGCCGGAGGGTTTGGCCGTGGGCGTCGGCTTCGGGAGCGGTGACCTCGCGACGGCCATTCCCCTGATGCTCGCAATCGGCATCCAGAACGTTCCGGAGGGGCTCGCCGTGTCGGTTGCGGCGATCAACGCGGGGCTGAACCGCCGTACCTACGCCGTCTTCGCGGGAATTCGATCCGGCGTCGTCGAGATTCCGCTGGCGATTCTCGGCGCCTACGCGGTCGGTACGGTGTCGGCACTCCTCCCTTACGCCATGGGATTTGCGGCCGGCGCGATGCTGTTCGTCATCAGCGACGAAATCGTCCCGGAGACACACCTCCGAGGACACGAACGCGTCGCGACCCTCGGCACGCTCGCGGGCGTCATCGTGATGCTGTATCTGGATATATCACTCGGCTAATCGTTGTGGCGCCGGAGCGCCGCGGGGCCGCGTCTCGGCGGGCCACACGCGGAATTCTCATCGATTTGGAAAGATGGGGGTTTCATATATCGGCGGCGACCCTACCGATTCAACGATGAACGGGGGAACGGAGTTGGTGTTCCACTGTCCGGCCTGCGGTGAGTGCATGGCCGTCAACGCGCCGATGCGGGAGGCGCTCCTGGACCAGGGCTGTGTGGTCTGTGGGAGCGTCGTCTCGCAGAGCGCGTTCTCTCCGTCCCCCGAAGCCAACGGCGACGGCACCGTCTGAGACGGACCGACGTGAGTCGTTTCCATCCGTGGCCCCGTGTCGACGACGGCCGAGATACGGGTACGACGACCCGTATGGGCCACACCGCGGTCCCGCTAGTAGCCGTTGGACGTCGTTGCACCCGTTCCGCGTCGGTCGGTGGTCGGACGCACGAGCAGCGCCACACGCTGCTGTAGACCCGGCGGGTCGTCACGCGGCCGAGTTGCGCAAGTATAAACAGTCACCTCCCCATCTTCGCACAGACAGCACGTATGACTGTGGAGCAACAAACCGTGATGACGGGGGAGGAAACCGATGCCCTCCTCGGGCGCCACGAGACCGGCGTCCTCTCTCTCGCCCGCGAGGACGAACCCTACGCGGTGCCGATATCGTACGGGTACGACGCGGGCAGCCGCCGCTTCTGTATGCGCCTGGTGTCGACGCCGGGCAGCGAGAAGCGACGCTTCCTCACCGACTCCCCGGCGGTTCGCTTCGTCGTGTACGAGGAAGCGGGGACGACGTATCGGAGCGTCATCGCGGTCGGCCGCCTCGAACGCCTCCGGACGTCGGAGCTCACGCCTGACCACGTCGAACGGTACGGCGCAGCCAAGCGGCCGCTGTTCGAGATGTGGGGCGAATCGAAGGCGGAACTGGACATCGATCTCTACGAACTCGACCCGACGGAGCTGAGTGGCCGTCGCATCGAGGTCGAGCCGTAATCAGGCTTCGAGAATCGCGTCGAGTAACTTCGTCTGTGCGGCGCTCAGGTGTTCGCTGAACGTCGACCGTGAGATGTCGAGCGAGTCGGCGACCTCTCCCGCGTTGGCCCCCTTCGGATGTTCGAAATATCCCATCTCGTGGGCGCGCTCTAGGACCTCCCGTTGTCGGGCGGTGAGCCGCCCCCGGTCGAGGAACACCAGATCGTTTTCGGCGGGATCACCCTGCGACTGCAGGAGCCGACGGATGTCGACGGTGGGATACTCCGCGCGAAGGGCGGTGATGATACTCCGAAGTTCCGCCATATCGGCGGCGTGAAAGACCAGATACAGCATCCCACCGCGGGCGTGAACGTCGACGATTGGGCAGTCGAACGCCTCGACGAGTTCGCACGGACACCCCTGGTCACGGGACCGAGTGAACCGATAGACGGTCTTCGTGCCGTAGGTGAACACCGGAGTTAGCTCCGGGTCGGACTCGGCCACCCACTCGGCGTCCGCATCTTCGAGCATGAACTCCTCGGTCACCGCCCCCGACGCCCCCGGATCGACCCCCCTAGAGACGGAGATAATGGACGTTCCGGCGTCCGCGGCGGCACCTGCGACCGGACAGGTACCGTCCGCGTCGACCTTCAGTTCCGCTCGAATACCCGTACCCATCGAACGACAGTTCACGGCCCAGCATCCTAAACATGGCCCTCCACGTGCGGGACAGGCTCAGAGACCATCGGGGTCGCCTTACTTATAAAACACCCACGATATCGTGGGTACATACTGGTTGTCCCCGGCTCTGTACGTGTTCGTGACCGACGATGGCCATCGCCACCAAGCCCCCTCAGGAACGAACGACCGACGAATCGACGATCAGTGACGCCGAAGACGTTCAGGCGCTGCTCGACGCCCTGCACGACCCGGACTGCCGAGCAGTGCTCGAGGCCACGAGCGAGGAGTCCCTGTCGGCCAGCGAACTCTCCGAGACCTGTGAGCTGCCGCTGTCGACGACGTATCGGAAGCTGGACGCACTCACCACGGTCGGATTGCTCGAGGAGCGGACCCGGCTCTGCCCCGACGGCAAGCACGCGAGCGAGTACGTCCGCTGTGTCGAGAGCGTGAACGTCGACGTCGACGAGGGCGGCTTCGAACTCACCGTGTCGCGACGCCGCCGTGCCGAGCGGACCCCACTGTAACGGCCCCGTCGAGGCTCGTTCCCCGGTCGTGTGTGGCCACCTACATTATTATAGGTCATCCTTCGAACGTCTAGTGGGTATGATACCACAAGCCACGTTGCGGGAGATGTACGCCGACATGGTAACGGCACGGTACTACGAGGAACGCTTACAGGAGGAGTATCTGGAGGGGAAACAGCCGGCCTTCGACATCTCCGCCGGGCCGATTCCGGGGGAACTCCACCTCGCGGCGGGACAGGAGGCGGCCGCCGCGGGCGTCTGTCACCACCTGCGCGACGACGACGTGGTCACCGCGCCGCACCGACCCCACCACGTCGCCATCGCCAAGGGCGTCGATCTGAAGCGCATGACTGCGGAGATTTTCGGGCGCGAGACGGGGTTGAGTTCCGGGAAGGGCGGCCACATGCACCTGTTCGACCCCGACGTGAACTTCGCCTGTAGCGGGATCATCGCGCAGGGCTGCCCCCCGGCGGCCGGCGCGGGTCTCGCGGCGAAGAAACGCAACACCGACAGCGTCGCCGTCGCCTACCTCGGCGAGGGCGCCATCGACCAGGGTGGATTCCTGGAGTCGTTGAACCTCGCGGCGGTCCACGACCTGCCCGTCGTCTTCGTCGTCGAGGACAACGACTGGGCGATCAGTATGCCACAGGAGCGCGTGACCGACGTGGAGCGGCCCGCGTCGCGGGCCGGCGGGTTCGACATGCCCGGCATCAGCGTCGACCACGACGACGCCATCGCCGTCTACGAAGCCGCCCGCGAGGCGGTAGGCCGCGCCCGCGACGGGAACGGGCCGACGGTACTCTCCGTCCAGGTGCACCGGCGGATGGGCCACTTCATGGGCGACCCCCAGAGCTACCGGTCCGAGGCGGATCAGGAGGCGGCGACCGCACGCGACTCCGTCGAGCGTCTGGCCGCTGACCTGCGCGCCGACGGTGTCGACGACGACACCCTCGAGGACATCCGGGTCGCAGCCCACGACCGGGTGGACGAGGCCATCGCGTGGGCGAAAGAGCAGCCGAAACCCGACCCCGAGGCCGCCTACGAGGACGCCTTCGTCAACCCGCCGTCGGGCGTGACCGACACCGAACCCGAGTTCGACCTGGCGGGAGGTGCGGACCGATGAGCGAGACGGTCGACCGCGACCTGACGATGAGTCGTGCCATCGTCGAGGCCATCGGCGACGAGATGCGCGAGAACGAGGAGGTGTTCTACATGGGCGAGGACGTGGCCGACTACGGCGGCATCTTCGACAGCACCCAGGGCCTCCTCGACGAGTTCGGCTACGACCGTATCATGGACGTGCCGATCAGCGAGACGGCCTACCTCGGCGCGGCCGTCGGCGCCGCTCAGCAGGGGATGCGCCCCATCGCGGAACTGATGTTCGTCGACTTCTTCGGCGTCGCGATGGATCAGATCTACAACCAGATGGCGAAGAACACGTACATGAGCGGCGGGGCGGTGAACGTCCCGATGGTCATGACGACGGCCGTGGGCGGCACGTACAACGACGCCGCCCAGCACTCCCAGACGCTCTACGGCACCTTCGCGCACCTCCCGGGGATGAAGGTGGTCGTTCCGTCGACTGCCTACGACGCCAAGGGACTCATGCACAACGCCATCCGCGACGACGACCCGGTCGTCTACATGTACCACAAGCGCCTGATGGGTCTCGGGTGGTTGCCCGCGCCGGACGGGCCGAAGACGCCCGTTCCCGAGACGGACTACACGATTCCGTTCGGACAGGCCGACGTGAAACGCGAGGGCGCGGACGTCACCATCGTGACCCTCGGCCTCCACGTCCACCGGGCGCTCGACGCCGCCGCCGCACTCGCCGCGGACGGCGTCGACGCCGAGGTGATCGACCTCCGGACGCTCGTCCCGTTGGACCGGGAGACGGTGGTCGAGTCGGTGCGAAAGACCGGCCACCTCGTCGTCGTCGACGAGGACTACCGCTCCTTCGGCCTGACCGGCGAAATCGTGGCCAGCGTCGCCGACGAGGCTCTCGACGCGCTGTCGGCCGTCGAACGGGTGGCGCTCCCCGACGTGCCCATCCCCTACGCGCGGTCGCTGGAGACCGAGGTGGTGCCGGGCGCGACGGACATCGAAGCCGCGGTCCGGTCGCTCCGATGACCGACCGTGTCGCCGTCGTCGCGGAGGGTGACTGGAGCGACGACGTCGACGCCGAGGAGGGCGTCGTCGTCAACTGGTTCGCGAAGGAGGGCCGTACCGTCGCCGCGGGGGAGAACCTCTGTGAGATACAAGTCGAGAAGGTGAGCGTGGACGTCGCCGCGCCCGTCGACGGCGAACTCGTCGAAATCGTCCGCAGGGAGGACGACGAGTTCGCCGTCGGTGAGACGCTCGCCTGGATTCAGCCCACCTGAGATGCCCGGATCCGACACGGACGACGGCCCGGCGACGCGAACGGTCCGCGAGGAACGCTCGGCGAGTCCCATGCGACGGACCATCGCCGAGCGATTGGCCGAGAGCTACCGCGACGCCGTCCACGTCACCGCCAGCCGCGAGGTGGACGCCGAGACGCTCGCCTCGACGTCGGACCGCGCGGGCGAGGACGTGGCCATCACCGACGTGGTGATCCGCGCCCTCTCGGAGGCCCTCGACGCACACCCGTCGTTCAACGCGACGTTCGAGGACGGCGTCCACCGTCTCTACGAGGAGCACAACGTCGGCGTGGCCGTCGCCATCGAGGACGGCCTCGTCGCACCGGTCCTCGCCGACGTGGGCTCGAAATCCCTCGCCGAGGTGGCGCGCGAGCGTCGTCATCTGACCGAGGCCGTACAGGCCGGCGACCACTCGATGACCGACCTCCGGGGCGGCACGATCACCCTGTCGAATCTCGGTCCCCTCGGCGTGGATTCGTTCACCCCGATCATCAACCCGCCGGAGGTGGCCATTCTGGGCGTGAGTCGCCTCCGAGAGCGTGCCCGCCCGGACGGGGAAAGCGGCGTCGCGTTCCGTCGGGAGGTGACGTTCGATCTGAGCTTCGATCATCGCGTCGTCGACGGCGCCGACGCGGCGCGATTCCTCGGGACGCTCGCCGAACGCGTCGAGGCCGCCGACCGCTACCTCGACGGACCGGGCGAGTGAGACGGACTGCTGTACGCCACTCCCGGCCGCCTGCCTGGGGTTACGACGACGAGTCGCGCCGACGCAACGCCCACAGCACGAGCAACAGCCCCTCGACCCGGGCGGCTGCGTACACCCAGCGGCGCGGACTGCCGTCGCCGTCGGTCGCCAGGTTCATCCAGAAGTCGACGAGTCGCCGGGGACGGAGGACTTCGGCGAGGCCGAGTACCAACACCGCGATACGGAGGAGCATACCCGTGACGTCGCGCCCGGTAGTACTAATTGGTGTCGGTTATTCTATAGGAATGGCAGCTACGGAACGCCGATTCCTGCCATCTGGGAACCATGGCGCGCTTGAAGCCCGTCCCGCGTCAACCGCCGGGTGACGAGGAATCGGCGTCGAACCGACGGACCCATCGACCATGACCCACACCAAACGCATCGTCGTCGCCGGCGGCGGCCGCGTCGGTCTCAGGACGGCTCGGGAGTTGGCCGACCGGGGTCACGATATCGTGTTGATCGAGAAGGCGGAGGACCGCTCGGACGCGGCCGCCGACGAACACGTCGGGTTGGTTCTCCAGGGCGACGCCACGGCCCCGTCCATCCTCGAACAGGCCGACCTGGAGCGTGCGGACGCCATCGCCGCGCTGACCGATCAGCCGGGGACGAACCTGGCGGTCTGTCTGGAGGCCAAACGGATCGATCCCGACATCCGGACCCTGGCCCGGACCGACACGGGAACCGAGGACGAGTACGACGAAATCGCCGACGCGACGATCCTCCCCCACGAGCTGAGCGCCGCTACGGCGGCGGACATCCTCTCCGGAGACGAGGTACGGACCCTCGCGAGCGACCACCACGACCTCGAAATCCTGGAAATCGAGGTGACAGAGGGCGCCCCTGTCGTCGGCCACACCCTCGACGAGGTCAGTCTCCCCAGGGGGAGTCTGGTCGTCTCCGACCGTGACCGGACGCGGATCGCCCGTGCGGACACGGAACTCGAAGCGGGGGAGCGCTACGTCGTCGCTGCCGAGTCCGACGTGGTCGAAGAGGTGCTGATGCTCTTTCGGGGCTGAACCGACGGAGCGAGACCACGACGAATCGCGGACGGAAGCGCCAATCGGTCGGAAACACTGCGACGGACACCAACCGCAACAAGACACGCATGGTAGACCCAGTCATCGCAAGCCGGTTACAGTTCGCCCTCACGACCATCGTCCACATCATCTTCCCGGTCGTGAGCATGGGACTCGCCCCCTTCCTGCTCTACTTCACCTGGAAGGACATCCGCACGGGGAACCCCGTTTACGAGCAGTTGCGTCGGTTCTGGACCCGGATCTTCGCCGTGAGTTTCGTCGTCGGGACGGTGACGGGAATCGTTCTCGAATTCGAGTTCGGCACCAACTTCGCCGCCTTCGCGACGACGGCCGGCCCCCTGTTCGGCGGCCCCCTCGCCGTCGAGGGGATGATGGCGTTCATGCTGGAAGCGACCTTCCTCGGCGTCTTCGTCTACGGGCGAGAGCGCGTGGGCGACGTTCTCTACATGATCTCTGCCGTCGCCGTGGGCCTCGGCACCTGGCTCTCGGCCGTCTGGATCCTGATCGCCAACTCGTGGATGCAGAACCCACGGGGGTTCGAGATGGTGACCCGGAACGGCCAGCAGGTGGTTCACCTGACCGATCCCATCGCCGCCTACCTCAACCCCCGATTTTTCTGGATGTTCGTCCACATGCAGAACGCAGCCGTCGAGTCCGTCGCCCTCGCGGTTTCGGGTCTCGCCGCGTACTTCGTCTTTCGGCATCACGTCTGGGACAATCCGGTCGATCACCCCGAGTTCTGGGAGACCACGCTCAAAATCGGCCTTGTCGCGCTCCTGATCTCGGCGCCGCTACAGGTGCTCCACGGCGATATGTACGCCCGGCACGTCTACGAGACGCAGCCCCAGAAGTTCGCGGCGATGGAGGCCGTCTGGGAGACGGACAGCTACGTCCCGGAGTATCTCTTCGCCGTCCCGACGAGCGTCTCTGACATCCTCGATCCGCGAGCCAAGGAGATCTTCGGCATCGGTATCCCGGGCGGTGCGTCGTGGCTCGCGAGCGGCGGTGATCCACAGGCGACGATCCGCGGTCTGGAGGAGTTCGAGGGCCCACAGCCACCCGTGGCCATCGTCTTCTGGTCGTTCCGCATCATGGTGGCGCTCGGGTTCTGGTTCGTCCTCCTGGCGTTCTGGGGTGGGTACCGCTGGTTCCGGGGAGAACTCCTCGAAGACGACCTGTTGCACAAGGCGCTGATGGCCTCCTCACCGCTCGGCGTCGTCGCCGTCGAGGTGGGTTGGGTGGTCACCGAGGTGGGGCGCCAGCCCTGGATCATCCAGGGCGTGATGAAGACGAGTTCGGGCGTCTCACCGGGGCTGACGGGGGCCGAAGCGACGGCGACGCTCGCGGGCTTCGCCGCGCTCTATCTCGGCTTGCTCGCCCTCTACGGCTACGTCGTCGCCCGACTGATCCGCGCCGGTCCGCCGACGGGCGCGGACCTCGTGACGACGGAGTCCGCCGAGTCGACGACTGGAGTGGGCGCCGATGACTAGCGTCGATACGCTGTCGAGTGGCCCGCTCTTTGGCCTGCCGCTTCCGGACCTCTGGTTCGCGCTCCTGTTTTTCATCTTCGGGACCTTCCTCTTTCTCGACGGGTTCGACTTCGGCGTCGGTGTGCTCTTTGCGACCCGCGAGGACGACGCGGAACGCGAACAGTTCCTCGCCGCAATCGGGCCGTTCTGGGACGGCAACGAGGTGTGGCTCGTCGTCTTCGGTGGGGCGATGTTCGCCGCCTTCCCGGCCGTCTACGCCAACCTGTTCAGCCGGAACTACCTGTTGATGTTCGCCATCCTGGGGGCGCTCATCCTCCGCGGACTGGCGCCGGAGATGTACGAACAGCGCCACGACGAGCGCTGGCAACGCTGGTGGGGGCGCTCGTTCGTCGCCGGCAGTCTCGCGACGCCCTTTTTCCTCGGGATGTTCACCGCCAACTGGCTGCTCGGGTCGACGTCGCTCGTCACGCCGGCGGGCGTTCTCGTCGGCCTGACAGTCGTCGCCCTCACCGTCGTCGATGGCGTCGCCTTCCTGCGCCTGAAGACCCGTGGTGACCTCCGGGACGACTTGCGAACCGACGGCTACCGCGCGCTCGTCGCGTACCTGATGTTGGTCGTCGCGACGCTCGCCGCCCTCTACGGCCTCACACCCGGCCTGCGGGCGTCGATGCGCTCCTCGGCCGTCGTGGGACTCGTCGCCGCGACGCTCGTCCTCGCGGCGGCCTACGCCGTCGCGACGCATCGCGACCGGTACTACGCCGCCTTCGTCGCCGCCGCGGGGCTGGTGTTCGCGCTCGTCGCCGTCGTCGCGACGCTGCTCTATCCGTCGGTCGATCCGGCGGCGGGGCTGACCGTCGAGGCCGCCATCGTCCCCACGCTGTCGCTCAACCTCATGTCCATCGGGGCTGCGTTGCTCCTGCCGCTCGTGTTCGCCTACTTCGTCGTCCTCTACTCGGCGTTCAGCGGCCCGATAGAGGCGGGAGAGACGTACTGATGGGTGACGAGGACGCGACGACGGCCGACGATGACGATGGGACCCCGCGGCTCGCCTCCCGGATTCTGGTGACGTGGGTCGAACTCACCGTCGTCGGCATCGCTGGCGCGGCAGTCGGGAACACGCTCGGCGGCCCACCGGGGTTCATCGTCTACCTCGCCACGACGCTGCTCTCCGTCGCCGTCCTCTTCCACAACGTGAACGAACTGATCGCGGCGCGGATGCGGACGGCCCGCGCCGAGGGGTGACGGCTGGACGACGTCCCCTTCTCGGCTGCTGGGAACGGAAGCGACCTATTTCACGTTGGATAGTCAACTATTCCGCATGAGCACCGACGCCGACGGCGACCGGTTCGCGGACCGTACCGAGGCGGGTCGACGGTTGGCGAACGAACTCGTCGAGCGAGATGTGGAGGCAGACGTCGTCCTCGCCATCCCGCGCGGCGGATTACCGCTCGGCCGTATCGTCGCCGGCGCACTCGACGCACCGCTGGATATCGTCGTGGCTTCCAAAATCGGCGCGCCCGGCAACCCCGAGTACGCCATCGGTGCCGTCGGAAGCGACGGGAGCGCGTGGCTCGACGAGGACACCATCGACCGGCTGGGTGTGAGCGAGTCCTACGTCGAGACGGAACGCGAGCGTGAGGCCACGGCGGCCCGCGAGAAGGCCTCGCGCTACCGCGGCGACCGACCGGCGCCGGATCTGACCGGAAAGTCGGTGGTGGTCGTCGACGACGGCGTCGCCACGGGCGCGACGGCCATCGCCGCCCTCCGCCTCGTCCGGGCGAAGGGAGCCGATCACGTCGTCCTCGCGGTTCCCGTCGGGCCGCCCGACACCGTGGCCCGCCTCGATACCGAGTGCGACGCCGTCGTCTCGCTGTTGACGCCGTCCAGTTTCGGCGCCGTCGGCGCCTTCTACGACCAGTTCGGACAGGTGTCCGACGAGGAGGCGATGACCTACCTGGACGAAGAGCGGTGACCCTCGTTCCCGACGGTCAGGAACGACCGTGAGGGGTTTTTAGTTAGCGGGTCGTCATGTGGAGTGTCTATGAGCCGACGAAATCCGTTCGACGAACTGGAGGAACTGTTCGAGCGCATGCAGGAGAACTTCGAGAGTGCGGCGCGGATGTGGGAACCCGAGGAGTTCGACGCCGGTCTGCCGGTGTCGGCGACGGCGGGTGGCATGAGCGTCGACCTCGAGGACACGGGCGAGGAGCTGGTGTTGACGGGCGACCTGCCCGGCTTCGAGACGGAGGACATCGACGTGCGGGTGATGGATGGGACCCTCCAGGTGTCGGCCGAACACGAGGAGGAAACGGAGGAGAAAGCCGGCGAATACGTCCGCCGCGAACGCCGGGAATCCTCCGTCTCCCGGTCGATCGGTCTCCCGGTCGCCGTCGACGAAGAGGAGATCACCGCCACCTACAACAACGGCGTTCTGACGGTGCGGATGCCGAAGCGCGATGCCGAATCGCAGGGGACACAGATAGACGTGAACTGATCGGCGGATGATCGAGGCGGAGCGGCCGTTCACGTCGGACCTCCCACCGGGGTACGCCGTCGGGCGGGCACGGGCGGACCACGTGTCGGACGTCGCGGCGGTGTACGCGGCGGCGTACCCATCCGACACCGACTACCCGCTGGTCGAGACTTCGGCGGTTCGGTCGCGCCTCCTCGCGGACCCGAACGTCGCCGCCTACGTCGTCGAGTACGAGGATCGAGCCGTCGCCACGGCTGCCATCGAGTTCGATTCGCTGGACGAGGGGAACGCGCAGATCTGCAAACTGGCAGTCCACCCCACTCACCAGGGGAAGGGTTTGGGTCGCGAACTCCTGAAACACCGGTTGAACGTCCTCCACGACCGGGCGGAGTTCTCCGGGCTGGTCTACTCGGCAGCGGTGACCTCCCACCCCGCCTCACAGCACAATCTCCTCGCCCGCGGATTCGAACCGTTCTCGATCCACAAGGGCCTCCAAGAGGGGTACTTCGGTCCCACGAGCGAGAGCGAGGTCATCATGCTCTATACGCCCAGCATCGACTACGACGAACGCGACGTGTACGTCCCGGAGCGATACCGACACGTCGTCGAGCGGACGCTTGCGAGTGCGTCGCTCGACCTGCTCGGCCGTCGCATCCGCACGGTCAACACGGTGACCTACCCCACCGCCGATCAGGTGGAGATGGCGCTCTCGCGGGCGCGGGGCTTCCTCTGGGAGGTGACCGCCGACGGACACGAGTCGTGGGCACGCACGGAATCCGAAATCCGGGCGGCCATGCGCGAGGAGGACGTCCACCTGATGGTGCCAGTCGACGCCAACGCTCGCCGCCTGTTGGCGCTGTACGAACCGCTAGAGGCCGACGGCTTCTCGCCGGCGGGCTTCATCCCCGATTGGCTGACGCGCGACGGGAAGAACCGCGACGCCTTCGTCTTCCAGCACCCACCGACGGAGACGCCGACGCGCGTGGCCGTCGTCGACGACGTGAAAGCCCTGATCGACGTGCTGGGCCTGGAGTATCGGGTGATCGAGCACCACGACCGCTACTGGGAACTGGCGCTGTAGGGTGCGTCGGCGGCGAAGGCGGCGAGCGTCCGACAGTAGTCGGGGAGGCTGTCGACGACGAGGTACTCGTAGTCCTCGTGGGACCCGTACGCCTCGGGACCGAAGGCCACGCCGGGCACACCGTGGGTCGCGAAGTGACGCAGGTCGCTGGTGTGGGGCTTGCAGGTCAGGTTCACTGGCTGGCCGATCACCCCCTCCGCGTGTCGCTGGAGGCCGCGGACGTAGGGGTCGTCGGGGTCGGTGTCGACCGGCGCGCCGTGGCCGACGCTCTCGACGGTGAGCCCGGGAATCTCACGCAGCGCCGTCAACACCCGGTCGCGAGCGTCGGCGTCCGGGTAGCGCACGTCGAGACGGAGTCGTGCCGACTCGGCGACCTGATTGACCGTCGCCCCCCCCTCGATCAGGCCGTAGTTGACGGTCGTCGGCCAGTCGTCGGTCGCCGCCTCGAACACCGCCTCGACGTCGGGGTACGCCGCCAGTAGCGTCTCGATTGCGCTCTCGCCTTGCTCCGGGGTGGCGGCGTGGGCCGGACGGCCCGTCGCCCGCAGGTCGATCCGGATCACCCCTTTCTGGCGGTGGACGACGTCCATGTACCCGTCGAGGTTGTTGGGTTCACCCGTCACACAGAACGATGGGTCGTAGCCCTCCTCCTCGAGGAGGTAGCGGGCGCCGTCGTAGCCGCCCCGTTCCTCGTCGGTGACGACCATCAGCGCCAGCGACGGTGGGTCCCTGGTCCTGGACAGGTCGCGGACGACGTGCATCATCGCCGCCAGTCCACCCTTCATATCCGCCGTGCCCCGTCCGGAGAGTTCGCCCTCGGTGACGTTTCGCGGGGTGAACAGTCGGTCGCCGCCGGGCACGACGTCGAGGTGGCCGTGAAACAACAGGTCGGGAGCGACCGATCCGTCGAGCGAAACCACGAGCGACGGCGTGTCGTCGTGGCTGTAGCGCTCGACGACGACGTCGGCGTCCGCGAAGAAGTCGGCGACGTAAGCGAGTCCGGCCTCGATCTCTGCCGGCCGGTCGGCGGTGGTTCGGTACTCAACCAGATCGGCCGTCGTCGACACCACCCGCTCCCGGAGCGACGTCGGTGACTCTTCGCCGAACGCGACCATGCGCGAGCGTTCACCGCACGACCATTTGAATCTGTCTCGGCGGTCACCCGGACGACCGAAACGCCTCGATCTCGGCCAGCGACGGAACGCCGTTGCGGGCACCGACCTCGCGAGTGGCGAGCGATCCGGCGACGGTGGCCGTCTCGACGGCTTCGCGAAGCGTGGCACCGGCAGCGAGGCGGGCCGCAAGCACGCCGTTGAGGGCGTCGCCGGCGCCGGTAGTGTCGGCCGGGGTGACCGCCGGCGGATCGACCGTGAACAGTCGTTCGCCGGCCCGTTCGACGACGACCGGATCACCACCTCGCTTGCGAACCACCACGCCGTCGAAGTCGTCGAGTGCGGCACCGAGCGCCGCGTACTCGTGTTCGTTCGGCGTGAGATAATCCACCGCCGCCGCGTCGACGAGGGGATCGACCCCCTCGACGGGTGCCGGATCGAGGAGCACCGTCGGTCGGTCCGGGTCGTCGGCGAGGTCCGCGAGCAAGGCTTCGACGGGGGCAACTGGGATCTCGTTTTGCAAGAGGAGACAGTCGGCGTCGCGGATGGCGTCGGCCTGCGCCCGGACGTAGGGTCGGTCGATGGCCGCGTTGGCGCCGGGGTGGACGACGATGCGATTGTCGCCCGACTCGTCGACGAACACGTAGGCGGTGCCGGTCGGAGCGTCGGCCACCTCGATCCGGCCGCCGTCGACGCCGACGCCGGCGAGGGCAGGGAGGACGTCGAACGTTTCGTGGTCCCGTCCGACCGTTCCGAGCATCTTCGTCGACGCGTCCGCCCGGGCCGCCGCCGCTGCCTGGTTCGCGCCCTTCCCTCCGTGGCGAATCTCGTCGGCATCGACGGTGAAGTCCTCGGGGACGTCCTCGACGCGCACGGTGCGTCCCCGGTCCGGAAACCAGTCGAACCGCTCCGCGTACGCGGCGAGTTCGTCCGCGGTCACCGAGACGATACGGTCCACGTTGATGCTCCCGAGACTCACCACCCGGCACATGACAGTATCGACCACTAACGAGACGCCCGCATCTATACGTTTGGGCCACCACTGCCGATCTGATATTGGTCCGTTGACAGTTGGAATGCTGGACGCATTTCGTCCGAAACAGGGACATTGCCCGCTGGAATCCGGATTCTCTCCGAAAATCATTCTTCTCAGCTGACAATTGTCACCAACATTTATTTAAATCCCGATAGGACAGAGGAGTGCCATGTCAATCCTGGCTGCAGTCGACGACGCGGAGGACTCCCGGGTAGTACAGCGTGGATACGAACTCGCGCAGGCGTTCGGGGAGGAACTGGTCGTCCTCAACGTACAGCCCGAGACCGAAGATCTGGCGTCGGCCGAGGAGGTCGCCTCGAACGCGATCCGGCTGGCACTCAACGACCCCGAACACGTCACGGCCGCCGGAGCGCTCGGCGATCCGGCCCCGCGCATCCTCAACGAGGCCGAGGAGCGCGGCGCCAGCTACATCGTCCTCGGGCCGCGAAAGCAGACGCCGATCGGCAAGGCGTTGATGGGAAGCGTCTCACAGCTCGTCTTGCTGAACGCCGAGTGTACAGTTGCGTTCGTCGCCGAGGAGTAGCGGCCCGGCAGGACGCTCGGTTCTTTTCGCCCGTCGGGGCACATCCACAACCTATTGGTCCGTGGGGGGTGTCGGTCCGACCCGGAATGAGTCTCCCGACGGGAAACTGGCTGGGAACGGGCGAGGCGCTGGCACTGCTCGCCGTCCTCGGACTCACGACACTCGGCACGCTGTCGCTGTTCGCCATCGCCCTCGTCGCGACGCGGCGCCGACGGTCACGACCGTACGTCCTCCTTACGGTTGCCATCGGTCTACTCGTCCTCCGCTCCGTCGTCGGCATCGGGACGGTCCTCGGTCGGGTTCCCATGGTCGTCCACCACCTGATCGAACACACCACCGACTTCGCCATCGCCGTGTTGATCCTCTCGGCTGCGTATCTCGTCACGGAGCACGCCAGGGCAACCCGATGACGGTCACTTTCGACGGACACACCAGCGTACCTTTGTCGATCAAGGCCGTAGCTCACCTATGAGTCGACACACCGCCGTCGGCACGACGCGCCGACGCGTCCTTCTCGGTACTGCGGCCGCCGTCGCCCTCGCGGGGTGTTCGGGCACCGACGACCGACCCGAGCCGATTTCGCTGTCCGACGCGGGCAGTTGTGATCAGTGCGGGATGGTCATCGACCAGCACCCCGGTCCGTCGGGACAGACCTACTACCAAGAGAACAGTCCCGAGGGCCACGATCCCCCCGCCCGCTTCTGTAGCACCATCTGTACCTTCAGACACCGGTACGAGACGGAGCCACAGGGCTGGCGACCGCAGGTGACCTACCTCACCGACTATTCGGCCGTGGACTACGGGATCAGCGAGTCGGATGGCACCCGTGTCATCTCGGCGCACCTGGCGGCCGAGACGTTCGTACCGACGGAGGACCTGGAAGTCGTCGCCGGGACGGACGTCGAGGGTGCAATGGGCCCGGCACTGGTGCCGTTTAGCGACGGCGAGGACGCCGAGGCCTTCGCCTCGGAGTACGGCGGCGACGTCATCGCGGCGGAGGATATCTCTCAAGAACTCGTCGCCAGAGGGTAGGGGCGGTTCCCACCAGGTGGGAATCGACGAGAGGCGATTGTCCTTCCGCCGCACTACTCCAGTGTATGACCACCGTTCGTCGACAGGTTCGCGACCACGTCCAGTCCAACCCTGGCGTTCACTTCAACGAACTCGTCCGGAACCTGGATATCGCGACGGGGCAAGCCCAGTACCACCTCCGGCGCCTCGGCCGGAGCGACGAGGTGGTCGCCGAACGGATCCGCGGACGCACTCATTACTTCGACCCGGAGTACGACCCCTGGGAGCGGCGGGTCCTCTCGCTCTATCGACGGGAGACTGCCCGCGAACTCATCACGCACCTGATCGAGGAGGGACGACTCCCGGCCGGCGCCCTCGCCGACAGACTCGGGCTGGCGCGAAGCACCGTCT
Organism: Haloplanus litoreus; assembly: GCF_045690335.1. Lineage (GTDB taxonomy): Archaea > Halobacteriota > Halobacteria > Halobacteriales > Haloferacaceae > Haloplanus > Haloplanus litoreus. The sequence continues at coordinate 2,125,949 of NZ_CP147874.1, read as the reverse complement.
CCTGGCACATCGACACGCTCGAGGAGGCCGGCATCGTCGAGCGCTCTTACGGCGACCGTGGGCGAGTCGAGGTGGCGCTCACGCGCCCGGAGGAGACGGTGGCGTTCCTCCAGGCGGTCACGCCGTCGCTCTCCGACAGACTCGTCGACCGCTTCATGCGGTTCGTCGACGCCGGTCTCCACGGCGTCGAAGCAGAGGAGTGAGCCCGCGGAGACGCCCCGAGGCGTCGCCTCAGCGTCGCCGCCACCGGAGTGCGAGCGTCGCGGCGAGGAGCGACGCCAGCCCCCAGACGACGAGGCTCGTCACGGCAGCGGCCGTCGAGATGAACGCCGAGCGCCCGGCGAAGGCCACGTAGAGTACCGTCTCGAACACCAGCCCGCGGTAGGCACTCGACGGCGAGAGCGCGAGAAGCGCGTCGAGTGCGAAACCGGTGTCGCCGGCAAGCGCCCCGAAGACGGTGATGTCGGCACCGACGACCACGACCAGCAGGCCGACGAGGGCGAGCAGGATGGCACGCCGACGGGAGCCGGCGCTCGCGGAGATGGCGACGGCGATGGCGAGCGCGACGAGGGCGAACGCCGCCGTGAGCGCCAGAAAGCGAAGGAACAGGAGCGGCGAATCGACGCCGCGGTGCGTGGCGAACACCGCCGTCTCGGGAGCGGCCGTGGTAGCGACGTGGAGGCCGAGGACGGCGAGCGGCGCCACCACGACGCCGAGCAACGCGACGGCTCGGCCGGCGTAGACGCCGCCGACGTACGCGGACGCGGGAAGTGGGTAGGTGGCGAACACCTCCAGACGGCCGCGTTCGGCGTCGTCGGCGATGGCCCGGTAGCCGACGGCGAACGCGATGGCCGGTACCAGTACCTCGACGACCAGCAACACGTCCACGACGGTCGGCACGTAGCCGGCGGAGGGACCGTTCCCCGCGCGGGCGACGCCGAAGACGACGAACGTCACCACGGCCGCGAGGAGCGCGTAGGTCCAACTTCGGGAGGCGGCGCGGACTTCCCGGGCGAACACCGCCCAGAAGGCGCCGAGGGGTCCCGTCATTCCGCCTGCCCCCGCGTGCGAACCGCGACGATATCCTGATCGCCGCCGACCAGCGACGTGAACGTCTCGTGAAGGGGTCCGCCGGTTCGTTCGCGGAGTTCCGCCGGCGTGCCCTCCGCGACGACTTCACCCCGGTCGAGGACGACGACCCGATCCGCCGTCCGCTCGACTGCGGGGAGGTCGTGTGACGTCACGACGACGGCGTGACCCTCCTCGGCGAGTGCGTCGACGATGTCGTAGACGAGCTCACTCATCCCCGGATCGAGGCCGCTCGCGGGTTCGTCGAGGGCGAGCACCGGTGGAGCGCCGGCGAGCGCCTGGGCGATGCCGAGCAGTCGCGTCATCCCACCGGATAGCGCCCCGACGCGCCGGTCGGCGACCCCGCCCAGACCCACCCGGTCGAGCAGGTCCGTCGGGTCGTCGTCGACGAGTCGGGCGTAGAACGCCGCCGTCTCCCGCGTCGTAAACCCCGGTCGGAAGGTCGGTTCCTGGGGCAGATAGCCGAGGGGACGAACCGCGTCCGGCCCCTCGTAGTCGACCGTCCCTTCCGTCGGCGACAGGAGACCGGCGAGCACCCGGAGGAGTGTCGTCTTCCCCGAGCCGTTCGGCCCGATCAGTGCGACGACTTCGCCCGGAGGAATCGATATCGACACCTCGGAGAGTGCGGTCAGGTCGCCGAACGTCCGGGTGACGTCGGTCGCGCGAAGCGACGACTCGTCCGTCACGCTCCGGCCCCCGTCGCCGTCTCGTTTCGCGCGTTGGCGAGCAGTTCCGGATTCGCCGGGCGGGCGAGTGGCGCCGTGTCGACGATGCTCGCCTTCCGGAATCCGGGCGTCGTACCCCGGAGCGCCCGGAGACCGCGGATGGTGGGTGCCGAACTCAGCGTCACCGCGGCGTCGGTCCGGTGGAGTCTGCGGTCCAGCGGATCGGTCGGGGAGTACGCCCGGTCGAGGGTCACGTCGCCGTCGAGGCTCGTGTCGTAGGCGCCCTCCCAGTAGTTGCCACGCCCCTCGTGGGTGAAGATGCGCAGCGGTCCCGGTCCGGCCGTGGCGTGGCGGTCGTTGCCCACGAAGTCGTTGGCGACGACCCGATTCGAGGGCACCACCGTCGAGGCGGCGAATCCGACCCGGTTTTCGTAGAGAACGTTCCCCTCGAACGTCGTCTGGGTGGCGTAAGCAACCATGCCGCGGTCGGTGTCGACCGCTACGTTGTCCGCGACGTAGCTGTGCGAGCCGCCGACGAAGATGCCGCCGTTGGCGTGGCGCACGTCGTTGCCGACGACGGCGTTGCCGGACGGGCGCGTCATGACGACGACGCCGCTTGCCTCCTGTCCGCGGGCCACGTTGTCTGCGACCAGCGTCTCGGAGGTGTACATCAGGTGGACGCCGAAACGCTGGTCGAGGAAGGTGTTGTTCCGGACGACGGTTCCCGGTGCGCGGTGGAGGTACACCCCGTCGCGGCCGCCCGTTATCCGGGAGTCCTGAACCACCACGGCATCGTTCATCGCGATGACACCCATGAAGCCGTCGAGCCACTCGGCGGAGCCGTTCACCGCGATGTCATCGACGACGGCTCCCGGGACGCGACGAAGTAACACACCGTTCGACGGCGTGTCGACCGTCACGTTGCGGACGTACAGTCGCGAGACGTTGGTCGCCGCGACGGCCGCGTCGCCACCGCCGTATCCGCGCTGGATCTGTGCGTCCCAATCGGTGCTCCCCTCGACGCCCCCGTTCGTCGCCCGGGTCGCGTTGCCGACGCCACTGATCGCGAAGCCGGTCACCGCCACGTCGTCGGCTCGAACGTCGATCACGGTGCCGTTGCCGCCGCCGGACAGCCGAGCGCCCGGACCGCGGAGGGTGAGCGACCGGTTCACGACGACGTGTTCCTCGTAGCGCCCGCCGGGGACGAGGACGGTGGTGTTCGGGGGTGCCGTCTCGACCGCGGCCTGGATCGTCGGCGCGTCCCGACCCACCACGACCGACACCTCACGGTCGAGTAGTGACTGCGCCATGTCGACCCGGCGGTCGGCGGACGTCCGCCGGTCGTCGACCTGCGACTTCACCCCCGTGGCGCCGGTCACCGTCGGCGGATCCCGGCGCAACGTCTCCCAGTCGACGACGCGCCCGCCACAGTCGTCGGCGAAGGCGGCCGCGTCCGCCGGCGACGAGAACGGAACGACGACCGGATGGCCGGCGACCTGTGCGTCGCTCCCGACGACGAACTGCGCCTCGGTCACCGACACCCAGTCCGGGTTCGTGGTCGTAACGAGCGTTCCGTCGTTCGCACAGCGTGGTGACCGGCCGGCGTAGTCCGAGGCGTACACCGCGAGTGGGTAGCCGAACTGCTGTTCGCGTCCGGGGTCGTCGAGGGCCGAGAGAGCCTGCCCGACCCCCGTGTAGCCGACCACGTAGCGATACTGTGAGTAAAACACCTCGACGCGAGGGATCGAGGCCCCCTCGTGTTCGGCCACCTGTTCCGTTTCGGCGGCCAGACCGAGTTTCACCGTGTCTTCGTACGCCACCGGGTTCGGGCGCGCGGAGCCGAGATCGACGGCGAAGGCGCCGAGTGAGGCGGCGAGCAAGAGTACCGAGCAGACCACTGCTGTGGCCTGCCACGTCCGCGTGTCCCCCGACTTCATCGGAGTACTCTAACCGAGGGTCGCTTATACGGCCTCTGGTGTGTTCCTCTAGTCGCCGTGAGGTCAGCCCTGATACTCCGCGTAACTGACGCAGTACGCCTCGGGGGCGATGTTTCCGGCGACGATAGCACAGGCACCCATCCCGTCGCCGTTCTTGTCCTCGATGTAGAACTGACAGTTCGAACACTGTTGGCCGTCTTGGGGCTGTTCCTGGTAGTTCACCGCGGATTTCGCGGAGACCGAGTCCGGATTGCGCTGGGTCCCGCCGATGCTGGTCGCCGTCCGGTATTCGGACGGCACCGTATCGTCACCGTCTCCGCCCGAGGTTGCCGTCGCCGTCGCCGTCGCCGTCGCCGTCGCCGTATCCGTGTCCTCACTGCCGTCACCGCCATCGCCACCGCCGGAACAGCCGGCCAGTCCAACGGTGAGTCCGCTTCCAACCAGTGCGAGGAGTCGTCGTCGATCGGTGTCCGTGAGTCGGTTACTCATGGTTCACTATTACCTCCCCAGACACGAATAAACACTGGTGCAGATGTCAAAAGTGATCCGCCACCCCAGGATACCGACCTTTTTCAGGGCGTCCCGTCTACGACCGCCACAGGGCGTGTGGCCTAGCGGATAGGGCGAGAGGTTCCTAACCTCTAGATCGCGGGTTCGAATCCCGCCACGCCCGCTCACTTACTTCGTTCGTTCGCGGCCGTGGCGTAGTCCCACTCGCTCACTTCGTTCGCTCGCGGGACTCCCGCCACGCCCGTTTTCTGACCGAGCGAAGCGAGGTCGAAAACGGTGATCGGAGTTCGAACCCTACGAGACGAGCGACGGCGATTTCGGATGCTCTCGCTCCGGTGTGCGACGCGACGGGGGGACTCGCAGGGCTGACACACCTCGCCAACTTCGCGTTCGTCGTCGTGATCCTCGGTCTATATCCCGAGCCACTCGTCGTTTCGGATCTGATATCCGTTCGCCCGACAGAACTTCGCCGCTTCTCGGCGTACCGCCCGGGACGTTGGGAGGGTTTCTTTGTCGCGGATTCGGTCGACGACCCAGTCGCTGATGACTTGGATGCCTTCGTCGTCGTCATCGGCGTCGATCGCTTTGAGCTCTTGGAACGTCTTCTCGTAAGCTTTGCGCTGTGACCAGGGGAAATCAGTATTCCGAAGCGTCTTGCTGGCTTCCACGACCCGTTTCATGGCCGCGGCAACTGTCGGCTGCGGTAACTGTACCCAGACGGACGCCGGAGAGTCGAACGTCTCCTCGTCCGTCTCCGGGACTAGTTCCCCGATACTGTAGCTCCCCTCGGCCGATTCGATCTTGCGATCACCGATCGCCGCGACGACCTCGCTCCCCGTCACCGGGAACGTCAGCTCTTCGAGTTCCGCCTCAAGATCGGCGAGTTCCTCCGCAGCCACCTCAAGTCGGTCGCGTTCTTCGTGAACGTCGGCCAGTTCGGATTCGAGCGCTGCTGCTCTGCTCTCGCTGGCCTCCAAGTCCTCTCGGGTCACTCCAACGAGGAGTGGAGTGATGAGTCCACCGACGGTGATAATAGCCAGTCCCAGCGCGTAGAGGAGTATGACGGGCTGATTGCCCGTCTGGACGCTCCAGTTAGCCGGGAACACCAGTACGAACCAGACCGCCGCGAGGAAGCAGACTGCCTGGCCGATGTACGCCGCGTAGTTCGCCCACGATTGAAGTGGGAGTCTGATTACTGGTCCTGCCGCGAACATAGCCAATCCGACGGCTGCGAGGAAGATGCTCACCTCCCGAAGCGTCAACCCAGATGTCCCGACAGCAGACGTACTCGGGATGAACAGGAGAAGACCGAACGTTCCCAGCACTATCCCCGTCAGGAACACCCAGTAGCCACGGACTTCGTCGTGAGTCGTTGGCTTGCCAACACGCTTTCGATAGAGGTCGTATAGAACGCCATTACGATATTCTGATGACATATTCACGCACTCACATTACGGGCCATCTACTTAACTTGTCCCACCAATTGAGAGCAAAGGAAGAATGTGACTCGAACTGTGACACGAGGCCGCCATCGATACCCATCGACCCCCGAATCGGGACCCCCCGTTGGCCCAAGCGGGGACTGTAGAGACAAGATATCTACGCTATGCTCAAGTCGGTCCGGGCGCGTTGAGCTTACCGGATGGCACCGTTCAGAAGTTCCTGAGGGACCTGCACCCACCCACAGTTGCTCGATATGGCCAAAATACGAGCGGACAGTCGTGTTGAGAACGCTCGGGATGGACACCTATCGGGTTTCTTCCTACGGAGATGCTATTCGCTGTTGAGCGTCGGCAACGGTTTCGACGGCGACGAGCCCTCTCCAAACGAAGTACGGAAACACGATCACGAACCCTGGTAAGACTCCGAGCAACAGCTGCCCCACGATGAGTATCGACTACGCGAGCAGATATATGTAGAACATCGCTATGGCAGTGCGCCAGTTGCGTGGAATCGACGCTGGGGACCAGTCCGCCATACAGTTCGACGAACTGTCACGGACTTAGTGAGTCCGCTACGTGAGTGGCGAGCCGTTCGTGTATAAACGGATCGACGATTCGGAGTACAGCCTCACGGACCGGTACCTGAACCGTCCAGTTCATCAGGTATCATGGTCTCTCGAGTACGATGCATTCGCGCTATCGGTTTCTCACCGTTGCGGCCTTCGTCGTCGTCTCTGGGGTGATGAGTATCCGTACAGCGTCAGAATTGCCGGCGCGAATGGCGACCCACTGGAACGCGGCGGGACAGCCCGACGGCACGATGTCGAAGCCCGCGGCACTCGCATTTCTCCCTGCGATGACTGCGGTTCTGCTCGTCGTCTTCGCACTCGTTCCGCGTATCGACCCACTCCGAGAGAACATCGCCTCGTTTCGCCCCGTGTACGACTGGTTCGTCGTGGTGTTCACGGCGTTCATGACCGTCATCCACGGTGGCGTCATCGCGTTCAATCTCGGCTACGAATTCGACGTCACGCTTCTGGTCCTCGCGGCTGTCGCGGGCTTGGTCTACTACGTCGGCGTAAATCACGCGTCCTCGCAGTTACGTCGAATCGAGATCCGGCAGCAGGATCACTACCGTCGTGCCGTTATCGATCATAAACGAGAGATCGCCGTCGAGTTTGTCGACCCCCCACTTCAGTTCCCAGAGACCGAGTCCTCGACTGTGCTGTAACGGGGTCTCCTGTTCGGTCGTCAACGGCTCCAGTTCGGATGCGGGAATCCCCGGACCGTCGTCGCTGATTTCGAGAATACAGCCCGAGTCCGTCGGCTCGACCGAGACACTAACGCTAGCGTCTGCGTACTCGACGGCGTTTTCCAGCGGACTCCGGAGGACGGTGGTGAGGATTTCGGCGTCGGTAACCACCGTCGCATCGTCGGAAATCGAGGTACCGACAGTGACGCCATCGGCCTCGATATCATTCAGTATCGACTCGATCCGATCGGCGAGATCGATCGTCGTCGGCTGGGGATCCGTGGACAGGATGTGGTCGATATGTCGAGCACGAGTACCTAGGGAAGCCAACGTCCCGGTTGCAGCGAGGATCGCCTCGCGATGCTCGGTGTCGTCGAGCGTCTCGGCGTGGCTGTTGATGACGTCGAGTTGGTTTCGGAGATTGTGGCGGAGGATGCGATTCAGGACTTCGAGCCGGGTGAGGAACTGCTGCAGGTCGTGATGCATCGTCGCTACCGACTCTCCGACACGACCCGGGACGTCGGCTTCTAAGACGTCTTCGTCGAACGCTTGGCGGGAGAGCGCCTCGGCCTGCTCTGAAATCGTCTCGATGTAGGCTTTGGTGTTGGCGAACGCCGACCGAACCTCTCCGACCTCGTCGATACGGTTGCCGTGGTCGATGTCGACGCTGAGATCACCCTCGGCAATCGCGTTGGCTTGCCTCGCTAGCCGTTTGATCGACCGAATTGGACCCAGATGGATGACGGTCCCGATAAGCAGAAAGCCGACCATCACGATACCGACCACCAGCCAGAGGTCACGCTGCACCCGATCAGTCACTGCGAGGGCCTTCGATCGCGGAACTTCCTTGACGACGACCCAATCGACCTTCTCACCGGGAACACTGTAGTAGCCTTTCACTTCTGTCTCGGTGAGTACGGCCCCGTGGATGTCGGTGGTCGGATCGGACTGGAGGATCGTTCGCCCGATAGTCGAGTTCTCCCGGTCCCCCTCGTAGGGGGTGATGCCGTTGGACTCGTTCTCGTCGAACAGGACGTAGGCGGTGAATCCCCCGAGGACGAGCGTGTCAGTCCCGTTGGTCGTACTGGTGAAGCGTTCGGCCCGAACGCTCGTCTGGTACTCGGCGACGAGAACGTGCTCCCCGTCCGGCATCGGAGACGCCAGCGCGACGAAGGTTTCGTTGCCATCCGTATACACCAGCGAGAGGATCACGTCGTCAGTGTTGTCGAAGTTGAACCCGACCGTCGGCTTCCAATTGATATCAGTTACCGACAGCGGCTGGCCGACGAACTGAGTGTCGGTGCTGGCGACGATCGGCTCGGTCGTCCCGTTGGAGCGAGTGTCGGGGCTCCGTTCGACGACCGAGAGCGATGCCGTCTCCGGGGAGAGTGCACCGAGTTCGGTCGTAAGGGTGGCTTGCGTTCGGTTATCGGTGACCGGCGTCAGCCCCTCGTGGTTCGAGAGCGTCCGCACCACCTGCTGTTTGCCGTCGATCCACTGGCCGAGCGCACGCGCTTCGAGTTCGGCGTTCGTCTCCACCGACCGGAGCTGGTTGTCACGAACGCGGTCGGAGACCTGGAACACGGTCACCGTGGTAAGCGCCGTAATCAGGAGGACGATGAGGAGCGAGACGCCGAGCAGTTTCAGTGCGTAGCGCGAGCGAACGGACTCGGGAAGAGAGGACTCGAGACTCATACCGGAATCCGATGCGGCGCGTCGCCGACTCCGATCATATTCGACGGTAACGTACGAGAGTCTTAATTTCACCGGTGGCGCAGTTGTGCGGCCACCATCTGTCGGGGCTAGATCCACTCCGCCAGTTCACGAACGGCTATCGAGTGGCTACCACACCCGCACGACCGATCGTTCAGGCGTTGACTTCCGGAGACGGCAGTAGCGATGGTCGACAAGAAAACCGTCACCACGGTCAGCGCCAATAATCACTCCAGCCGGGAACGAGCGTACGCCACGCCGGAGGCGATTACGACCGTTCGATGGCGAAGAGCCGTTCGTTGTTCGCCGCGTAGAGGAACTCCTCCCCCGCGACGACCGTCCCGACGACGCTGTTCGTCTCGATCTGCCACTGGAGCTCACCGGTCCGCGAGAACGCGTAGACGTGGTTGTCGTTCGACCCGGCGTACACCATGTCGGCAGTCACGGCAGGTTCGTACACGGTGCTGTTCTCGTCCGTGAACGACCACCGTTCGGTGCCGTCCGATCGGTCGAGTGCGACGAGCGTTCCGTGGTCCCGCCCGCTACAGCCGAGATACACCGCGTCGCCGTCGACGACCGGACGCGTCCCGCGTTTCGGCGACGGCGTGTCGACCGCCCATCGAACGGCGCCGTCCGCACGGTTCAACGCGAGCAGCCTTCCTGTCTTCCCTGGCTCGGTCGACGTGGCCACGTAGACGGTATCACCTGCGATCGTCGGGCTTCGCGTCTCGGTGTCGGTACGGTGTGTCCACCGTCGCTCGCCCTCGACGTCGAACGCGGTGACAACTCCGTCGGCGCGATTGGCGAAGACAACCCCGTCCGCCGTCGCCGCCGGCGTCGTGAGGCGGTCGCCACCGGTATCCGCGCGCCAGACGACATCACCGCTGCTAGCATCGATAGCGAGAAGATCCTCGGCGTTCGCGTACACCCGCCCGTCGCCGACGCCGACGCCCCGTCTGATCGGTGACCCGACGAACCACACCTCCTCGCCGTCCGATCGACGGAGGGCACGGAGCCCGTCGCACCCAGGAACGTAGATTCGCCGGCCATCGACGGCGATGTCGCTGCGAAGACAGAGCCGTTGGTCGAAATCGTCCTCGCTGTACTCAGTCACCCACTGTGTACTCCCGTCGGTCGGCGACAGCGCGTGGAGCGTCAGTCGACCCATGGCGTAGAGCGTCCCACCGTCGAGGAGGGGTTGCCCGCGAATGCTCTTTCGCCAACGGATCCGGTCGGAGGATGCCCCGGACCCGCCGATACACCCAGCGCCAACGCCGGTGAAAAGCACACCGAGAGATTGGAGGGTCGTTCTCCGTGAGATTGGACGCCGGAATTCGAGCCGTCCGGATTCGGCGTCCGCTCGGGCGGTAGACTGGCTCGGGGGGGTCATTCCCGGGCTTCGCTGGTGTTGAGTCGGTAGTACGTCGCCGTTCCGTCGGCCGTCTCGACTTCCTTCTCCGCGACCATACCTTCGGCGACGAGTTCGTCGAGTGCCTCGTCGACGTCGTCGACCAGCATTCCACTTGCGACGACGTCGCCGGCGACGTCGACCAGTTCGTCCTGAATCTCGGTCAGCACTTCGCGGATCGTCTCGGGGCGGGCGTCGTTGCCGAAGTCGACGCCTCGGACGATCTCCGTCTTCGTGTACGCGTTGTCGACGTTTTCCGAGAGGAACGCGACGATCAACTCCTTTTCGCCCTCGTACTCGCCGACAGGAGTCGTTCCCGTTACCGACGCGCTGTCCGCTCGGGCACCGTCGTCCCACTCGGTATCGGAGATGGGCATACTCGTCGATGGTTGTCGACACAGTTCAACGTACCTCACTGTTTCCTTGGTAGCAACTTGGGGAGTGACTCCTACGGACGCAACACGCAGCAGCGAACACGAGGACATCGTCAGTTCTCGGGAAAGACGGTATCCGGATCGCGGGCGGCGAACGGTCCGACACGGTCGCCCTCAGTCGCGTACCGATAGAGTGCCGTTCGAACGATTGCCGTGACGGTCTGTGAGCCGACGATGGCAGCGACGACGATCAGCCCGCCGCCGACGAGCGCACCTAGCGCGAGACTCCCGTGTAGCACGAAGTATCCCGCACCCAAGAGCACGAGGCCGGGAAGGGCAACGACGAAGAAGACGAAACTAACGCCGAGCGACGCCGAGACGCTCTCGCCCCACGTATCCCTGAAGAGCGACCCGCTGTGTCGGAGCTGTCGGCGAATACCGTCCGCGTGGTCGAGGACGATGACGGGCACGATGAAGTACGTCAGAAGCGCCCACGTCAGATCGAACACGAGTCTGGCCAGGCTTCCGAACGCGCCAAACTTCTCGTCGAGAATGTAGAACACGGTTCCGAGCGTCGCGGCGACGACCGCCCAGACGGCAATCCGCCGGCGGACACGCCAGGCTGCGGCGAGGCCGTCCCGAATGGACGTCTCCTCGTCGTCGAACACGCGGGACGCACAGTGAACGACGGCCGCGTTGAAGAACGTCGCCACGCTGGAGGAGATCGCGAACGCACAGAAGAGCGCGCCGTACTTGTAGCGGTCGTTCGTGAGTACCGAGTCGACGATTCCGTGTCGGAACGCAACTGCGGCAAGAAGCGCGAACGCGCCCCCAACCGCGAGCAAGCTCAGCAGCGGTAGGATCGCGAGCTTCGGATGTCGCCGGAATACGCCCAAACTCTCGGTCGTGATGTCCAGACCGCGTCGATACTTGGAGGGCATGTGTGTGACTATTCCGTTCCATGAGATAAATTTCGGGGGCACGTCTCGCGTGCGTTTCCGTATCCCGAGCTGTTGCCGTAGTTTCGCTCCGGAACGTCGCGTCCATGTTAATACACCACTCCCACCACGGGACGCTCGGGTGAGGTTGGTGGTCATCCCGAATCTGGACATATCGACGGATATCGGTCCCCCGACTCCAGCGGTCCGACGATCTTCTGAGCGAGAAACTCTGGTGTGGTTTTCACACATCGTGTGTTCGAAGACCGTCGTATGGCACTCCGATTAGGCCAAGCACTCGGGCGCGGTGCTCGACGTGCGTTTTCGGTCAGTGGTATCGCCGCTCTCGTGCTGACGATCTGCTATCAAGTCGTCTTCGTCGGATCGTTCAACACCGTCGTCGTGAACCGGCTCCCGCCGAGTGTTCAGCCCGACGATGTCGGCACGATCGGCTTCACACTCCCCCTGTCGACTGAAGTAGCAGCCGCGCTGGGTCTCGGAGCGCTGTTGCTCGGCATCGGCGTGTTCCTCGTGACTGCCCGGCTGTTGACGCGTGATCTCCCTGCTCTCTCGTCGCTGCCCGGTGGGCTGTTCACCCGACGCCTCGGTCCTGCATTCCTGTCCGCGGTCGTCGTCAGTGTCGTCCTCGCTGTGGTGATCCCGCTGGGGTTCGCGCTCCTGTTTGTCCCCGGTCTGTTTCTCACGGTGAGCCTCCAGTTCGCGCTGTTCGCCGTCGCGGTCGAGGACAGCGGCCCCATCGACGCGCTCCGGCGAAGCTGGGAGCTGGCGAGCGGGAACCGCTGGCGGTTGCTCGCACTGGTCGTCCTGTTCGGCGTCCTCGGTGGTCTCGGCGGCGCGGTGGGATCGGTGTTCGCCTTCGTCTCGCCATCGGTGGGCCAGCTCGCCTCGCTCGTCATCAATTCGGTACTCGTGATCCTGATGTACGGAATCCTCGCCGATTCGTTCGTCCAACTGCGTGGCGAACCAGCGCCCTCGACGAACTCCCTCGGGTGACTTCGGTCACCCTCTGACGGGACCGACTCCTCCCGATCGGAGAACGATCGTGCGTTCGAGTATCCCCAAGAGTTCTGGGACACCGCATCGAGTGGTGGGTTCGGTGTCGATGCGTGAGCCGAAGACGACTTCAGAACCGATTCCGAGAGCAGGCGACTTCGACGGCGAGCGCCGTGTAGACCGTCTCGATGCTGCGCTCGCTGGCGCGATCCGTGGTCGATCAGCGTGCGTGGAGAGCAGTCGGGACACTGCCGACACGACGCAGATAGCGCCTCCATTACTTGCGGACACGGATCGAATGACCACAAGAGCCCGACAGCATCCGTCAACTACCGTCCCCGTTCGGGGTGGCTCGGTCAGGGTTCCGACGCGTGAGTCAGGGGCTTCCGAGGCGGGTATGGCGTCGATACAGGTAGTACGTCAGTGTAGGAATCGACACGACCAACAGCGGCGAGAAGACGGCAGCACCGAGGTGCACGAGGCCGGCGAGACTCCACGCGAGACTCGGCGACCACTCCCCGCCGTCACCGAGTGACCGGATGTCCGCGAACAGGCATCCGAGAACGACGAGCGCCACGAGGATACCCCCCCAAAACGAGGCCACGGTGAGGGCGAACGACGCGATGCCAGCAGCAACGTTCGGGTCACCGCTGGACGAAGATACGGTGATGAACGTCCGGGAACCGGAGCGTGCGAGGAAAGCCGTCACGGCGACGACGGGGAACAAGAGGATGCCGTACCACCACGAACTAGACATGGTATTTCGGGACGGTGGAGTAGTACTCACGCATAGGGGATGGCATCAGTAGTGGGGAACGGTCCCTGGCTTTTCGCATTCGAAATCCACCCGCTAGGCACACCCGCCTGCGTCGGCGACACCACCGTGACCGCGCCGTTCGGCCAGCCAGCCCCCGAAGCGGCCTGCGAGCGCGCCGAAGACGGCCACTACTGCCAAAATAAATCCTCCGACTCCGAGTATCATCACGACGCCGACCGCCTGGAACCACAGCGGATTCGGGATGGTCGGGACTGCCCAAATCAGTTCGCTTAGCGGCCAGATAGCCGGGAGTCCGCCAATTAGTGCCGCTCGCAGTCCGGTCGCGGTGCTGTTCCCACCGCGTCGCTTGATCAGGTAGCCGGCGACCACACTCCCGACGAGGATCACTCCGAGTCCTACATTCTTCGAGGATCGCCACGCTTCGAGCGCGGTGAATGGGAGTGCGAGTAGCCCGCCGATGAGCGCATACTTCCACGTCTCGGTCAAATGGAGGGGACCAATTCGAACCATATCGGAGCATCTGGCTCCGCTACTAAAAACTCCGTTACAGTGTTGCTCGTCCGAAGAGCACCGGTTCGTACAACACGGACACTCTCCGTAGGCGAGATGCTGAGATAGAGCGGTCCCCTTCCGGGGAGCGTGTGCTCTTCGACTCTGCATCACAGCCAGTTAGCGTACGCCATCGTAGAGGCGAACCGTGACGATACTGCCTTCGGGATCGTTCTCCTGAAACTGCAGGTCGCCCCCTAACTGGGTGACCGCCCAGTTGACGAACCAGAGTCCGATTCCCTGGCCATGTTTGAGTTGCGTCTCGGTCCCGGCAGCGAGGATATGCTGTTCCCGCTCGGGAAGCCCGGGGCCATCGTCCGCGACGGAAATTTCGACAGTTCCATCGGATATTTCTCGAACACGAACTTCGACGTGTGGCGCGTTCTTGGTCGTATGTGCGAGTGAATTTTCGACCAGTTCGGAGAGTACCTCTCGAACCACAATCCGGTGAGAAGAGATCAGTACCTCGTCGGGGCAGACGAACGAGATGTCGGCCGACTCGTTGTCGGCGCGGAACTGACCGACGACCGTGCTCGCCACGTCGGTTAGATCGACTGGTTCCGGTGGTTCGGTGCTCTCGGTCATGATCTCCTCCGCATCTCTGACTTTTTTGCTCAGTTCGAGGAGATCGGATGTACTCTCTCGAATCCCGGTTCGTATTTCGTCGTCGTCAACTAGGTCGGCGTATGCGAGTACGACATCCAAGTCGTTCCGCACGTTGTGCCGGAGAATGCGGTTGAGAACCGTGAGTCGTTGTTCTCTGGTTTGCCGATCGGTAATGTCCCGGAAGAGCACGGTTCTAGCGACGGGATTATCCTCGTCGTCTGTCGCGGCTTCGTCGACCGTGGAGACGCTGAACTGGAACTGTCGGCGGCCTTTCGATGTCCGCAACGCGACCGTTCCCGTCGCTCCCGTAGGGAGTTCGATCCCTTCGAGGCCGTCGATCACCGAGCGGATCGGTTCACCGATCATCGCCTCCCCGGAACCGTCGAACAGGTCTGCTGTCGCCTCGTTGACGTCGAGTATGTGGTCGTCCCAGTCGAGGACGACGAGTGCCTCCCGTAAGGTTTCGACCACGCGTGTTCGAGCGATGTAATCGGCTTTCGGGAAGCCAGTCATCACCGGATACCGCCGCACGGCAACGGTCAGCAGTCCGCCCGATAAGAGCAGTCCAATCGTCGTACTGCCGACGAAGGAGGTATTGTTACCAACCAGACTCACGAGATACGGAGCGGCGACACCAGTTGTGAGAACGATCACCTGTGTGTTCGAGACGCGAGCGTGACTTCCGCCGAGATCGACCAGCAGATACGTCGCGTACAGAAACAGTGCGAAGAGGTACAGGATCTCCCAGCCGATCAACGGAGCGATCGCCCGCTCGACCGCGGTTTCAGAGGGGCCAACCGCGATCACGATGCCGCTGATGACTACGGGAAACACGATCCCAGTTAGCAGAACGATTCGTTGCCACGTCAGCCCGGTTCCACGGCCGGTATAGCTGAGTGCGTAAACACTCCAGACGCCGGGAATGGCCAGGGCAGTGCCGAGTTGGGCCAGATCGAAAATCGTCGAGAGTAGACTCACAGTCGACACGCCGGGAAACTCCGATCCAAGCGAGAAGACTGCCCAGAGCGTCAGGGTCGAGAGAAGCACGACGAACGGGATCGCGCTGGGCTGCTCCCGAGACTTGTAGGCTGTCCAGGTCGTCCACCCCAGAAGCACGGATGCTAGAGCGTTGAGAGCCAGCGAACTCAGCATAGCTACGGGGACCATTATTCGGTACTCAGACTAGTCTCTGAATTTTGTGTCGATTTAACGCGATGGTAGTTCGTTCGTCCAACTCACATGCGGACGTCGAGGTCGGGCCGTTCTCTGAGACCGGAGAGTCGATACGCGATCAGCGAAGGACGAGTGCGGGTAAGAGGAGAGATCGGTTGCCCGGCGGGGAACGGAGCGGACGGGAGAGCAGTCGGTCTCGACACCAATCGGAGCAAACCCTTCGTTTCGCCGCCAGAAATCAAGCCCTCGATCACCTCCGTCTGGACAGGTATCGACAGTTCCGAACTGCCGCCACCGCCGACTAAAGAGATCGGCTCCGTTGAAATACTCGGCCGTTGCTGATTTTCGCAGGAACGCCGCAATCGTGGACGAGGAGAGAACCACCAAGAGCACCGATACTGATCGCACCACCGTATGTCGGGAGTTCGCCAGTCGCGACGAGAGCAAGTCCAAGCATAGATGACGGGACAGGGGGCGCGAGTAAACCGACAAGCGCTCCAACCACGGTGCCACGGATCGGCGACCGTTTTCCCTCGAGACGCACCCACAGAAGCCACACGAGAAGCGTCCCACCGAGGAAACCTCCGACGACGAACAGCCATACGGAACCGGACGGCAAGGGACCCCCGGTCCGGAAAGCACACTCCGGAGGGGCGCAGACGGACTGAACAATAGCGCGAACCCGCCACCCGTAGCCCCGAATGTCAACACGGAATGCCGACGGATACTCTTCAGTACTGTTCGGCTATACTAGCCGAGAAGTAAACGGAGCGAATAACGCCTGTCTCCCTACGCGTTCTAGGGTCGGATCAAGCAGTCTCCGTTGTTCCCCTGTCGTGTCTTGCAGTTTTGTACGGCGACTCGGTTCATCCGCTTTGATCGGGAATGGTCGGGAAAGCATCCCTTCCGAATGTCCGAAAGGAAGGGTTTCAGCGGGGCCAAGAGACCACATACCGGGACTGCTGACCGATAGTAGGTTTCGGCCTGTCGGTGATGGAATCAGTCGGCAACGTCGACCCTCGTCTCGATGCCGTCGTCGAGAGAGACGGAGAGCGATGTGGCGACGGCCTCGAATCGTTCTTTATGATGCCCATCGTCACAGATCATCATCTCGGCGCGGACGAGACCTGCGTTCCGAAGTTCGTTGAGTCGGCGATACGCCGTCGCCCGTGAGACGTCCGCTGCCTCGGCGACGGCGCGTCCGCTTCGTGGCTGGTCCGTGATAGTCTCGTATACGCGCCGAGTGTACTCGTCTCCGAGAAGGTCGAACAATTCGGTTGCCGAGAGGCTCTTGTTCTCCGTCTGATCGAGGGGGTGCTTCGATCTCGTGGATGAGTGCGCGGCCATACTACTGGAGAGAACCCCGTTCCTACTGGATGGTGATGCTAGGTATGCAGACCACACGATGCCCGGAACCCTAGGAGTGCAGATGACACGTCCCGGAAAGGCCATTAGTTATGTGGATTCAGCTTCGACTCCCATCCGAGCAACCGCAAACGATGTCCGGAATCGATAGCACGGTGGGCGTGCGCGTGCTCGTCGTCGACGACGAGCGAGAAGTAGCAGACGCGTATGCATTGCGATTGCGGGGATACTGCGAGGTCGAGACAGCCTATGGCGGTGAAGAAGCCCTCTCGATCGTCGAGAATTCGCCGGTCGATATCGTCCTCTTAGATCGGCATATGCCGGGTATCTCTGGAGACGACGTACTCGCGGAACTCGACGAACGCGGCTTCTATGGACGCGTCGTTATGGTGACTGCGGTCGATCCGGGAGTCGAAGTCTTGGAGATGCCGTTCGATGATTATCTGTGTAAGCCCGTTGACCGAGAGGATGTGCGCGCTGTGATCGACCAGCAACAACGGATTCTCGCCTACGAAACGCTCGGGAAATACTTCAGTGTCGAAGCCAAGCGCACGGTTCTCGAAGCGGAACTGAGTTCGGAGAGGCGCCGTGAACACGAGGGATACGCGGTGCTCGCAGAGCAAGCGGAACTTCTCGAACGGCGAACCCGACGGTTGTTGACTGACGACAACATTCTTGACCAGTTCGACCAGATTGAGCGCGAAGACATCTGACGTCCCCTCGCAGAAACGCAGCGCTACCGATTATCCGAATCGGTGTCGTTCCATAGTAACGACCGACTGTAACGCAGTACACTCTCTTTGAAGCGGCACCGATGTCACGGATATGTCACATCGGCAGATTCACAACCAGAATCCCAAGTCCGATGAGAACGACTCCAACGGAGGTAACGACCGCACACCAAATGACTCCGATTCCGAGAGCGAGATGGTCGCTCAGTCCGTCACCGGTCGAATAGCCGCGCGTGGGAAGGATTCGGAGTGCGGCAACGCGGTGACGCTTGGGAGAAGGAGAGTGACGGCGAGGACGCCACCAACGATGCCAACTGCGTCGCTCCCCGTGACTGTCCCAGTCCCTGCAGTGAGGAGCATAATAACACGATACAAGAGGGACTGCACCGCGATGACCCCCACGTTGGTGGGCCAGCGAACCAACTCACGGAGACGTGGTATCGTTGACAGCAGCGCCCAGAACGGGAGAAGAACGACTGCGAAAACTGCGACGACACCTAGTTCGGGGAGGTGCATACTCGCCCTTGCGTCCTCGGAAACATCTCGTTCCAGCCCGTGTTTCTCCCCCTGAAGCAGGAATCGGTCCACTCACAGTCTTTCGATCGGAAGAGAAGCAGCTACCGTTCACCGCGTCCCGGATGACTGCGTGTGCTCATCGAGATACGCTTCGAGCAGCTTTCGCTGTCCTGCTCGCAGGTGGTGAAGGAGCGTCGATCCGGTAATGTCGAGCGAGGCGGCGACTTCTTCCGCTGTGCTTCCACGGGGAGATTCGAAGTAATCCGCGAAGTACGCGGTCCGAATCACAGTCTGTTGTCGCTCCGTCAAAGCGTCAGTCAACGCCTCGCGGAATTCACGAGCGGTGGTCACCGCTCGCTCGCGTTCTTCTTTTGCGACGAACTCAAGATTATACTCACGACTGACGGTATCTGCAATACGCCGGACGTCTCCATCTGGCGGAAGCTCTACGACGAGTTGTCCGGAACCACTCTCGAAGTTCGCCCGTCGAACAGTCCCACCGAGAGACGATACAGCGAGTAACGGTGAAGAACCCTGCACCGTGAGTCCGACGGTCCCACCCGACACGGACTCGCGGATAACTCTGGTATCGTCGATACCATCGATTTCAGCGGCAGCGTCTTCGACTGCCCGGACATCGGTATCCTCGACCGACACGAAACAGAGTAACGCATCATCTCCGTGGGGGACGAGTCCCTCGAGTACCAACGCCGAATCGAGCGACCGACTAAGCCGCGATAAGACCGAACTATCTCCGACGTCGAAGGTGAGTTCTGCGACGGTGTCAGAGAGCAGTAGATTCCGATTCCTGGCAGCGGTGACCGCAAAGCCAGCTACCTCACCTAATGTCTCGAAACTCGTCTGCTCGCGATCGGAGAACGCCTCAGTTCCGGCCGCATAGACGCCGACCACACCGTGTACATTCGAACCATACACGAAGGGAATCGCCAAGGCAGATTGAACGCCGTCCGCGAATCCAGCTGTCCGAACTGGCGCTGGAACGTGAGCAGTATCCGCCAATGGTTGCGCAGACTGTAGACGACCACTCTCGAGCGCACGCTCCTCCAAGGTCGTCGCCGTATCAGTATCGAGTGCGTCTCGTACAGCCGCAAATGTCTCGCCGGGTTCGCCTCCGACAGCGTGGATCACGAGATCGTCGCTCCCGATTTCGCGCTCGCCGATCCACGCGAATTCGTAGATGTCGGTACCACCGAGACTCCGACTGATCGTTTCAGCGATCTCCTCACGAGAAGTCGCACCGACGAGCTCCGCGAGGATTTCCGAAAATACGTTCTCGATGACTGCCGTGCGCTTGCGCTCTATCCGCAGTTGCTCGATCGACCGTTCGTATCGTCTTCGTTCCGTCACGTCTCGGAGATAGACCGTGACGCCCTCGTCTGTAGCTACGACCGAGACGTCGAGCCACCGTTCCAAGCCGGGATAGTACTCCTCGAACGACGTTTCAGTGATCGAATCGCCTTCGAACGCGAGCAACAACGAATCCTCGACGGAACGAGGAAAGACCTCGGTAAGCGGAGCGCCAACTGCACCATCTGTAGAATCCATCAGTGACTGGGCAACCTCGTTGAGATCGGTCACAGTCCCATCCGGGAAGACGTCGAGGACGCCGACAGGCGCGTGCTGAAGCCGATCATCCATAGCTACCACCACTGTGTTCGTTCGATAATGGTCTATTGGTTTGGTGACAGAGGCCGCCGTCGGTGTCAGAATCGGATTTCGAACTGAGCACCACCATTCGTGGCGGTTGTGAGCGTCAACTCCCAACCGTGTGCAGCGACAACCCGATCGACTATTGCAAGTCCGAGACCTGTCCCGTCGTCCCGGGTCGAGTATCCTGGGTCGAAAACCCGCTGTTGCTCTTCCGGAGGGATACCTGGGCCGTCATCAGCGACGTAGAAGCCGTCCTCCAACGTACCAACTGTGATATTCACCCCCAGTTCAGAATGGGACTCCTGATCTCGTTTCACTGCTTGATCTTCGGCGTCCGAACCGTGTTCGACGCTGTCGCCGGCCTGCGGCCGGCTGCCCGTGGAACCGTGTTCGACGCTGTCGCCGGCCTGCGG
This sequence comes from Haloplanus litoreus, assembly GCF_045690335.1. Classification (GTDB taxonomy): domain Archaea; phylum Halobacteriota; class Halobacteria; order Halobacteriales; family Haloferacaceae; genus Haloplanus; species Haloplanus litoreus. Next base: position 2,105,805 of record NZ_CP147874.1, on the reverse strand, counting down.
CCGGCTGCCCGTGGAACCATGTTCCACGCTGTTCCGAAATAAATTCTCGAACACCCTCCGAAGACGGTCAGCGTCGGCAGTGACAGACGGAAGTGTGTCCGCTACCTCGAGAGTGGCACGTTCGGTATCGACGGATTCCCATGCATCACTCGCAGCAGTTTCGATCGAGACGTCGTCCGACGGCTCCACAGCGGTGCGATCTCGCGTGATGGTGAGGACGTCCCGGATGATCTGTTCCATCCGGTCGTGTGCGTTGGCTACGGTGTCGAAGTGCTCTGCATCGCCAGTCTCCCGCGCTGCCCTGAGGTGTGCCTTGGCGACGTCCAGTGGGTTCCGGAGATCGTGACTGATCACACTGCTCACCTGATCGACGGCGGGAGCCTCTACGACGTCGAGACAGTCATTCAAATCTGAAAAAACGACGTAGCCGGTGTCGGGACCAGAAGAGAGTATTCGAGCGAAGAATGGTCCCCCCACACCGACACCGTCGAGATAGATGCCGACGCTGTCGCCACGACTGAGGTGGGTTACTGGCTCCTCAGTACCAGTCGGGTTGACAACGCTAAACTGCTCGAAGAGGGTTGCAACGGGCATCCCCGACGAGAACCCGTCGAAAACGGACTCGAAGGCGTCGTTTAGAGCGGTGATACGAGGCTCCCCACCTTCGACGGCGTAGGCGATGACTGGATCCGGAAAGTCGTCGAACGCGATGGCCATGCGATTCTCGTCTGTCATCGGTGTTTTACGCTCCTGTAACTGTCCAGACGGTATTCATGTGGTCCGATTGTCGGTGAGTGCCCCACCGACGGAGAATATTTTGAGACCCGCGCATACGCAACCGTTGGTGCGGGGAGACGTATATTGTTGCTCGCCGCTTCCGACTCGGAAACACAGTAACCCAAATTAACACCGTGTCCTCCGTGATCGTCGATGAAGCTGTTAAAATGGCTTCGCAACTATGGATATCGAGCAATTCGCCACCGAGCACGTCACGACGGGGACCGACGCACCGTTCCAACTCGAGAATAGCTACACGCTGACCGTCGCCGTCGACGGATCAGTTCTTGCGAAAGCTGGATCGATGATCGCGTTCACGGGTGATCTATCGTTCACCGGGAAAGCGTCCGCCGAGGGCGGAATTACCGGGTTCATCAAGCAAGCCGCGACTGGAGAGGGGACGCCAATCATGAACATCGAAGGACAGGGACACGTCTACCTCGCTGACAGCGAGAAAAAAGTCCAGCTCCTCGAACTCGGTGTCGAGGATTCGATCACTGTCAATGGCGAGGATATTCTCGCGTTCGAGCCGGGCGTCTCGTACGAGATCTCTTCGATGGACACGCTTGCCGGGGCGTTCGCTGGCGGGTTCACGAACGTCTACCTCGAGGGACCAGGGTACGTCGCCATCACGACACACGCCGATCCCATCGTCCTCGAACCACCGGTCTCGACCGATCCGAGTGCGACGGTTGCCTGGAGTGGACCCTCACCGAACGTTCAGGTCAACAAGAACCTGTCCGACATGATCGGGCAGGAGTCCGGCGAACGGTTCCAGATGAACTTCGAGGGCGACACCGGCTACGTCGTCGTGCAGCCGTACGAAGAACACGCCGGCGAGAACTAGACCCGCCCAACATCATCTCCGCCGATGACTACAGGAAAAACAGCCTTGCGGAGATGTTCGCTCACCACTACCGCGAGCAGGAGTAGACGGATCCGATAGCAGATGCGAGAGCAGAGATCTAGTTCCGAAAGATGGAGACGCTCGTACCAAGGGCGAGGAGAGCACCGAGCCCGATGATGTAGAACGGTTTGTTACTGCTCCGGTGCTTGAGGAACGCATTTCCGGGCGAATCCGTCGGGACGTAAGCCGTTACAGTGGCTCCCGGTTCATACCCCTCTAATTTCGCTCTGGCGTCTTCTTTGGTCTCGAACTCGTGCGTAACGCCTCCGGGATACACGTTTGAAGACGTATCGGCCTCTCCTTCGTAAGTGTGGTTGAAGGTCGCCCGGGGACGGTAGCCGTCGGTTCCCCGTCGTTGCTTGACTCGTTCGAGTGAGGTAGCGACGACCGTTGTATCGACCCTTTCTGTGGCGTCTAATGCTGCGGAGTGAGCCGAATAACTGTCTGCACCATACCATCGTCCCAAGCCCGACGACCAGCGCAAGTGCGATCTGGGGTGCCCCCGATGGGCCGCCGAAGGTGAATTCCATACCTGAGTCGTGGGGCTAATAGATGGTGACTGAAGAATCCACGTGTCTCGTTCCGTAACGGCCCTCAATACACGTTGTTGACCTCGATGGCGCGAGTTATCGGACCCGTAGATCGTCCTTGCTCCATCTCTGACCGTCGTCATTCCTCACCGTTCGGTCGGGGGTCGGTATCGTAATACCCGTCCGGTGCCAACGTCGTAGTACATGCCCTCCCTCGACGACCTCCTGCTCGCGGTCCGCGACTGGTTGGAACGACAACGTACCCGGAACCCCCGGGGAGTTGCCGGCGGAGCCGTCGTCGTCTCGGCGACGCTCCTCGCGCTCGCATGGTACTTCCGTCCGTGGCTCCACGGAGTCGTCTACGGGGTGTACACGACGCCGATCCTTCCGCTTGCCGTGGCGTTCGGACTGGTACTCGCTGTGGTCGTCGGGCGGCGCCTCGGTCCGTCCGTGGGTGGCCAGGCCGGCACCGCCGCGCTCGTACTCGTCCTCGTGGTAAGCGTGAGCGCGACCGGGTTGCTGGCTGGCGAAGAACTCGGAACATCGACGATGGAGCGCGCGAGTGCAACGGACAGCCTGAGCGAAACCGATCCGGAGAAACCGCGGGTCGTGACCAAAGCCGTCGCGGCACGGTACGCCTCGAACACGCTCAACTTCCCGCAGTACCGCATCGACGGTGGGGATATCACCGTCCGGAACGGAACCCCGTACTGGTCCTACGCGCTCACCCCCGATGGCACCTTCAACTACTACACCAAACAGCAACACGGGACGGTCCTGGTCGACATGACGCGGCAGAACGCCGAGGTGGATACGGTCGTCGGTGACCTCCGGAAGGGGATCGGTCCCGCGTTCTACAACAACTATCGGTTCGCGATGCTCAAACAGGCGAACTATCTGGTCGAGTACGACGACCCGTTCATGGTCGTCCACGAGGACGACCAGTATATCGCCGTCCCGTACACGAAACCGGAGTTCCACTGGCTCCCCCTGCCGTACACGACACCCGAGTGGGGTGGCGTGGTGTTGATCGACGGCGACGGCGACATCGAGGACCTCTCGCCCACCGAGGCCCGCGAGCATCCCGTCCTGCAGGACCAGAAGCTCTACCCGTTCGACCTGACCCGTAAGCGGGTCGCCGCGACGAAGTATCGTAACGGCATCGTCAACACGTTCACCAGCCACGAGGACGAAATCGAGGTGGCGCCAGTACCCGGCGAGGGCAACGACCAACCGTTCCTCGTGTTCACCGATAGCGGTCCGGAGTACATCGTCGCCGTCGAACCGTACGGACAGGCACAGGGACTCAAAGAGATCTGGGCGGTCGACGCCCGAACCGGCGAGTACGAGCGGTACTCCCCGACGCAGTCCCTGTTCGGGGCCCGCAAGGCGACGGATTACGTCCGACAGGCCGCACGCACGACCGACTGGAATCGATTTCGGCCCTCCGAACCGATCCCCGTCGTCGTCGACGGGCAACTGTACTGGCAAGTCCGGATCGTCCCCAGCGACAGTAGCGGCATCGCGTACATGGCGTTCGTGAACGCTCGGTCGAGCGACGTCTACGAAGTGGAGACGACGGCCGAGGTAACCGCCTTCCTGCAGGGTGAACAGCTCGATACGGGCCGTGGCGACGGGCGACCGCCCGAGGGTCGGACGCCGACGCTCGTCGTGGAGCGAGTGGCCCCGAACGGTTCCGTGGTCGAGACACTGGAGATATACGGCAACGAGACCGTCCGCGTCGTCCAGGGGAACGCGACCAACACGACGGCCGGATCGGACGACGGCACTGCGGATCGACGCCGTCCGGACGTGTCGGGCGTGGGAGCCGTCTACGCGTTCGGCCGGTGACGCGAGCGACTCACACAAAGTTATAGCTACCACCGGGAACACCATCCGGTACGATCGGACCGCATGATACAGGCTACGGATATCCCCGACTGGCTCGACTCGGACGATAGAAACGCGCTCGTCCACGGCGACAGCCGCGACGTGTTGCAACGGGTCCCGGACGCTGCCATCGACTGCGTCGTGACCTCGCCGCCGTACTGGGGGGTCCGTGACTACGACGGGGAGAGCGGTCTGGGGACGGAAGCGAGCGTCGACGAGTTCGTCGACGCCCTCCTCGCCGTCCTCGACGAGGTGAAACGCGTGCTGAAGCCCGAGGGGAGTTTCTGGCTCAACCTCGGGGACACGTATCGGGACAAGGACCTCGCGGGCGTGCCGTGGCGGGTGGCGCTCGCGCTCAAGGACCGCCAGAACTGGATTCTGCGAAACGACGTCGTCTGGAACAAGGTGAAAGGAAATCCGAGTTCGGCGACCGATCGCCTGCGTGTCATGCACGAGTACGTCTTCCACTTCGTCACGCAGAAGTCCTACTACTACGACGACGACGCCATCCGGGAAGACGAGGACTTCGAACTCACCTACAAGGACAACGGCGACGTCGTCTCGCCGACGGGGGTCTCGGGGGCACGGTACCGGCGACAGATCGAAGAAAGCGAGACGTTGAGCGAGGACGAAACGGAGAACGCCCTCGACGCACTCGACGAGCACCTAGAGATGCTGCGGAATCGGGAGATCAAGGACTTTCGCATGGTCGTCCGCGACGAACAGCGGACGACCCACGGGGACTCGGCTGATCTCTCGGGACGCGCCCGAGAGCTAGCTGAAAAGGGATTCTACTGCCTGCGATACAACGCGAACGGACCGATGCCGGAGAACGTCTGGGATATCGTCCCCGAGGACGAACACCGCGACGACTCACACTGTGCAGTCTACCCCGTCGAACTCCCCAAGTTGCCGATTCGGGCCACCTGTCCCGAAGACGGCATCGTCCTCGATCCGTTCGTGGGGACGGGGACGACGGTGGTCGCCGCGAACAAACTCGGTCGCCGGGGACTCGGAATCGACGCGAGTGCGGAGTACCTAGAGACCGCCAGCGACCGTCTCGACGCCGGCGTCCAGATGACCTTCGACGGCCTCTGACCGACCGGTCGCTCACCCGGACGCCGAAACCGACACCGCGTCGGCGGTTCGGACGAAGCCAACGCCGTCGGACTGAGTTCCCACGCCCTGCACACGATGAGACTGTCCGAAGGAGCCCCCGCAGTCGTGGGCCGTGGATCGACCGCCGACCCCGCCCCGGCAGTCGATCAATAGGTATATACGTCGCTCCGGGCAACGTTTGACCGACGTGTCCCGGTAGGGTAGTGGACTATCCTCTTGGCTTCCGGAGCCAGGGACCGGCGTTCAAATCGCCGCCGGGACGTTTCTACCGACACCCCGACGCCGAGCGCCACGCTCGCACCCGCTCGCGTTGGCGCCGGCCTCGAAGAAGGGGATCTGAGTGCACACGAGAGGTCCGAGCGTCTGGCCCGGGAATCGAATCGGGAGTTCGATCCACACATCTTCGACGATTGAGGCGGTGACCGCCACTCGCCGCCAGCGCGGCTTCGAACCGGTGCTGTGTGTATTGCACACGACTAAAGATATATCCGCAGTCGGCACGAAGGCGACGTATGCGCACGCTTCGAGAGGTGAACAGGAGACTGATCGACGCCATCGAGGAACCCCCGGACACGGGTGAGGAACCGCGTCTGGACAGACTCGCTGCGACCCTCTGGGATCGCGAACGGAACGGGGACACGCTGGATCCCGGCTCCCTCTGCCGGCTGCGTCACGCATTGCGGGACATCGCCGAGACGACACACGAGGACCGGGCACGGCACCTCGAACGTGCCCGCGACCTGCTCGCGGAGTACGCCGCCGAACGGCCGAACGACCGACACACGTAGTCGACGTCACCGACCGTCGTGGCGACTGCGTTCGAGTTCAGAAAGCGCGCTACGCCAGCACGTGCCGCGCTCACACGGTGTGGCGATCCCGCCCATGTAGTGAGATTTATGCGGGAGTAGGGGTGAGGATTTCCGAAGAATGCTTGGAGCTATCCGACGCGAGCTACTCGAGGGTCTCCGCGTCGCCGTCGCCGACGTGGGCTACGACCGCGAGGTCGACTCCTCGGCCGTCGAACTGGAGGACTTCGACGACGAGGAGAAAGGGGAGTTCTCGTCTGCGATTTCGTTTGCCATCGCGGCCGACGCCGGGGCGAACCCGATGGCCGTCGCCGAGGAACTGGCTGACGCCCACCGTGGTCATGGTCTGCCGACGGGCATCGCGAGCGTCACCGTCGTGAACGGCCACATCAACTACCACTTGGACGTGGAGACGATGGCTCGGCTGACGCTCGCGACTATCGACTCGGAGGGCGCGGGCTACGGGTCGCGTGAGCGGACCGACCCCGAACGGATCGTCGCCGACGTCTCCTCGCCGAACATCGCCAAGCCCCTCCACGTGGGCCACCTGCGGAACACCATCCTGAGCGACGCGCTCATGAACGTCCTGGCGGAGCGTGGCCACGACGTGACCCGCGACAATCACCTCGGCGACTGGGGGACGCAGTTCGGAAACCTGCTCCACGAGTACGTCGAGTTCGGCGACGAGGCGGCCTTCGAGACCGACCCCATCGCCCACCTGCTCGAACTCTACCAGCAGTTCGAACAGCGGGACGGACTGCTGGAGGACGTCGAGGAGTTCGGCGCCCTGACCGGGGAGTTCGAGGCGGCCGTCGCAGAAGAGCGGGCGTACCACGTCGACGACGGCAAGGAGTGGTTCGCTCGTCTCGAACGCGGCGACGAGGAGGCAGTCGAGCGCTGGGAGCAGTTCCGCGAGGCCAGTATCGAACGCTTCGAGGCCATCTACGCGGAACTCGGCGTCGACTTCGACCTCTGGTTGGGCGAGAGCTTCTACGCCCGCGAGGGATGGAACGACCTGGTCGTCGAGAAGGCGTTGAACGAGGAGGTGGCGATGCGCGGCCCGGACGGCTCGGTGTTCATTCCCATCTACCCCGACGAGTACGACGACGCGGGCGACCCGGAGAAGGCCAACGTCGACGCGTCCCTGGATCGCGCCCGCAGGATGATCGACGAGGCCGGGACCGTCGACGACGCCGAGTTCGACGCCTTCTACATCGTCAAGTCGGACGGCTCGACGGTGTACGGAACGCGCGACCTGGCGACCATCGAGTACCGGGTCAGCGAGTTCGACGCCGACCAGTCGGTGTACGTCGTCGCCAGCGAGCAGAACCGCTACTTCCAGCAATTGTTCGTGGCCGCACGCAAGATGGGGTACGACGACGTGCGCCTCGAACACATCGACTACGGCATGATCAGTCTTCCCGAGGGGAGCATGTCGACCCGCGGCGGACAGATCGTCACGGTCCGTGAGGTCCTCGACGCGGCCCGGGAGCGCGCCCGCGACATCGTCGAGGAGAAGGGCCGGAACGTCGAGGCGGGAGAAGTCGACGCCATCGCCCGCAAAATCGCGCTCGCGACGGTCAAGTACGGGATGGTGGCCTCGAACCGCGGCAAAGACATCACCTTCGACATCGACGAGGCGGTGTCGCTGGAGGGCGACACCGGGCCGTACGTGCAGTACGCCACCACCCGTGCGTACAGCATCCTCGACTCGGCGCCGGGTGTCCCGGCCGTCGACGACGTCGACCCGTCGGCGTTCAACGACACGGATCACAACCTCCTCTATCACCTCGGACGATACCCGCTCGTCCTGGAACGCTGCGAGAAACGGTACGACGCCGCGCCGCTGGCTCGCTACCTGCTCGACCTGGCACACGTCTTCAACTCCTTCTACCACAAGAATCGGGTGCTGGACGCGGAGTCCGCGGCCGAGGAACGACTCGTCCTGACCGACGCCACGGCCCAGGTGTTCGAGAACGGTCTCGGACTGCTCGGCATCGAGACGCTCGCCGAGATGTGAGGCGCCGGGGCACTTATTCTCCCCCGCTCCGACGCCTCGACCGTGTGCCGACGCGACGACTGGCTCCCCGTACTACTCGTCGTCTGTCTCCTGAGCGCCGGGTGTGCCGGCGTGGCGCCGGCGCCGACACCCGGGGCCGAGGCGACGGCGACGCCCTCGAACGGGACGGCCGTTCGCGTCGTCGACGTCGTCGACGGCGACACCCTCGACGTGCGGTTCCCGGACGGTCGGACGGACACGGTGCGGTTGCTCGGCGTCGACACGCCGGAGGTCCACACCGAGAACGATCCGGCGGAGTTCGAGGGAGTTCCCGACACCGAGGCCGGCCGGACCTGTCTCCGCCGTCAGGGCGAGGCGGCGAGTGCCGTCGCTTCGGAACGCCTCGCGGACCGGGAGGTGACGCTCCGGTTCGACGCCGCGGCGGGCCGGCGCGGCGGCTACGACCGACTGCTCGCCTACGTCGTGACCGACGGCGAGTCGTTCAACGCGGCGTTGCTCGAACGCGGACACGCCCGCCTCTACGACTCGTCGTTCCGGAATCGGGATCGATACGCTGCGCTCGAACGTGCGGCCCGTGAGGCGGGACGAGGCGTCTGGTCGTGTGCGGAGTGACGGGAGTCGCCGCCCGGGAACTGCAAGGGAATGGGGGATGGCGCGTGTGCCCCCGAGAGAACGACGCGCTCGTCGCAGACGAGTCTCGGGGGACGCAGTGATTACTATCAAGCATTCACAAAGACTTTAGTATAACCAGAAAATATGTCACGACGAACATGGCTCCCACACGGTTCCGGACGGTGGAGACGGGCGAGCGGACGACGTGGGTCCGTGAGGCGGTGAGTCGATGACGGCGACCAAGGCGGGACTCGCTGGACAGTTAGCGGTCGTCGCCGGCTTCGAGAACCCACAGGCTGCCCTCGAGCAGTATCCGACGCCGCCGGAACTGGCCGCTCACGTGGTCCACGTGGCGGACCTCAACGACGATATCGAGGGGCGGACGGTCGTCGATCTCGGGGCGGGGACGGGAATGTTCACGCTCGGAGCGGCACTCCGGGGTCCCGCCCGAGCGGTCGGCGTGGAGATCGACCGCGGCGCCCTCGACGTCGCTCGGGAGAACCAGCGCCGTGTCGGAACGCGGACGGAGATTCACTGGGTTCAGGCCGACGCCACGCGTGCCCCCCTGTGTCCGGACGGCCCCACGACGGTCGTGATGAATCCGCCGTTCGGCGCACAGGAGGGCAACGAACACGCCGATCGGGCGTTTCTGGCGACCGCCGCCGATATCGCGGACGTCTCGTACTCGGTGCACAACGCCGGTAGCCAGGAGTTCGTCGGGTCCTTCGCCGCCGACAACGGTGGCGAGGTTACGCACGCGTTCGCCGCCGAGTTCGATCTCGACCGGCAGTTCGACCACCACGCCGCGGACCGCAAGGAGATCGACACGGAAGTGTTCCGCATCGAGTGGACCTGAGCTATTCGTAGGTCTCCCGTTTGGCCACCCGAACCCGCGTCGCCCCGTCGATCGCGTAGATGCGACCCTCGACGTTGGCGAACTCCAGGCCACCCGCGGACACCGTCTCGTTGACCGCCGGCATCGGCGCCGCGGCCGAGCGGTTGCCGAGCGAGACGTTGAGACGGAATCCCTTGGGTGCGGCTTCGACGGAGACGTTTCGGCCGGCGACGACGGGATCTGCCTGGGCTGGCGGCGAGGTGAAGGCCGTGACGTTCCGGTCACCGTGAACCAGTCGGACCCGGTAGACCGTGCCGCCGCCGATGGCGTTCCACCCCGTCCGCTGGACGCCGACCGAGTCCCGCCACCCGACGCCGCCGAGACGGACCTGCGTCGCCCCCGTGAAGTCGAGACGCCCCTTCGAGACGGCAGTCATCCAGATGCCGCGGTCGCGGTTCCTGACGACCACCCCCGAGGTGTTGACCTGCGTCGTCTCGCCGAACGCCTCCACGTCGACGACCGACACCATCCCGTTGGGCACGTTCTCGGCGTACGTCACCTCGTAGCCACGGACGGTGATCGGATCGGCCTGTCCCGGCAGGTCGTCGGACTGGGTCGTCATCAGGTTGACGGGGACCGCGGGGCCGGCGAGAGCGGCCGTACAGAACAGCAGGACGGTCGCACCGATCCGCCACCGGGGGACTGCCCTGACCGCGCCGGGATCGTCGGGCGTCGACACGAGCGGTCGAGCCGACGCCGCGACGGTGCCGGCCACGAGCGTCGCGAGGAGGAGTACCAACGCCAGGCCCGCCGCGCGGTAGAGGACGTAGGTCTCGCCGCCGCGGTACCAGTAGACCGCCCAGAGCGACTGCGCGACGCCGAAGAGGACGACGCCGCCGACGACTCGGGCGGCCGTGGGGCGCTCCTCCGATCCGGCCCGCACGACCCAGACGCCGAGGAGGACGCCCACGAGGAGGCCGAAGGCGTGACCCTGGATGGCGATGTCGGCCCACCAAGGCGAGGAGTAGGACGGGCCGGCACTGGCGGATATCGTCGGATTCCGGAGCGCGGCGTAGAGCGTCCGGACCGCGTTCCCGACGGTGACGGCGACGACCGTCGTGATCGGATACCGGACCAGCGCGAAGCCCGCGAAGGCGAAGACAACGCCGGAGAAGCCGATGACCGGCCCGATGGCGAAGGCGGCGCTGAACAGGCCAACGGCGACGACGCCGGCCGGGAAGACGACGACGGCCCGCACGTAGGGATTGGTCAGCGGCGACGTGAACGTCTGGACGCCGCGTTCGCGGGGGAAGTGTCCCCAGGCGTACTCCGCGATGGGCGCCAGCACGACGGTACCGACGAGATTGCCGACGAGGTGGCCCGATCCGGAGTGGGCGAAGCCGGCGGTCAGCATCCCCAGCGGGTAGAAGTACGACCACGCCCGGAACGGAATAGTGACTGGCGCGTTCCAGTGGTCCCACCCTCCCTGGACGAACAGGTACACCGCGAGGACGACGCCGACGGAGACGAGCGTGCCCCACGGGACGCCGAGGACGAACCGGGATCTGAGGCGGGCTCCCCAGCGACCGCGGGGACGGTCGAGCGCGACGACTGCGGCGAGAGCGAGGACGGCGGCGAGTCCTACTGCAAGACGAAAGAGCGTCGCCGAGTCCGGAACGCCGAGCATGCTCCCCGTTCACGCCCCGCAGGTAATGAATCCGACGGGCAGGGTGGCCGCGGCCAAGCAGCGGCGTTCGAGGACGAAAGGTGGGCGGGAGCCGAGCCCGGAAGGGATACTGTCGGCTGTACCTGTGTCACGCTGTTCGCTCCCCCGGACGACGAATAGCCGCTCGACGTACAACCGGCAGTATTAGAGCTTGTTTTCGGCGTCTTCGGCGAGTTCGGCCATGCGCTTGCCGACCCGACCGGCGTCGGAGAACTCGTCTTCGCTCATCGCCGTCGCCAGGGCATTGCCGAGGACGAACACCGCGTGTTTGTGCTCGCTCTTGGACTTGTGGACGTGCGATGGGTCGACGCTCAGCGACTCGTAGGGGTCGAAGATCGTCTCGTCGACCGACTCCTGGCTCCGGAAGTAGTTCATGATCGCCACCATCTGCTCGTGCAGTTCGAGGAGTTCTTCCTTGTGCATACCTCCGGATACGGAGGTAGGGCGGTTAAGGATTATTGCGGCTGGCTCTCATACGCGCCCCCTCGTTGCGGCCCCGTGCCCGCGATCAGAACACGTACTCGTCTTCGTGTCCCATCATCCCCTCGTCCTCGAATCCCGGTTCTTCCTCCTCGATGGGACCGCTCGTCTTGTACGCCCGGAGACCCGTAGAGAGCAGTTCCTGGATGGCTTCCTCCCGGTTGACGAACTCGCCCTGCTCGATCAACTGAGCGATCTGCATCTCCAGATGTTCCGGGACCGTTATTTCCACTTTCGGCATTTGAACGTTCGACGGTTTGGAAGGGGCGTATTTAAATTCTGCGGGGGCTGGTTCGGATTATCATAATCACGGATTACGCGAACCGAGGTAATTTCACGCGATTACGAAATACAGTTTCATATTCGCGTAATCGACCGACACGAATAGGTATCTCGAGCTGTCAGGGGAGCTATGGTCAGGGACACGACGGACCTCTACCGGGAGTTCGGGGACGAACGGCTCCCGCCGGGACAACGCCGGACGGAGTCGTTTCCCGTCCTCTCGAAGGGGAACGTCCCCCGAGTTACCCGCGAGGAGTGGTCGCTCAGGGTGAGCGGTGCCGTCGAGGAGTCGGTCACCCTCGACTGGGAGGCGTTCACCGATCTGGACGTCGAGACGCAGCGCCAGGACTTCCACTGCGTGACTGGGTGGAGCCGGTTCGACTGTGACTTCACCGGCGTGCCGTTTACCGCCCTCGCGGACCGCGTCGGCGTCGATTCGGACGCGGTACACGTCCTCTTTCACGCCGCGGACGACTACACGACCGACCTCCCACTCGACGCGTGTCTGCGCCCCGAGACGCTCTTTGCCTTCGAGTTCGACGGCGACCCCCTGTCACGGGACCACGGCGGCCCGGTCCGGGTGGTCACACCGCACCGGTACGCCTACAAAGGGTCGAAGTGGGTGACGGGCGTCGAGTTCCTCACCGAACCGCAGCGGGGTTTCTGGGAGAAACGGGGCTACTCCGTGACGGCGAACCCCTGGCGCGAGGAACGCTACGGATAGTTAGGTAAAAGAGTGCGGCGGCCTCACGGATTTATAATGGGTGTCCCGCGAAGTGACGAGACGGGAACGCGTCTCGTCAGTCGGTCGATTCGGACGTCCGTCCCCTCGCTCCGTGCCGCCCTCGACGCGCTGCCGGCCCCGCGGACGTTCTGGGCCGCCCCGGACGAGGCGACGGTGGTCGCCGGCGGCGTCGCCGCCGCCATCACCGCCGACGGCGGGAATCGGTTCACCGCGATCAGGGAGGGCGTCGATCGGATGTTGCGCTCGGGCGACGTTCACGCCGGCACCGAGGCCGCCTGTCCGCGCCTGTTCGGCGGCTTCGCCTTCCACGACGACGGCGGCGACGGCTCCGTGTGGGCCGACTTCCCCGGCGCGCGCTTCGTCCTGCCGCGCGTTCAGGTGACCGAGACGGACCGCGGAACGTGGTTGACGGTCAACGCCGTCGGCCCGGACGCGACGGCGGATGCCGTCGAGAAACGACTCGACGACGAACGCGAGCGTCTGGCGGGTATCGACGACGCCGACCCGGGAGTACCCCCCGAAATCGTCTCGCGGACGCGGACGACTCCCCGCGCCGCGTGGCAGGACTCGGTCGAGGCGGCCGTCGAGCGCATCCGCGCCGGCGACCTGCAGAAAGTCGTCCTCGCGCAGGCCCTCGACGTGACGCTCGACCGGCCGCTCTCGGTGCCGGACGTGCTCGCCCGCCTCGGGTCGACGTATCCCGACTGCTATCGCTTCCTCGTCGAACCGACGGCGGATCCGGACCGGTCGAGTTTCTTCGGTGCCACGCCGGAGCGCCTGGTCAGCAGCTACGGGCGGACGGTCACCACCGGCGCGCTCGCCGGTACGACCGGCCGCGGCGACACACCCGCGGAGGACGACTGGCTGGCCGAGGAACTGCTCGCCGACGAGAAGAACGTCCACGAACACGAACTCGTCGCGGAGACCATCCGGGAGCAACTCGCGCCGTTTGCGTCCTCCATCACCGCAGGTGAGCGCCGCGTCCGCCGTCTGGAGACGATCCAGCATCTCTTCACCCCCATCACGGCGACGCTCGACCGCGAGACGCACGTCCTCGATCTGGTGGAAGCGCTCCACCCGACGCCCGCAGTCGGGGGCTTACCCCCGGAGCGAGCGCTCGCGACCATCCGCGAGACGGAACCGTTCGATCGCGGCTGGTACGCCGCGCCCATCGGCTGGGTCGACGCCGCCGGCAACGGCTCCTTCGCAGTCGCCATTCGCTCGGCGGTCGCCAGGGGAGCCGAGACGACACTCTTCGCCGGTGTCGGCATCGTCGCCGACTCCGATCCGGACCAGGAGTGGGACGAAGTACAGCTCAAATACCGCCCGATTCTCGACGAACTGGAGCGATGAGCGCGCCGAACCGCAACGTCCTCTGGGGGCGCGCGCTGGTCGACGAACTCGTCCGCGCGGGCGTCGACGCCGTCGTCGTCTCGCCGGGCAGTCGTTCGACACCCCTCGTGACCGCCGTCGAAGAACACGACGACCTGCGGACCTACTCCGTCCTCGACGAGCGCTCGGCCGCCTACTTCGCCCTCGGGCGCGCGAGACGAACGGGCGAGGTGACGCCGCTGATCTGCACTTCGGGGACCGCCGCCGCGAACTACCACCCGGCCGTGATCGAGGCCGACCGTGGGCGCGTTCCCCTCCTCCTCCTCACCGCGGATCGCCCACCCGAACTCCACGACAGCGGCGCCAACCAGACCGTGGATCAGGAGAAGTTGTACGGCGACGCAGTCCGCTGGTACGCCGACCTGCCCGAACCCGAAGCGACGGAACGAAAGCTCCGGTCGCTGCGGACGACGGCCGCCCGCGCCCTCGCCGAGGCGACGGGAACGCCGTCGGGGCCGGTTCACCTGAACTGTCGGTTCCGCAAGCCACTGGAGCCGACGCCGGTGACGGGCGACGTCCCCACGGATATCGACCCCCTCGCCGCCGCCGGCCGCGACGACGACCGGCCCTTCGTGACGACGACGGCGGGCACGCCCCGACTGGATCGGGCCGACCTCCGACCGGTCGTCGAGGGACTGTCGGTCGGTCGCGGGCTGATCGTCGCCGGGCCGACCGATCCGCCGGGCGTCGATCCCGAGGCGATCACCGCCCTCGCGCACGCGACGGGCTTTCCGATCCTCGCCGACCCGCTCTCGGGCCTGCGCTTCGGCGGCCACACCCGCGTGACGACGACCGTCGGCGGCTACGACGGCTACCTCGACTCGCGGGTCACCGCGGACTGGCCCGCTCCCGAGGTGGTCTTCCGGATCGGCGCCTCGCCAACCTCGAAACGTCTCCGGAAGTACCTCTCCCGGACCGGCGCCCGCCAGTTCGTCGTCGATCCGGCGGGCGGATGGCGCGAGGCGGAGTTCCGCGCGACCGACCTCGTCGTCGCCGATCCCTCGCGTCTGGCGGCCCGGCTCGCGGAACTCGTCGGCGGCCCGGACGCCCCGGAGTGGCGCGAGCGCTGGAGCGAGGCCGACCGCACCCACCGAGAGACCGTCGGCGGGGTGACCGGCGACGGCGCAGGCGGCTACTTCGAGGGTGCCATCCTCGCGGACGTGACCGACCTCGCGCCCGAACCGTCGACGCTCGTGGTCTCCAACTCGAACCCCGTCCGCGACGCCGACCGCTACGTTCCGCCGTCCGCAGCGGGATACACCGTCCTCGGGAACCGCGGCGCCTCGGGCATCGACGGCGTCGTCTCCACTGGGCTGGGTGCCGGGAGCGCCACGACCGACCACCTCACGCTCGTCGTCGGCGACCTGGCGTACTACCACGACGGCAACGGCCTACTGTCGGCGCTCCGGTGTGGCGTCGACGCGACGGTGGTCCTGCTCAACAACGACGGCGGCGGCATCTTCCACCGCCTTCCAATCGAATCCTTCGACCCACCCTTCACGGACTCGTTCCGGACACCCCACGGTATGGAGTTCGAACCGACGGCCGATCTCTACGACCTGACACACGTCTCGGTGTCCGACCGCGACTCGTTCAGGGAGGCCTACGCCGACGCCGTCGAGAGCGACGGTACGGACGTCCTCGAAGTGCGGACGGACGCCGAAGCGAGCCAGCGGACGCGTGAGCGCCTCCTGGCCGCGACCGTCGACGTACTCGCCGAGTGAGCCGGATTTATTGACCCGGGGTGAGCAGTCGAGACCGATGCCCTCCACGATTCGAACTTGGCGGTTACCGATCCTCGTACTGGTGCTCCTCCTCGTCGCCTACGCGGGAGTGGTCGCGGGGGACTTCCTGTTCGGCGTCTTCGTCGGGGCCGTCCTCTACCTGCTGGGGTGGATGATCGACCGGCTGTCGACGGGGACCCCCCTCGACGACATGTCCCGAGAGCGGCGGATCGTGACGGGCGCCGCCGTCCTGACCGTCCTCGTCTACGCGGTAGTCATCTCGGCGGCGATACTGCTCGGCGTCCTCGTCGCGGCGACGGTGTTCGTCGTCTCCTGGATGACGGCGCCGGCCGGTCCCGTCGCGCGGTGGCTGGACGGCGTGGCCTGACCGCCGACCTGCATCTTTTTGCGCACGCCGCCCCCCTGTCGGGGTATGGTTTCGGACCTCTTCGACCCGGACCGGTGGACGGCCGTCACCGACGAGTTCAGTGACGTGACCTACCACCGGGCGGTCGACACCCCCGCGGCCCGCGTCGCCATCGACCGGCCCGCGGTGCGCAACGCCTTCCGCCCCCGCACCGTCGACGAACTGTACGCGGCGCTGGATCACGCCCGGCAGCAACCCGACGTCGGCTGTGTCCTCCTGACCGGCAACGGCCCGTCACCGAAGGACGGCGGGTGGGCGTTCTCCGCGGGCGGCGATCAGGCCATCCGCGGCGAGTCTGGCTACGAGTACCGCGACGACGACGACGCCGCGCCGGCCGAAGGAACCGACGCGGCGACCGACGACGCGTCGCTGGGGACGGAGACGCCGACGGTCGGACGCCTCCACATCCTCGAAGTGCAGCGGCTGATCCGCTTCATGCCCAAACCCGTCGTCGCCGTCGTCCCGGGGTGGGCCGTCGGTGGCGGGCACTCCCTCCACGTCGTCTGTGACCTCACGCTCGCGAGCGAGGAGCACGCGAAGTTCCTCCAGACCGACCCGGACGTCGCCTCCTTCGACGGCGGGTTCGGCTCCGCCTACCTCGCCCGACAGATCGGCCAGAAGAAGGCACGAGAGGTGTTCTTCCTCGGCAAGACCTACGGCGCCGAAGCGGCGGCCGATATGGGCATGGTGAACGAGGCGGTGCCACACGAGGACCTAGAGACGGTGGCCCTGGAGTGGGCCGAGACGATGACGGGGAAGAGTCCGACCGCGATGCGGATGCTGAAGTACGCGTTCAACCTCGCTGACGACGGTATGGTCGGCCAGCAGGTGTTCGCCGGCGAGGCGACTCGACTCGCGTACATGACCGACGAGGCGAGCGAGGGACGGGACGCGTTTCTCGAGGGTCGAGACCCGGACTTTTCGAACGTACCATGGCACTACTGATGGACGGCTCCACGAGAGGAAAGCGAGAGGGTATATGTTCGAAGCCCTCAAATCGAGGTAGTTACCGATGAATCCGAGTCGTGTCGACTTCTTCGTCGACTTGGCGTACGGGCTAGTTATTCTCCTAGCGGTGGGGCTCATCCTCGTCTTGGGGACGAACGTCGGCGTCGCGTTCGGAATCGGGGCCCTCGTCTCCTACGTGGTACACGTCGTGTGGAAGATGGCCCGGTTCGATCCCGAGTGGATGACCGAGGAAGTGACCGAGAAAGTCGAGGAGACGCTCACCGAAGAGGTCACCGAGAGCGTCGAGAAAACCGTCGCCGAGGAAGTCACCGAAGAGGTCACCGAGAGCGTCGAGAAAACCGTCGCCGAGGAAGTCACCGAAGAGGTCACCGAGAAGGTGGAACAGACGGTCACCGAGGAGGTGACCGAAAACGTCGAACGCACACTCTCCGAGGAGGTGGACGACATCATCGAGCAACTGCAGCAGGTGAACGACCGCGTCGACAGGCGCCCGCGCGCCGATCAGATCGACGCGATGACGAAAGACGACGCGGAGACGGACGCGGAGGCGGACGCGGACGCGGAGGCGGAAAATCGATGAGCCGAAAGCGACGGATCGGTCCGCACGAACGCACGGGTCGTGGGGGCGACGGCGACGCATGATCGGGGCACTCCTGCTCGTCGGGTTCGGCGTCTCGCTGTTCGTGGGCTTCAACATCGGCGGGTCGAACACGGGGCCGGCCTTCGGGCCGGCAGTCGGGGCGGGCGTCATCTCGAAACTGTTCGCTGGCGCCCTCATGGCCGTGTTCTTCTCCGTCGGCGCGTGGACCATCGGCCGGCGGGTCGTGAACACGCTCGGTCGCGAACTGGTGACCGATCCCGGCGTCTTCACCGTCGAGTCGAGTATCGTCGTCCTCTTTTTCATCGGCGGAGCGCTGTTCGTCGGCAACTACGCCGGTGTGCCGGCCTCCACGTCGATGACCGCAGTCGGCGCTATCGCCGGCCTCGGCGTCGCGGCCGGCGAACTCGACTGGGCCGTCATGGGTGAAATCGCCGTCTGGTGGATCGTCGCCCCTCTCGTCGGATTCTGGGTGTCCGGCGTCGTCGGCCGATACTTCTACCCGGCGATCAACCGCTGGATCGCCATCGAGCGCAGCGACGGGAACCTGCTCACCCTCGACCGCTCCGGAGCGATTCCGATGCCGAAGTCGGGCCCGAACACCACCCGTCGAGAGGTCGCGGGGACCGTCGTCGTCATCAGTATCGGCTGTCTAATGGCCTTCTCGTCAGGCACGTCGAACATCGCCAACGCCATCGCGCCGCTTTACGGCGCCGGCGTCGATCTGAATCTCCTGATCGTCCTCGGCTGCCTCTCCGTCGCAGTCGGGGCGCTCACCATCGCTCGCCGGACGCTCGACACCCTCGGCAACGACATCACCGACCTGCCGCTGACGGCGGCTATCGTCGTCGCCGTCATCTCCTCGGGCATCGTCATCGGCCTGTCGGCCATCGGCATCCCCGCCTCGTTCGTCATCATCGCGACGATGTCCATCGTCGGCCTCGGGTGGGGGCGCGCGACCCGATCTATCACCGTCTCCGAGGGCGTCCGCGGCGAGAAGAAGCCGAACGTCTCCGTCGGGGCACTCACCGCCGACGAACCGGGCGAGGAGGCGCCGGAGATCGGCGAGGAGGAACCGGAGGACACGCCGAGCGCCGCCGACCTGTTCAACCCCGAGACGACGGGGCGGGTCGTGTTGATGCAGAACGTAGTTCCGATCCTCTCGACCGCCGGCGCCTACGCGACGTTCCGCCTCCTGTTCGCCGTCTGGTGGTAGGTCGAAAAGCGGCAGTCTTTACGCGGTGGCGTCCCGACCGTTCGACGATGAGCACACAGGAGATCAGCCGATCCCGGGCGTGGGTGATGGCCGCACGGCCACAGACGCTCCCGGCGACGGCGGCTCCGGTTGCCGTCGGAACCGGTCTCGCGGTCGGCCGCGGGGTCGACCACGTGCTCGCCGCCGCCGCGGCGCTGATCGGCGCCGCCCTCATACAGATCGGCACCAACTTCGCCAACGACTACTACGACGCCGTCAAGGGCGCTGACACGGACGACCGCGAGGGATTCACCCGTGTCACGCAGTCGGGACTCATCTCCCCCGAATCGGTAAAGCGGGCCTCCTACCTCACGTTCGGCGCCGCCGTCCTCGTGGGCACGACGCTCGTCTACGTCGGCGGCCTTCCCATCCTCGTCGTCGGGCTGCTGTCCGTCGCGGCCGGTTACGCCTACACCGGCGGTCCCTACCCGCTCGGCTACCACGGCCTCGGCGACGTCTTCGTGTTCGTCTTCTTCGGCGTCGTCGCCGTCACGGGCACGTACTACGTCCAGGCGGCCGCCGTCCTCGCGGCACCGCTCCCGCTCACGATTCCGCCGGGAACGCTCCCGCCGGTCGCCGTCGTCGCTAGCCTCCCCGTCGCCGCGCTGTCGACGAACATCCTCGTCGTCAACAACGTCCGCGACATGGAAACCGACGCACGGACGGGCAAGCGAACGCTCGCCGTTCGCCTCGGCTACCGCTGGAGTCGCGTTCAGTACGTTACGCTCCTCGCCCTCGCGTACCTCGTCCCGCCCGCGCTGTGGCTCGTCGGTCCCGCCTCCCCCGCCGTCGTGCTGCCACTCCTGACGCTCCCGCTCGCCGCGAGCGTGGGCCGCACCGTCTGTACCCGGACTGCCGGCGAGGCGCTGAACCCCGCGCTCGAACGCACCGGCAAACTGCTCGCCGCACACGCCCTTCTGTTCGGCGTCGGCCTCGCCGTCGGGATATGAGATGAATCGGCGCGACTTCTCGCTCCCCCTCGCGCGCCCCCTGTCGACCGCCCGTGGCCGCATCGAGCGCCGCGAAGGGGTGCTGGTCGGTATCGACGCCCACGACGTCCGGGGTGTCGGCGAGGCGACGCCGCTCCCCGGATGGACGGAGTCGCTCACCGACTGCCGGACCGCCCTCGACGCCGTGGCCGCCGCCGGCGACGACGCGCTCTTCGACGCCGTGGCCGACGCCGGCGACGCGCCGGACCCACTGAACGACGCACCGCCGTCCGTGACCGACCCGCTTGACGACGCCCCCGCGGCCCGTCACGCCGTCGAACACGCGCTCCTCGACGCCGCGGGACGGTACGCCGGCCGTTCGCTGGCGTCCCTCCTCACCGACGGTCCGGCGGCGACGGTGCCGGTGAACGCGACGCTCGGCGACGCCGACGTGGACGCGACCGTCACGGCGGCGACCGAAGCCGTCGAGGCAGGTTTCGACTGCCTGAAACTGAAAGTCGGCGTCGGGGCCCTGGACCGCGACGTGACACGCCTCCGCGCGGTCCGGGACGCGGTGGGGGCGGACGTCGCCCTCCGGGCGGACGCAAACGGTGCATGGAACCGCGAGACGGCGATGGAAGCGGTCGACGCGTTCGCCGCCCTGGATCTCGCCTACCTCGAACAGCCACTCCCCGCCGGGGACCTGTCCGGGCACGCCGCCCTCCGGGACCGCGGTGTCGACGTCGCGGTCGACGAGACACTGGCCGAGATGCACCCGGCAGCGGTACTGGAGGCCGGTGCCGCGGACGTGCTGATCCTGAAGCCGATGGCGCTCGGTGGCCCCGGTCGAGCGTACCGGGCGGCGACCGACGCGCGGGCGGCAGGCGTCGACCCGGTGGTAACGACGACCATCGACGCCGTGCCGGCCCGGACGGCGGCGGTCCACGTCGCCGCGGCGATTCCGGACGTGCGCGCCTGTGGGCTGGCGACCGGAAGCGCGCTCGCCACGGATCTCGCCGCCGATCCGGTGCCGGTCGACCGCGGCACTATCGCCGTCCCCGAGGGATCGGGGGTCGCCGGCGACGCCTTCGACGATCTGGTGTGATCACCGCCGAAGCTATAGGAATCCACGCCGAACGGGGCGTATGACGACGGGACGTATGCTGTACGTACTTGGACTGTTCGCCGTCCTCGTGTTCTCGCTCGGTATCGCCGTCATCTGGGCGCTCTCCTACGGGCCGCTGTGATCCCGATCGTCGTCGACGGCGTCGCCGTGTGAGACGCCCTCGCGGCGGTCCGCGCGCATCCGACGGATGGCCGCCGCCGCGTTGCTGGCGTCGTAGCCGAAATAGACTGCGTCGGCGTAGGCGTCGGCGACTTCGGTGGCGCCGACGAGGGCGTCGACGTCCACCTCGACGGCGTAGAGCTCGACCGCAAGCGCCGCGTCGAGGCCCGCCAGCCGACTCTCGAACCCCTTGGCGATGGTCTCGAGCCAATAGGTCGTCCCGTAGGCGGTGTCGTAGAGGGGGACGACGAACTCGTCGACCATCGGCGCCAGTGCCTCGATATCGACCCCGCTCCGGGTGCGCAGGTGACCGGGGTAGGGGTCGGGGTAGCAGGTGAGCGAGAGGTCGCCCGGCACCCGGTCGCGCACGTCGGCGACGAAGTCCGTGACCACCGAGGCGCGCCAGTCCGCCCGGTCGTCGAACTCGCTCGCGGCGAAGCGGCGGTCGCATCGCTCACACCGGCAGTAGTCGTCGCGGGGGAACCCGACGTCGTCGAGGCGAAGGTCCGGCAGCGCCTCGATACAGTCGTCGACGATTTCGAGCAAACCCTCGCGGTACCGGTCGTGGGTCGGGCAGACGGACGACCAGTCGAAGTAGGGCCGGTCGCGGGTCGCGGGACGGCCCTCGGCGTCGACGGCCGCCATGGAGTTGTCGTCGCCGACGGCGGCGTTGTCGCCGAAGGCCGAGACCATGTTGACCCCGGTCGACACCGGGGCGGCCGCACGCCCGGTCACGTCCTTCACCTCGTAGAAGCCGGCGTCGAACGCCGACCACTCCAGTTCCTCGGCGTTCCGCGTGACGACGCCGTACATACCCGCCGGTAACGGGCGGGTGCGGGTAAGTAGTTCGTTCGGAGAAGGGGGCGTTACTCCTCGACGTCGACCTCGACCGGTTCTTTGTCGCCGGAGAGCAGGACGTAGCCGATTGCGATCAGTGCGAGCACCAGGATGAACTTCGTCTTTCCTGACATGGTCCACCGTTGGGCCACCGGTCACAAAGCGGTTTCGCCCGACCCGCGGGTGTCGATGTGTTCGGCGACGTCGTCATCGCGGATGATCGTCCCGCAGTACGAACAGCGGACGCCGTCGTCGAGTACCTCGAACGCGGTCCGGACGGGTTCGTCGGCGTTCGTGATGCAGTTGTGGTTCGGACAGACGAGGATGCCGGTCACCGACTCGGTGCGCTCGACCCGGTTTTTCTCAATCACGTCGAAATCGCGGATGATGTTGATCGTCGCCTCGGGCGCGATGAGGGAGAGTACGTCCACCTCGGACTGGCTGAGTTCGCGCCCCTCGACTTTCACGACGTCCTTCAAGCCGAGTTTGTCGCTGGGGACGTTCATGCCGATACTGACGCTCTCGCCGCCGCTGCCGTCGATGCCGAGGATGGCGAGGACGTTCAGTGCCTGACCGGCGGTGACGTGGTCGATGACGGTACCGTTTCGGATCTTGCTGACGCGGAGTTCTTTGTCGGTGTCGCTCATCGGTCGCCTCCGAGCAAGGAATCGAGCAGGGCCATCCGAACGGGGACGCCGTTGTGGGCCTGGTCGAAGTATTTCGCGCGCGCCGTCTCGTCTACCTCGGGGGCGATTTCGTCGACGCGCGGGAGCGGATGCATCACCGTCAAGTCGTCGCGAGCGTCCGTCAACACCTCGTTGTCGATGCGGTACTCGCCGGCGACGGCGCGGTACTCCCGTTCCTCCGGGAACCGCTCCCGCTGGATGCGGGTGACATAGAGCACGTCGAGGTCCGGCAACACCTCGTCCAGGTCGGTGTGTTCCCGAACCTGAGCACCCGCCTCGTGCAGGTCGTAGCGGACGTTCCGGGGCAGGCGCAGGCTCTCCGGGCTGACGAAGTGCTGGCGCACGTCGAAGTTGGTCAGGGCGTGGGCGAGCGAGTGGACCGTCCGCCCGTACTTCAGATCGCCCATGATCCCCACGGTGATGTCGTCGAGTCCCGCGTTCTCCCGAATCGTGTAGAGGTCGAGGAGGGTCTGACTCGGGTGTTGGCCGGCGCCGTCGCCCGCGTTCACGAGGGGAACGTCGACGAACTCCGAGGCGAGTTTCGCCGACCCCTCGCTCGGGTGTCTGAGGACCATGGCGTCGGCGTACCCCTCGATGACCCGCACTGTGTCCGCGAGGCTCTCGCCTTTCTTGACCGACGACGACTCGACCGATCCCATGTCGATGGTCTCGCCGCCCAGACGTTTCATCGCCGTCTCGAAGCTCATCTTCGTGCGGGTACTCGGTTCGAAGAAACAGAGCGCGAGCACGCGCCCGTCGTGTCGGCCGCGGACGACCTCGGGGTCGGCGTCGATGGCCGCCGCGTGGTCGAGTACCGCCTCGATGTCGTCCCGTGAGAGGTGGGCCGCGCTGATGAGGTGGTCCTGTAACATTACGTGTGTGAGTCACCCGTGGCGTCTTGAATCCCTCGGCACGGGATGGTCTATGGCCAGTTGCCGTGGTCGTCGAAGGCGTCCGCCACTCGCTCGATGGCGACGACGTAGGCGGCCGTCCGGAAGTTCGGAACGTCCGTTGACTCGTAGGTGTCGACCAGCCGGTCGAACGCCTCGGTGACGATTCGTTCGAGTTCGTCGTTGACTCGGTCCTCGGTCCACGCGAACCGCTGTCGGTTCTGCACCCACTCGAAGTAGGAGACGGTGACGCCGCCGGCGTTCGCCAGAATGTCGGGGAACACGTACACGTCGCGGTCGGTGAGCACGTCGTCGGCGTTCGGGGTCAGCGGGCCGTTGGCAGCCTCGACGACGACGTCGGCCCGTACCTCGCGTGCGATGCCGGCGTCGACGGCATTCTCGAGGGCCGCGGGCACCAGCAGATCCACGTCGGCCGTCAGCAGTTCCTCGTTGGTCAGCTCCCGGTCCGCGTCCGGATAGCCGACGACCGACCCAGTCTCGCGTTTGTGGGTCTTGACTGCCGACGTGTCGAGGCCGTCGGCGGCGTAGATACCCCCTTTCGAGTCGCTGACAGCGACCACCGTGGCGCCCTCGGCTTCGAGGAGGGCGGCGGTGATCGATCCGGCGTTGCCGTAGCCCTGAACGGCGACGGTTACGTCCTCGATGTCCCGGCCCAAGTAGTCGAAGGCCTCGCGGGCGGTGAGCATCGTCGACCGACCGGTCGCTTCGACGCGCCCCGCGCTTCCACCGGACGACGGCGCCTTCCCGGTGACGACGCCGGGTTCGGTCGTCCGCTCCAGCGTCTCGTAGGTGTCCTTGATCCAGTTCATCTCCCGCTGTCCCGTGTTCACGTCGGGTGCGGGGATGTCGCGGTCCTCGCCGATGAACGGACGGAGTTCGGCCGCGAACGCGCGCGTGATTCGCTCGACTTCGCTCTCAGAGTACTCCCGCGGGTCGAACGCGATTCCACCTTTCGCCCCGCCGTAGGGGATATCGACCACGGCACACTTGTACACCATCCATCCCGAGAGCGCCGTCACCTCGGCCTGTGTCACGTTCGGGTGGTAGCGAATTCCGCCCTTGTACGGGCCGCGATCACCGTTGAACTGGACCCGATAGGCCTGGAACTGCTCGACCGATCCGTCGTCCATATCGACCGAGAGGGTCGCCTCTAGGACGCGCTCGGGATATTTGAGGCGCTCGATCACGTCGTCGCCCGTATCCAAGTAGGCTGCGGCGTCGTCGATCTGCTCCTGAAGACTCTTGAACGGATTGATTTCCGCCATCTGACGACTCGATTCGACCCCCTGCAATACAGTCCTTTCGAACGACGGTTCGGCTACTCGTCCGCCCGGTCGAGGATGCGCTCGGCTCGGGTCAAAAGCGGTGCGTCGATCATCTCGCCGTCCACCTCGAACACCCCTCGGTCCTCCCCGACGGCCTCTCGCGCCGAGAGCACCCGCTTCGCCCACGCCACCTGATCCGGATCCGGCGCGAATGCCGCCGTGACGACCGGCACCTGCGACGGGTGGACGACCATCTTGCCGTCGTAGCCGAGCGTCGCGGCGAACTCGGCCTCGGACCGAAGCCCTGCCGTGTCCTCGAGGTCGGTGTGGACCGTATCGACGGCGTCGACGCCCGCCGCTCGCGCGGCCACCACGACGTGTTCGCGGGCGTACAGCACCTCCATCCCCTCGTCGGTCCGGGTCGCCCCGAGGTCGGCCGCCAGGTCTTCAGCGCCGAAACAGAGTGCATCAACCTCCTCGACGGCCGCCACCTCGCGCGCGTCGAGGACGCCGGTCGCCGTCTCGATCAGCGCAAGGACCGACACGGAGAGTCCCCGAGCGGCCAGGGTGTCCGTCAGTGCGTTCGCGGTCCCGACGCGCGCCTTCGGCAGCATCACCGCGTCGAGACGGATCGGGGACCGGTCGACCAGAGCGTCGAGATCCGCCGCCGCGGCGTCGGGGTCTGCGGCGACGCGAACCGCCACCTCGACACCCTCGGGATCGAAGGCCGGATCCGCGAGTACGTCGCCGACGGCCGCCCGCGCCTCGGCCGTCCGCGCGGGAGCGACGGCGTCCTCTAGATCGAACACGGTCGTGTCGGCGCCCGTCGCGGGCGCCTTGCGGCACAGTTCCGGCCGGTCGCCGGGCGAGAACAGGACGGTTCGACGGGCCATGGCGGACGGAGGGCGGCCGACGGGATGAATCCCCGGCCCAGTCCCCCTCCTGCGGCCGGCTACGAGTCGATACGGACGCTACAGCCGACAGGATCAGGAGAGGACGACGACGCCGACGGAGAACACGTTGGCGACGACGGCGGCAACCCAGGGGAGCGCCAAGCCGGCGGGGACGAGTCCGCGGTAGTCGGCGGGCATCACGACCCAGCCGGCCAGACCGACGCCGACCGCACCGCCTTTCAGCGCCGCGAGTGCCGGCAGTACGCCCACCGAAGTGATGAGGTCGGCGGCAATCGGGTTGAGTTCGGTGAGGCCGAGGCGGATGCCGACGAGGGTGAGCGCGCCGTCGAGGACGAGGGCGACGACGGTGACGGCCCACAGAACCGTCGCGTACTCCGTCGTTCGAGCGGCGACCCTGGCGAGGTAGGTGCCGCCGACGGGTGGGCCGACCGTCTCCGTCAGGTCGGTTGCCATACCTCACGGGTGGGGAACCACCACCGTGAGTATACGCCGCATACGCGGAGTAAATGACCGATTACCGGAGTGAAATCGCCGTCCGAGTCGGACGGCGCAGTGTACGCCATTCCCGGAGCGTCGGCGGCACGCGACGGCGACCCACCGGGATCCAGTTACGACGAACCGTATCAGTCGACCGCCGACTCCAGTCGGTCGATCAGCGACGCGTTCCCGAGGTGGACGGGCGTCCGGTCGTGCAGTTCCTCGGGTTCGACGTCGAGGATCGACCCGTTCCCGTCGGAGCTCCGTCCACCCGCCGACTCGATCACGTAACCGACCGGATTGCCCTCGAACTGGAGGCGGAGTTTGCCCGCGGGCGCCGACTCGAGTGCGGGGTAGGCGAACACCCCGCCGTAGGTGAGGACCTGATTCACGTCGCCGATCATCGCCCCGCCGTATCGGAGCTTGAGTTCGGACTCGATCGCTTCGACGTAGGCCGCGAAGTCGTCGGGCCAGTCCGGGACTCGGCCGCCGAAGCCGTACACCGTCGGATCGTCGGGCAGCGTCACCTCCTCGCGGAGCGTCGTCGCCTCGCCATTCTCGATCAGGTACTCGGTCGTCGTCCCCTCGTGGGCGAAGGCCATCGTGGTGATCGGGCCGTAGAGGACGTACCCCGCGGCCACCAGCGTCCGCCCCTTGGCCGGGAGGGTGGCGTCGTAGACGCCGACGATAGTACCCATGACGTTGTTCGGTTTGAGGTTCGAGGAGCCGTCGAGGGGATCGACCGCGACGGAGAGGCCACTCCCCGTATCGATCACGGCCGCGCGCTCCTCGCTCGCGTACTCGCCGACGCCGTCGAGGCCGCCGAGACGGTCTTCGAGAAGTTCGTCGGCGTACTCGTCGGCTGCCAGCCGCCTGTCACCGGTGGGGTTCTCGTCGTCCGACTTCTCGCGACGACCGGGGAGGCCCGCTCGAATCTCGGGGGCCGCCGCGGCCACCGCGTCGCGGACTGCGGCGACGGTGTCGGTGTGGGCCATCAGTCGCTCGCTTCGAGGCCGCCGGTGGTGGCGAGTGCCTCCTCGACGGACGCGTCGTCGAAGATGACCGCTTCGAGCCCGTCGAGGATGGCTTCGGGGTTCTGCCGCTGGAAGACGTTGCGACCGACGGCCAAGCCGTCGGCGCCGGCGTCCATCGCCTCGCGGACCGTCGAGAGGAAGGCCTCGTCGCTGGTCTTCGACCCCCCGCTCATGACGACTTTCATGTTGCCCGCGCTGTCGACGGCCCAGCTCATCGCGTCGGCGGAGCCGGGGTATTTCACCTTCGCGATGTCGGCGCCGAGTTCCAGCCCGAGGCGGGAGGCGTAGGCGATGGTGTCCGGACTCGTGTCGTCTTTCAGCCCCTGTCCGCGCGGATACGACCACATCACGACACCCATGTCGTGTTCGCGGGCGTTCTCCTGAGCGTCGCGGAACTCCTCGAACATCTCCACCTCGTGGTTCGAACCACCGTAGACGGTGAAGCCGATGGCGTCCGCGCCGAGTTCGGCCGCGTAGTCGACCGACCAGTTGACCGACGAGTCGGGCTCGCCCATCCAGAGGTTGCTCGTGCCGTTGAGCTTCGCCAGCAGAGGCACGTCGTCCTCGTAGGAGGGGTAGTACGCCTCGGCGACGCCCTTCTGGACCGCGATGGCGGTCACGGCGTCGTGGGTCGCCACGTCGAACACCGTCGAGGGATCGGTCGTCTCCGGCACCGGTTCGAAGTCGACCGGCCCGTGTTCGAGCCCGTGGTCGTACGCGAGGATCAGTGCCTTGCCGTCGCGGGTGATCGCGGAGTCAGCACCGGGAATCATGTATAGGACATTCCGACGAATTCACACATAAAGCGTGTGGTCGGGCGTGAGGAGTGGGAGGCGTCACCGCACGAGGCGGTCAGCGGACGGTGATCCGGCCGATCATCCCGGAGGACGCGTGGGGAACGCAGACGTAGGTGTAGTCGCCGGTGACTTCGAACTGGTGTCTGTAGCTGTCGCCGGCCTCCCGGGTCGAGAGGTGATCGACGTCGTCGCCCGAGGCGTCGTAGCTCGCGAACGGCGCCGCCCCCGCCGGGAGCGACACGTCCTCGTTGGCGTCGGGATGCCCGGAGACGTTGTGGCCGCCGGTGTCGAACGCCCACTCGACGACGTCGCCCTGGGAGACGGCGAGGGTCTCCGGGTCGAACTGGAGTCGTCCACCCGGACCGACGGTGATCGTCGCAGCCGGTTCGACGAGTTGAAGCAGGGCGTCCTGGGTCGCGTTGTCGACTTCGTCGCCGGAGATGCCCGGCGCCGTGCCCGTCGACGTCTCCGTCGGTGACGCCGTGGGCGTCCGCGTCGCAGTGGGCGTGACCGTCCGCGTCGCCGTCGGTTGCGGCGTCGCCGTGTCGTCGCCCGGCATCCCAGCCGAATCGGTCCGATCACCGCTGCGATCCGTCGTCGCCAGCCACCCGCCGGCGCCCACGACGCCCACTCCCAGTACTCCGAGCGCACGCCGGCGGGTTACGAGTCCGTCGCCGTCGTCGCCGGTGTCGCGGTCCATCGACGCGGCCGAGTCGGTCGACTCTGGCGACGGCTCGTGACCGCCGGCCGTGGCCGTGGCGGCGCTGGCGAACGGGTCGTCGGCCGGCGCGGCGACGGCTCCCGAGGCGCCCCGTTCCGCGTCGACGACCGACTCGAACAGCCGATCCAGCGCCTTCCGGAACGGGAGGACGCCCTCGTAGCGGTCGTCCTTCCGCTTTGCCAGCGCCGTCGTGACCACCTCGTCGACCGCCGGGGGCAGGCTCGGATCGACCGCCGACGGCGGCTCCGGAGTGTCCTGCAGGACGCTTCGCATCACGGCCGCCGAGGGCCCCGTGAACGGTGGTTCGCCCGTCAGGAGGGCGTACACCACCGCTCCGAGCTGGTAGACGTCGGTCAGGTCGTCGGCGCTCCCGAACGTCTCCGAATCGAACTGTTCGGGGGCCGCGTACGTGGGCGAAAGCCCCTCCACGCTGTTCGAGTGTCGGAGCAGGAGTTTGGCGAGGCCCCAGTCGCTCACCTTGGGATAGTCCCAGGTTCCCGGTCCCGTCTCACGCAGGAGGAGGTTGGTCGGCTTGAGGTCGAGGTGGGCGACGCCGTGACGGTGCCCGTGACGAACGCCCTCGGCGATGCGGCCGGCGAGCCACAGTGCCTCGGGCAGGTCGAGGTCCCCCAGCATCGTCGCGAGCGTCCCGCCGTCCATGTACTCGAGTGCCAGCCACGGAAGCGGCTCGGTCCCCCACGCGTACACCGTGACGACGTTGTCGTGGTCGTCGAGACGGGCCCAGGTTTCGGCCTCGGATTCGAACTCCTCGACGGCTCGCTCCTGGATCGTCCCCTCGAATCGCGGTTGCTTGACTGCGACCGGGTACGCGTCTCCACGGTGGGTGACTGTTGCCCGATACACGTCCGCATCCCCGCCAGTACCGATTCGCTCTCCCAGTTCCACCGCCGCGAAGTCGACGTCGTCGCCTACCGTGAGCGGTGGCACCGTCTCCGGAATCCGGTCGTAGTCGTCCGGTCCCATCGTTCGAGCCTACTGTCACGGACAGATCAGTCCGTGATAAATGATGGGGGCGAGTCGCGGGTGCGGTTCGCCGCCGTTTCCCCGTTCGCTACCCTTACAACCCTTCCGCGCTCAGGACCTGTCAATGCGAGAACTCAGCGACATCGACACCGTCGGGGTCGTCGGCGCCGGCACGATGGGCAGCGGAATCGCACAGGTGGCCGCCACGGCCGGCTACGACGTGGTGATGCGCGACATCGAGGACGAACTCGTCGCGGACGGGTTCGACCGCATCGACGACAGCCTCTCCCGATTCGTCGAGAAGGAGCAACTCACGCGCGAGGAGGCCGACGCCGCCGTCGAGCGTATCTCCGGGACGACCGACCTCGACGAGCTTGCGGCCTGTGATTACGTGATCGAGGCCGCCGTCGAGAACATGGACGTCAAGCAGGACATCTTCGCCGACCTCGACGCCGCCGTCGACGACGACGTAGTCCTCGCGACCAACACCTCCACGCTCTCGATTACCACCATCGCGTCGGCGACGGCGCGCCCGGAACTCGTCGTCGGTCTTCACTTCATGAATCCGGCACCGATCATGGAGGGCCTCGAACTCGTCGTCGGCGAGAAGACGGCCGACACCGTGGTCGACCTCTCGCACGCCTTGGCCGAGGACTTCGGCAAGACGACCTGGGAGTCCGACGACAAGCCCGGGTTCGTCGTCAACCGTGTGTTGATGCCGTGGATCAACGAGGGCATCCGCGCCTACGACGAGGGCGTCGCCTCGAAGGCCGACATGGATTCGGGGCTGAAACTCGGGACGAACGTTCCGATGGGTCCGCTGGAACTCGCCGACCACATCGGCCTCGACGTCTGTCTCGACGCCAGTCAGACCCTCGCCGAGGAACTCGGCGACCGCTACAAGCCACCGTACCTGCTCAAGCGGAAGGTCGACGCCGGTGACCTCGGCCGGAAGACGGGGACGGGCTTCTACGAGTACGACTAACGGGATTCTTTTCACCGTCGGCCTCGCAGGGCCACCGATGGAAGTCGCCATCCTCACCGTCGGTGACGAGGTACTCGCGGGCGACACCGAGAACACCAACGCGACGTGGCTCGCGGGCCGACTGACCGACGCGGGCGCGACGGTCGTTCGCATCCTGACCGTCCCGGACGACAGGGACCTGATCGCCGAGACGGTCCGGGAGTGGAGCGACTCGTTCGACGCAGTCGTCGTCACCGGCGGGCTGGGAGGCACACACGACGACGTGACCGCCGACGCCGTCGCCGACGCGTTCGGCCGTGAGCTGGTCGTGGACCCAACCGTCCGCGAGGACGTGATCGAAACCGTCGCCTCGTACCGGGACGAGAACCCCGACCTGGTCGAGGCCCACGACCTCGACATCGACGTCGACGCCTGGGCTGCGCTCCCGGCGGGGAGCCGCCCGCTCGTCAACCCCGAGGGACTGTGTCCTGGCTGTGTGCTGGAGAACGTCTACGCGTTTCCCGGCGTCCCGGCGGAGATGCGTGCGCTCTTCGAACTGGTGGCCCCGGAGTTCGGCGGCGACGCCGTCTCGACGACGCTACACACCCCACAGCCGGAGGGGTCGATGGTCGAGACGCTCGCGGGCGTCCGCGAGCGATTCGACGTGACGGTCGGGAGCTATCCGAGCAGCGGCGGGCGAAATCGGCTGAAACTCACGGGTACCGACGCCGAGACACTCGCCGAGGCCGCCGCGTGGCTCCGGGAACGGGTCGACATCGTCGAAGACTGAGAATCAGGACTGATTCTGTGAGCCGTGCGTTTAACCCACCGCCACCCCTCGCACGGGTCAATGATCGAGGTGGAATCCCTCCGGAAGACCTACGGCGACTTCCCCGCCGTCGTCGGCAGTACCTTCGACGTGGATCGGGGCGAGATCTTCGGCATCGTCGGCCCGAACGGCGCGGGCAAGACGACGACGCTGAAGATGATCGCCGGCCTCGTCGACCCCTCCGCGGGGTCCGCGACCGTCGCGGGGTTCGACGCGTCCGACCCCGAGATGCGCCGCTCGCTCGGATTCCTCCCCGAGGAATCGCCGCTCTACGAGGATATGACCGCCCGCTCGTATCTCGACTTCTTCGCCGACCTCTACGACGTGCCCGGCGGGACGGCGACCGAACGGATCGAAGGGACGCTCGACCGTCTGGAACTCGACCACCGTGACCGCCGACTCGGCGACGTCTCGAAGGGGATGAAACGCAAGGTTGCCATCGCGCGGTCGCTGGTGAACGACCCCGACGTGTTGATCTACGACGAACCGGCGAGCGGCCTCGACCCACTGACGACGAACTACGTCCTCGAGTTCGTCCGCGAACTCAGCGACGCGGGCAAGACGGTCCTGTTCAGCGCACACAACCTCTATCACGTCGAGAGCGTCTGTGACCGCGTCGCCATCATGGACCGTGGCGAAATCGTCGCCCGCGGGACAGTCCCCGAGATCCGCGAGGAGTACGGCACCACCGAGTACCGCGTCTTCACGTCGGTTCCCCTCCCCGAGACGGACCCCGCCGGCGACCGCCACGCCGTCACCGTCGCGGACATGGCGGCCGTCGACCGTGTGCGCGAGGCGGCCGCAGAGAACGGCGGCGAGGTGGTCGACATCCGCACGGACGAGCCGAGTCTCGAAGAGATCTTTCTGGATCTGGCGGCCGACCGGGCTGACGGGCCGCGGGGTGAGCAGTGACGGTACGGTCGCCGCTCGACCGTCTCCGTGACGGGGTTCGGACGGTCGCCCGCATCGCCCGCTGGGAGGTGAGCCGAAGCGTCGGCGTCGTCGACCGGCGGACGGCGGCGCTCGGGGTCGTCGCCCTCCTCCTCGCGGGTGCCGTCGGCGGCGCGGCCGTGGCCAGCGGTGGCGTCGCCCTCGACCGGGACGTCTACCGCATCGGCGTCGCGCCCGACAGCCCCTACCACGAGGTGGTTCGGGGGACTCCGGCGCTCGCGGCCCGGCCGCCCGACGTCGGTTCGCTCGGCCGCGGCGTCGAGATGGTCGTCGGCGACGGCCGGTTCTACGTCGCCGACTCGCGGAAGGGCGAGGCCGCACTGTCGACGTTCCGGCGCGCCGTCCGCCGACACAACCTCGACGCGATGAGCGAGGAGGCGAACGTCTCGGCGGCGTTCCCCGTCGTGGTCACGCTCCAGTACGCCGACCGCGGGCGCGGCCCGGGGCCGGCAGGGGCGACCGGCGGCACCGGAACCGGAACCGGAACCGGAACCGGAACCGGAACCGGCGACGGCGCCGCCGACGTGGACGCGAGTACGAGCGGGAGCGATGGCGACGGGAGCGGCGGGGCGGGCGACGGCGCCGGTGACGGGAGCGCCGCCGGACTCGACGCCGACGGGACCGGCTCCAGTGACGGCTCGCTCGGCGTGCCACTCCTCGGGAGCAGCGGCCTCTTCGGCGGCGGAACCTCCGGGTCCCCGGCCGATATCTCGCCGCCGTTCCCCTTCGGTGCGCTCGTTCTCGCGTTCCTCTTTTTCATCCCGATGAACTTCGTCATCCAGCCCTACGGCAGTAGCATCCTGGACGAGCGTATCAACCGGCGGGGCGAACTCCTGCTGGTCGCGCCAATCTCCCCGTCGGCTATCGTCGCCGGCAAGACCCTGCCCTATCTGGCGGCGCTCGTGGGCCTGACCGTGGTCATCTCCCTCGCCATCGGCGGCGGCGTGACGAGCGTCGCCGCCGTTGCCCCCATCGCCGCGCTCTACCTCGCGGCGACGTTCGTCGGCGGCATGTTCGCCCGGTCGTTCAAGGAACTCACCTTCGTCACCGTCACGGTGTCCGTCTTTCTCACCTCCTACGCGTTCGTTCCGGCCATCTTCACGAACGTGACGCCCATCGCCCTCATCTCGCCGCTGACCCTCGTCGTCCACGACCTGCAAGGAACCGGAGTCACCGCCGCCCAGTACGCCTTCTCGACCGGACCGTTCTACGTCGGGTCCGCCGTCCTCTTTCTCCTCGGCGTCGGCGTCTACCGCGAGGAGGACATGTTCACCCAGCGGCCCGTCCCGCTGAAGTTCCTCGACGCGCTCAACAGCCGAATCTCCGGGCGGCGCTCGATGGCCGTCCTGAGCGTGCTCTCGATCCCCTTCGTCTTCATCGCCGAACTCCTCACCATCGCCGTCCTGTTCGTCCTCCCCGTCGACGTGTCGATTCCCCTGCTCCTGCTCGTCGTCGCCGGCGTCGAAGAAGTCGCCAAGAGCGTCCACGTCTACGCGGGCTTTCGCGACGAGTTCGCCGGCCGCCGAACCGCCCGGACCGCCCTCGTCCTCGGGTCGCTCTCGGGAATCGGATTCTTCCTCGGCGAGAAGCTGACCGCGGTCGTCCAGTTCGTCGGCCTGCCGGACCTCGCGTTGGGCCAGGCGGCGTTCACGCCGGTCGGCGTCGGATCGGGCGTCGCACTCGGACTCCTCCTGTTCGCACCGCTCGTCCTCCACGCGGCGACGACGAGCATCGCGGCCCTGGGGGCGACGCGATCCCGCGAGTGGTACCTCGCGGCGCTGGTACCCGCGATACTGCTCCACACGGCCTACAACCTCGCGGTGGTGAGCACCCTTGGGTGACCCACGACTGACCATCGCGAAGCGGGAACTGGCGACGCTGCGCTCCGAGAAGACCATCGTCCTCGCCTTGCTCATCCAACTGTTCATCGCCGCGTTCTCCTCGTTTCTCGTCGTCGGGCTCGTCTCGCTGTACGATCCGGGCAGCGTCGATGGATTCCAGACGGACGTGGCCGTCACCGGCGACGCGAGCGACGACCTGTTGCGGGTGGTGGACGAACAGCCGTCGGTGACGGGGACGGCCTACGCCTCGCAGACGACGGCCCGGACGGCCTTCGAGCGCGGGGAGGTGGATGCCGTCCTCCTCGCGGACCGACGGGCGGGTCGGGTGTTCGTCTCCGCGACGGTGCCCGACGGTAACGTGCGCACGACGATCGTCGTGGTGCAGTTGCGGGACGCCCTGTCGACGTTCGAGCGCGTCGAACGCGAGGATCGGTCGTCGTCCCTGTCGGCGACGCCGCTCGATCTCCCGCCACGGAGCGACGCCTCGCCGTACTACGGGTTCAGTTACACCGTCCTGCTCCCGTTGCTGTGTTTCCTCCCCGTCTTCATCAGCGGGTCGATGACCGTCGACTCGCTGACCGAGGAAGTCGAACGCGGGACGCTCGAACTCCTGCGGGTCGCCCCCGTCACGACCGTCGACATCGTCGACGGCAAGGTGTGGGCCGCCGCGGGACTCGCCCCCGCCCAGGCGGCGCTCTGGATCGCGCTCCTGGATCTCAACGGAACGAGCGTCCGTCATCCCGTCGCCGTCCTCGTCGTCGTCGCGGCGCTTTCCCTCCTGGTCGTCACCCTCGGCGCGACCATCGCTCTCCTCTCGCCGGATCGGCGGGCGGCGCAGTTCCTCTACTCCGTCGGCGTCCTCGTCGCCTTCGGCGGGGCGACGCTCCTGCCGGCGAACCCGGTCAACTCCGTGGCCCGCCTCGCCGTCGACAGCGTCGGTCCCACCTATCCCGCCCTCGTCGTCGGCTACGTCGCCCTCGGCGTCGCCGCCTACGTCGTCCTCCGGCGCGCAGTGCCACGGATCGGGGTCGCCGACTGAATCGACCCCGAAACACACTCAAGGCCCGCGCGAAAGGCACAGGTATGGGTCTTGGAAGTACGGCGAAGAAGCTCCAGCAGGTCGTCGATATGGCCGAGGACGTGTACACCCGTCTCAACCAACTCAAAGAGCAGATCGCCGAGATGCGAGAGACGGTCACCGAAACGAGGGACCGGGTCGACGATCTCGATCACGAACTGGCCGAACAGCGTGCCATCCTCGACGCCCTCGCCGAGCGGGAGGGCATCGACGTCGAAGCGATCACCGCCGAAGTCCACGTCGTCGACGCCGAGGACGTCGCCGGCGACGACGATGCCGACGGTGACGAGGACGGGGACACCCCCACCGCCGACGCCTGACACCCGCTACCCGCGCCGCCGCGCGTGATCGACTTTCAGACACCGGTCTTGGACGACCAGCAAGCCGGCGTTGCGGGCACGGGCAGCCGCCTCGTCGTCGCGGATGCCCTGCTGGAGCCAGATGCCACGCACGTCGCCACGGGTCCGTGCCCGTTCGATCACCGCGTCGACGACGTCGCTCACCTCCTCGCTCGGTCGAAACACGTCCACCAGGTCGACCGGCTCGGCCACGTCTGCCAGTCCGTCGGCCGCCGGCCGCCCCAGAATCTCGTCACGATGCGGGTTGACCGGGACGACGTCGTACCCCTGTCGCTGGAGATACGCCGGGACGTCGTGGGCCGCCTTCCCCGGCGTGCCTGAGCACCCGATCACGGCGATGGTGTGGGTGTCGAGAAGCGAATCGATGTCGGTGTCACTGGCGTTCGTCATGACTCGACGATAGGGGCCACCGGTGCAAGAATCGTCCGCTAGCGACCGGGCAGGTTCGCCGTCGGTTCGCCGTCCTCGTGTGTCTCGATCACGCCGTCGAACAACTGCTTGAGCGTGTTCATCGTCTTGTCGTCGTGAGCCGAGGAGTCGATAGCGTAGAGCCCGAGGCCGTCGACGCTCTGTACTCGCCCCGTGAAGACGTGGAGGAACCGAAACACGGTCTGGAGGTCGGAGTACATCAGGAGCGTCGACAGCGAGTCCAGAAACACTCGGTTGTGCTTGACGCTCCGTCGCTCGTAGAACTCCTCCAGGAGTTCGGAGAACTTGATCCCGACACCGGTCATATCGACCGGCGAGGACGTGTATCGGACCTGCGTGTCGTCACGTACCTCGCCGCCCTGCTGTCGGGTTACACAGTCGACGATGGCGACCGGTCGATCGGTGTAGTCGACGCGGTCACCTAGGTCCTCGAACACCCGCTTGGCGCCGTCCGTGTTACTGACGACGATTGCGCCGTCGCCGTTCCGGATACCGGTCGAGAGGACGTCGAAGGCGAGTTGCTTCTTGCCAGTGAGTGCGGGGCCGGAGAGAAGCAGGTTGCTTCCCCCCTCGACCTCGACGTCGAGCGGCGGGCCAAGGTCATACATCTCGAACCCTCGCAGGGGGTGCTAGACGGAGACATCTCCAACCCTGCGGACAACACAACTCACCGGAAATCATGAGGTAGTATGGAAATATAGTGAGCCGGTAATATTCTTTTTGATTGCATAGAATCGAGGGATGAGACGCCGACGCGGAGAAATGACGCGACGGACGAGCTCTCACCGCCCTAGCAGTTGTCGAGGTGATAGATCGAGGTGCGAACCGCGTCATTTAACATCGGCCGTCGAGTTTCCACAACTACGGGCGCTTAGCTCAGCCTGGACAGAGTGTCTGGCTTCGGACCAGATTGCCGCGGGTTCAAATCCTGCAGCGCCCATCCTTCTTCACTACACTTCAGATTCACACGACAGCAGGGGGCACTATATAAAACACCCCCGCAAACATGGTCTGGATTCCAACCCGTCGCGGGTTGAGGGGCTCTGCTGTCTGCCATTCGGCAGAATATCAAATCGAGGGTGGCTTAACTCCATGCGTTATTTTTATCCCCTCGAATAGCGCACGGAAGTAACCGAACCTCACTTCTTGTTGAAGATCTTGGACAAAAGGTTCTTAGATTACCAGAGGTATCTCGGACACGACAACCTCTGACTCAACAAGCTTGGTACCCTACATACCTCAAATTCTTCGAACACGTTCTTTCGGCAACCCACCGGTGGGGAAGGGAGTCGGCCTTCTGAGCGTACCCTTAGCTGATACTCCGTTCGGCACGGCATTGCTATGATTTGAGCCAACGAAGAGGGTATTCACCACGCGAGAAAGCAGCTCCGTCATCGCAGTACCGAAACGACGCTCGACTACGCTCACTCGGATTCTGCCACTTGTTCTGACACCGTGAACGCGAAGTGGTGAGTGAAACCCAGAACAAACGATTCCACGATTACCAGTATATCGAGTCGGTTCAGTCGAGAAACGGCGGTGACGGACCTCGTTTTTGAACCGTTCCTTCCCACTCAGGCTCGTCACGCTGAGCCATTGCAATCAGATGCTCCATCTGACTCTCGTCAAGTGGGGTGACGTACTGTTGCTCTTCATCAAAGTGTTCTGAGCGCCGGTAGTGTATCGAGCGAAGAATTGTTGCGAGATACACCTCGACGGCCTCCAATGCATCCAGTTCTCCTTCGAGTTCCTCTTGATCCGTCATCAAGCGTAACTCTCGGACCATCTTGAGATCTCTACTGGCGTTTTCAATCAGCTTAATCAGGGTTTCTTTTGCGGCATATTCGGGGTTTGAACTCTCGTTCGTCATCATTTACGAGGAAGCTGCATCCGAATATATACTTCCCGTCTGAAACGTGAACATTCGCAATATCGAAACGACACTCGGCTACGCTCACTCTGACCCTGCCGCTCGCCATGACACCGTGGACGCCGAGTGGTGAAACCAGCAGGTTTCCCAATCTCTTCTAGCACCTAATCGGAACCAGACAATCGGAACTTGTCTGAATATCAGAATATTATAATATTCTCTCTACTGTATTGTGGGGCCACAAAAGTGGCACCTATGGACACTAGACCACCGTGTATAGACCGATTAGTACATATTCCGACACACCATCGAAGTAGACGAAGATGGAACGAATCCTCGCGGCACGTCCGAGGATACCGCTTCCGGAGAACAAACGATGAGCACTGCAGAAGAATTTGAAGGGTACGCACAGGAAATTGCTGGAGACGATGGCTCTTGGGAATGGGAGGTGAACTTCCAGATCGAAACAATACCGTCAATCGACGATTCTGGCTTTTTGTCCGGTGAAGACAAGCAGTACAGGAAGGCCGAGATCAGGTGGACTCGGAAGGATATCTCTGTAGCGGCCTCCATCAGCGGATGGGAGGTAACGTCACCTGACGACTGGTTCACAATCGCCTCCATTACACAGGGAGATGACCGAGTGAGTGCGGAGTTCTCCTCGAAAGCTTCCACCATCTCTGGGCTCAAGGCTGCACTCAACGACTCCGGGTCACTACTGGGTCCGTTCAGCTCAAGCTTGCTCGGCGAGATTGACCGACGAACTCAGGGACAGTTCAAGACAGAACGGGGACCGACACCGTGGCGAACAGTTTGCGGGGTGTCTGTGCGAAACGGGCCTATTGAGGCCAGTCTCGGATACTTCCGGGGAAGTTGGAATCTAACGGTAACAGAGTCCGAACCGTTGGGAGAGAGAGGATCTATCGTCGATTACGAGACACTCAATCGAGCCAGCCTCTCGTTCGGCGACGAGGGAGCGATGCTTGACGCAATCGAAC
Organism: Haloplanus litoreus; assembly: GCF_045690335.1. GTDB lineage: Archaea > Halobacteriota > Halobacteria > Halobacteriales > Haloferacaceae > Haloplanus > Haloplanus litoreus. The sequence continues at coordinate 2,066,552 of NZ_CP147874.1, read as the reverse complement.
AATGGGCCGCCGCTCCGAGAGTATTCTTCTGAGATTAGGTTCGATTGCTCTAGAGAACCGAACCTGAACAATCTGTGGAAGCTTCTGTTCAGTGGTGTTCTCCACCTCAAAGAGGGAGCGTAAGACAGTAATTCTCGACTTCTGGAGCCAGCGAGATTACTCGTTCGCGCTGGCGAAGTTCTTCTCGCCTTCGTTCGATGCGGGATTCAAGTTTCTCGAGACGCTCTTGCTGGCCGCGGATAGCGATATTCATGTCTGAGCCGCCCTCGGCTTTGCGCTGGTACTCCTCGATGAAGGCCTCGATTCGCTCTCGCTCCGCCCGCGCGTACTCGTTTAGATTCTCGAGTTCACGGGCCGTCTCTTCGTGCCGGCTAGCGCTCAGTTCAGCTTTAATCTCGTTGACACGTACACTCACGTACCGGTCAGCAGCTGTACGAAGCTCGTCTCTTACAGCCAAGGTCTGCTGAAGATGGGCTGCTTCCGGCTTCGCAGAGACTGTCTCTCCCTCGACAACTCGTTCTCCGAGCGCCTGTTGCGCGTCCTGTTGCTCGGCATCAACGAAGACGGGGATCGTCTCCTCTCGAATCACCTCTCCAGTACCATCCTCGAACGCTACGCGGTAGTTGTAGGTAATCCCCGGACTGTCAACGAATGGCAGTAGCTTGAGTCCGACTTCACCTCGTTCGTCGTCGAGAACCCGCGCCATCAACCGCTGTAGAACATCCGTGTCGGGAGCGAGGTAGGTGATGCCCTCGTGCTCCATCGCGAAGTCCCGGTCGAAAGTGAACGGACCGAACGACTCGTCACTGCTCGACGAACGAATACCCTCAGGTAATTCAGCCCGATACAAATTGGTGCCCTGCTTCTCGAACTCGCCACCGAAGACCATCACAGCCTGCTCGAAGAATTCCCGGATGTCGCCCTCGCTCCCATAGACATCCTCGGAATCGTCCACCACCTCCTGAATCTGCCGGCGACTCTCTGCGTCGAACGTACTGGTCTCGACGAGACTCCGCTCGTACCACTCCTCAAGCGTACGTTGACGCTCTTCGATCATCTCCTCGAGTTCCTCCTTGGTCGCACTCGCTGGCTCGTCGTTCTGGATGGACTTCATGATGAGTGAGTCCACATCGATATCGTCGAGCATCCCCAGCACGTCGGCAGTGTTCCCGAGCTTCGAGCGGATCTCGTCGACCTTCGTCTGGAGCATCTCGAAAATCTCGCTCTCGCGGGTGTCATCGAAGAGGAAGTTCCAGACCTTCACCTCCTTGTCCTGCCCGTAGCGGTGAATGCGTCCGATGCGCTGTTCGAGGCGATTCGGGTTCCACGGCAGCTCGTAGTTGGCCATGATGTGGCAACGGTGCTGGAGATCGATACCCTCGCTCGCCGCGTCGGTCGCGAACAGCAATCTCGATTGGCCGTGATTGAACTCGTCCTCAATCCGGCCCCGCTCCTCTTTGTCCACGTCTCCATGGATGACCAGAATCTCGTCAGCCCACGGTTCGTCTTGCACGAACTCAAGGAGGTAGTCGAGTGTGTCTCGGTACTCCGTGAACAACAGGAGCTTCTCGTTTGGTTGCTCCTCAAGCAGTTGGCTGATGAACCGGCGCACCTTCTGGGCCTTCGAGTCGACCGGGAGCCCTTCGGCTAGTGCGACGAGGTCGCGAAGCGTGTCGATCTCCTCCTGCAGTTGTTCGTCGTCGCTCGCCACGGTCAGGCCAGCGATTTCGTCCTCAGCCTGCTGTTTGCCCTCTTCATCGAGATCCTCTCCGTCGAGGTAGGCCTCGGCCTCCTCGGAGAGATTGTCTGTCGCCGTTTCGGCGTCGAGCAGGTCGTTCAGTCGACGGCGGAGCGTCGAGTGGATCGCCCCGACGCTGCTCACCAGACGCTTCTGCATCAGCGCCATCGCGAACCCAACCGCGGGCTCGTTCAGCTTCTCCGAGCGGTTGTAGACGTGTTTCACGTAGTCGGTGACGCCACGGTAGAACTGCCGTTCGTCGTGGGTCATCTGGACGGATACCGAGCTGACTTCTCGGTCGGGGAAGATGCGTTCGCCATTATCGTCGTAGAGGCCCTCTTTCCCTCGGCGAATCATCACGCGATTGGCGGCCTCCTGTGTCAGTTCTCTACCCTCGGCGACGAGGAATGGATCGACGTACTCGACGAGCGAGCGGAAGGCCTCGCCCTTACCGTCGTGTGGTGTCGCGCTCAGGAGCAGCAGGGAGTCCGAGTTCCCTGTTATCGTCTCGACCGCTTTCGAGGTCTTGCTCGGCGATTCTCCTCGCTTGGCCGCCTTGTGCGCCTCGTCGACGACCACGACATCCCAGAACGCGTCTTCGAGCGCCGGGCGGAACTCGTCCTGTCGGACGAAAGCCATGCTCGTGACCAACTGCTGCTGGTCCTGATTCCAGATGTTCGCCTCCTCGCCGAGCCGTCGTCGCTCACCCTCTACCCACGCCCGATCAGCGACGGTCAGGTTCACGTCGAAGAACCGGTCCATATCTCTGACCCACTTCTTCTGCAGGTGAGCTGGAACGACGAACAGAACCCGATCCGCACGGTTTCGAGCGGACAATTCCTTGAGGATGAGCCCAGCTTCGATCGTCTTCCCGAGCCCCACGTCATCGCCAATGAGCGCTCGCTGGCGAAGCTTCTGCATCACCCAGTTCACACACGCCAGTTGGTAGGGCTCCAACCGAACGAGCGAGTTCGAGATACTCAGCAACTGGCCCTGTTCGTGGGCGAGTTTGAGCTTCGTCGCCTGTGTGTGAAGGTCGAACCACTGAGCCGAGACTGCATCGTGGTCCGGGTGGAGGGATTCGAGTTGTTGATCGCTGACCGTGTCGATCGGGTCTTGTCGGGGCTGAATTTCAACGTCGTCTAGACAGACCGTCTTGACGCCTTCACCGTCGATATAGGCGCGGAGATACTGCAGATCGCCGACCGACCGGGTCTGTATGACTTCGGCAGATGCACCGTTCAGAATCACCTGTTGTCCGGGAGAGAACGTAGAGTCCGTCATCCGCTGATGAAGTTGTCAATGGAGCACGTCATCTTGAATGTTATCGGAGGGTACTGAGTCATCCCTCGAAAGAGCGGAGCGTCCTCTCTATCTCTGATTCGACGAATTGGATTTCGTCGTGGTACGCGCCTACGATGGCTGAATAGTGCTGGGGGAACTCCCCGGCTAGTTCCCGGTTTTCGTACTCTTCAGTGTAGGTTTCAAGCAGTGACCCATTCGCAGCCTCGTTAATCAGCGTCCGTCCCTCGCCTTCGACGAATCGGGAGAGCACCGTCTTTACCGCCTCGTCCGGGAGGTCGTAAGCCAGTTCGTTCGGAAGAAGTCGTTCGAACAATCCTCCCGAAAGGAAGGGCATCTCCTGCAGCGACCCTTGGAGCTCGTCATCACGTTGCTTAGGATGGGCAGATAGCGAATCGTAGAACAACGGCTGCAGGAACGTTGAGTAGAAGCTCCCTCGGAATCGGTTGAGGCCTCGATTGTGCTCTTCCCACTCCTTACGCAGCGAAATACTTTCGATGACACCACGGTCGTCGAGCAGTTTGAGGAACGCCATCCGATCGAGGAAGAGAGCTCCGAACGCCAACTCCTCGCTCCGCGTGGCATCATCGGGTGCTTCCAACATCGACATGATGTCGGACTCGATGGTCTGGTACTCCCCATCTGCAGCGAGAACCTCTACATACAGATCATAGAATTCGTCGAGTCCACCGATTGCGCGTCTGACACAGTAGTGATTGAACACCTGATAGAAGCGCCCCAACACGCCTTCAACCGTGCTCTCCGACTGGAGTTCCTCGGTGTAACTGACCAACCCGCGTTCCCGTGCAAGTCGCCGCACTACGGGTTTGATGTTCTGCTCTGCGACCACATCTACAGTAGTGGCGCGACCTCTCTCATCGGCCTCGACCTCGTAGACTGCCCACCGGAACCCATCAGTCCCGATGCCGTACTCGTACCGCTGAGAATCGAGATATGTTCGAAGATCATTTTTCGCCTCGCCGAACTGGTTTATCGACTTGTTCTCTCCGATGACCCGGTCGGCGAGATTCTCCACCCGAAAGTCAGGGCATTCGTTCTCGTCCCCGGAGGGATAGTAGGGACGTGGAGTACAGTCGAAGCCGAGTATCTCCAGTATCGGCCAGATGAGGGCATCTTCGACACACCGCTCCCGCCGTTGGCTCAAGTTCTTGCTGTCGAGTGGTTCGCTTCCCTCGATGACCTCGTCGAACCGAGGTTCCTCCATCCGGACCTCCAAGGTGTCGAGGAAGCCGTCGATATGGTCCCGGATTTCTGCCGTTGCCGCATCTATCTCCTGCGATGACATTCTATGAGATCTCTATTTCCGTGTTCAGCCCTGCGTGATACTGATGAAGTCGAGGACGAACTCCTGCGGTAGCAGCCCGCCGTGGTAGAATCGGGCGTCGCCCATCCCCTGTTTACTGAATCGCTTGAGAGGGCTCGTGAGGACGCTCACATTCGCGTCCAGATAGCCCAGCCGCGCGCTGGAATCGAGCAGCACGCCGGGCGCATCCTCGTCCACGTCCTCTCCAGCAACCCAGCGTCGCCCGGAGTCCGTGGACACGTCGGGTCGTGAAATCTTCTCCGGCGTGACGTGGTGTGGGAGGAGAACGAATCCGTGGTCGGTCAGGATGTACGCCTGATCCCACTCTCCCTGCTGGATTTTCTCGCCGATGAACTTGGCGAGGGACTCAACACGGCGAGAGAGCATCTCTTCGAGGTCGCTGAGTTCCTTCTCCCCGATGTTGTCGAGGTCGTTCTTGAAGTAGGCGACACGTGTCGACCGCCATCCGTCGTCCTCCTCGCGAGTGACGGTCCATCCATCGCTCTCGAGCAGCGAATTGCGGCGATTGGTCGTGACGTGGCGATTGTTCCGGAGTGGCTGCAGGTCGCCCTCGACCAGCGAGATATCGAACATACTCACCTCGCCCGGCGTGAGCGCGGCTTTCCCGAACTCCGTCTCGGAGGGGAGCGTCCCGAGCCAGACACTCTCCTCGACGGCGAACTCCGGAGCGTCGGCGGGGAGAGTAGCGACGTACTCTCGAAGTTCCTCTGCGAGGTGTCGAGCGAGGTCGAGGCGCAGAGCATCGATGACGAACAGCGCCACAGTCTGGCCGCTCTCGAGCCCCGCAGACTCCTTGTTGAAGAACTGGTAGGCATGGTCCTCCTCGACGAACGGAGCGCCAGCCTCAACCGTCTCGGTGACGAGGTCACCGAGGTCTTCGAGGTAATCGACGTACTTCGACTGTAGCTCCATCCGTAGGTCACCGAGAGTCTCGGTCGCGGGATGTTCCCCGGAGAGCTTCGTCTCTGGTTCGCCGGAGACGACGAGCTTGAGAACGGCGTTGTCGATCTGCCACGTTCCCTCGTCCTCGTCAGCATAGAGTGAGACGACATCGTCGGTCGTCCGGTCCTTCCACGTGTCCAGTCGATGCGCGAGCCGCGCGACCTCGGCGGCCTGCGCCCACGTCTCCGTCCACGGGCTGTCCGGGCCGTATGCGCCCCGGTACTTGCCGTGGTAGCCCTCGCTCCCTCGGAGGGCTTTGTAGCGTTCGGTCGCCCGGTCGAGGCACGTCTCGTAATCCCCACTATCGAAGGAGACGTGCCATTCCCCCCAGAGACGATGTTCGAGCGCAGCGTCGACGATACACTTCGACAGTTCCCACGGGTCATCCACCCCTTGGACAACCTCGGGCCACATCGACTCACCGAGATAGCGGTCGGCGATGACGCCCTGTGAGCCCGTGTTGTTCAGGACGGATTTGAGCTCCGGCAGGTCGTGGGGGCCAGCGGTCTCTGCTCGGAACTCGGGTGGGAAGGCGTCAGCATCAGCACCAGCGTGAATCAGCCACTCCGCAACAGCCCATCGGCGCGTCGCGGTGACGATGCCCACTGGGTCGGATTCACTGGCAACTGCATCGATACCTTCCCCGGACAGCAGGTCCTTCATCTGGTCGATAGTCTCGGAATCATCGTCGATGTCTCCCCAGCCGTTCTCCAGCACGAAAGCCACGGGATCGGTGTAGCCGCCGGTGACGATCTGTGTCCGGAGTTGTTCGAGTGTCGGCAGGTGCGTGCCCGTGAGTTTGTCGTGGAGAATCCGAGCAACTTCCCGTCGCTTCGCGGGGTCGTCCGTCCGCGTCGCGTTCTTTAGTTCCCATGCTTGGAGTTGCTCGCTCCCGAAAACACGGACAGTGAGATCCTCGATACTCAGTTCCACCTCACTTCCTGTGTGCTCTACGTCACGGAACCAGTCATAGTCGCCATCGCGGTCTTCGGGTTCCTTGACGTGGGGCACGTACCAGACCTGTTTGCCATCGACGGGGTTCGCTCTGAGCTCCAGTGGGGTTTCTTCGGCGACCTTCAGGTGAACGTTGAGTTCAGTACAGGCCTGTTGGATGATGTCCTTGAGATAGTTGCCGTCGTCCCACCAGAGGATGATCGGGGCGTCTGATTCGGCTCGGTCGAACTGACGGCGGATTGTATCTTTCGCGGCTTCTGGGAGGGATTGGGTTGCTTGCATTTCTATGATGATTTCCGCAGATTCAAATCGAGTTGTCCACAGTTGCACCGAAGGCTATCTTCCTGCTGTCCATCCATACTGATATAGACACAGGCACCACACTCATCACACCAGAGCAGTTCGTAGAAGTCCCGGTAGGCATCTACAGCCGGTTGCAGTTCTTTTGGGGTGCAACTTGCAAACGTGCTCTCATCTTCGTTATAGTGGACGTTGGGATTGATTGCGCCACCGTACTCGTATATTCGGTCAACCACCTCTGTCGCTTCATCTTCCAGTTCCGAAATGTGCGAAGTATCCCCTCCCCATGACTGTTCTGCAGCTTTCGAAGCCCGAAGTAATTCCTTGTATCTTGAGATTGCCCCACTTTGGAAGTCTCCTAACGTCCACCTACTATTCGATTTGAACGGTACTTTCGCGTTCAATCGGTCACAGGCCTCGCGGAGGTACCACTCTGCCATTCGACGGGTCTGATGAGCCGCAATCGAAGTATTTCCATTTTCCAATTCACTCTCGATGGTATCCCACTCCATCTCTGGCCGTCCATGCGTCTGAGGACCTTCTTCGATATCCCAACCAGAGAGTTGAATCGCATTACTGGAACTCACTACCCCAGAGGATCGGAGGTGGCGATGCCAGAGGTCGTCGTGAGTTGCAACTATGAGCTGGTAATCCTCTGTGAGTTCCGAGCCCATTAAGTCTGCCAGCGGACGACGATGCTCTGCATCAATAGACATTACAACGTCGTCAAGCATCATTATCGGCAGTTCTTCTTGTTCCTGTAGCCAATCGGCGAGGGCGAAGTATAGACAGATTCCCATACTGTCTTGATGCCCTTCGCTATGGAGAGCATGTGGGGGGTACTGACCACGCTCGTAGAAGTCAACCTCAATATCGAGGCCGGTCTCAGTCGGATTCAACCCCACACTGAGATCGGACTCATCACCGTGCATCGTGGTGTAGTAGTGTTCGAATCGATCCTCAATTTGTGAGTAGATCTCTTCTAGAATCGCATCCCTTGCATCAAGGAACGTCTGATGTACGGTCGACATATCGTCGGCAATCCTACGGTACTCTGCAGCCTTGCGACTTCGGTCGATCATCTCATTATAGCGTCTATTCGCTGCATTGAGTGTCTGCCACGTCTCGTCGAGCTGATCGAGTTGCGGTCCGTCTTCGACGTGGGAACTCAGTCTGTCGAGAAGGGCTTCTAGATCATCTGGACGCAGGAGACTTCTCTTCTCACTTGTTGAGAGGTCATTCTTCGGCGGGGTGGAGAGAGGATCACCACTATACTGTTCTTCCCATCCCTCAACAGTATCGAGAAAGTCGTCCAAGCTTGACTCGTCGAACCGATCGATCCCTCGAACGATGTCCCGGAGTGAATCCGCGGTGATACGAACGTCGGTAAGCATCTGCTGAGCCTCATCTCGTCGGTCACCAAGTTGATCTAGTGTTTCTTGGAGTTCAGATGCCTGTTGTAAGCGGTCTTCAAGGTGTTCTTCGAGCCGATCCGGTTCCCACGGTTCAAGGCACAGCGGACATCGCCCGGCATCGGGATCAATCGCCTCAATTCCCTGCTCAATCAGCTGTCTTCGCTCTAATGCTCGCCTTGACTCTTCATCGGCATCGATCTCTTCCCATGCTTCAACGTACTCCTCGTCCGCCGTCAAGAACTCCTCAACGTCGTCGCTCAACCATTCCTGTAGCTGGTTGAGTCGTTGTCTCCCATCCGAACGAAGAAGGGAGGATGCGACGACTCGGCGCGACGGAGACTCAATATTCGACGTGAACGATTCCTCGTCTAGACTTGCCAATTCGCCACCTCCCAGTTCCGCTCGGAGTGAATTTACGATCTGAAGTACGGTACGCTCCTCGTCCTCGGAATCCTTTCCCAGTATGTTATGGAGGTCTGAACGTCGGCTGCGTGCCTCGCGTTCTATTCGCTCCGCTTCCTCGTCTAGATTCTCTGCAGCGTTGTCCAGCGCCAAACGACGATCTCGGACGTGTTGCAAATTGAGAAGTGTCCTGATTCGTTCAGAACGTGTACTTCCTTTGGCAGTAATGAAGTCAAGAAGCTCGTCTCGTGAGAGAAGATGGAGCCCCCGTTCGGCAGCTTTGACTGTCGATTTAAATCGATCTGTCGTTGACTCGTCCGGTCCATCAATGTCGGGATCGTCCCGATCGTTGACTGTTCGACGAATCGTGAGTGTCTCCCCCGAGACCGAGAAGTCAGCCTCTACCCACGACTCCTCCGGGGCTGCGTCCACATGGGGACCGTGTCGACGCTCCGTTATCGACTGCGTTCCCTCCCCAGAAAGGGCCTGAATCGAGCCGGTTAAGAGGAAATCGACGGCAGCGATTACCGAACTCTTACCCGATCCGTTTGGGCCGACTAGAACCAGATTATCGTTCTCTGGCTCCAACTCAAATGCTCCGTTGATACCTCGGAAGTTCGAGATCGTCAGACTCTCAATCCTCATTTGCGAGAGCTTCTTCCTCGATCAGTTCGGCAATTTCGTCGCCCCCGCCGAAATCGTCTTTATCGAGTTGCCCTTCCATTATTTCAATCAGTTGGAAATCCACGTCAGATTTCTGTAATTGCCGCATGAACTCCCCGGCAATCCGTGCCTCAACATCTGCAGTCTGGAACTCGGATGTATCCTCTCCCTCGGACATATGCTGTTCCTCTGACTCATCATTAATTAGAGTATGTGTCGCGTGGGAGAGACTGAATAGATGAATCCGAGATTAGATGACTATTGATTCCCTTCGGATACTGGTTAGAGTACCTTGTTCTCGACAATCTCCGGAACGACGCTCTGCTCCGCAAGGGGAGTGATATTGATCACGACGCCATGCTTGTGGTTCGGCTGGTAGCCAGCAGTCGTCACTTCCGAGAGCGCCCGGTCGCTCCAGTCCGAGGGGATCTGCTTGTACACCGTCTGGCAGCGGTCGTCAATCTCCTCGGCCAGCGCCTTGAACTCCGCTAGCGGTGGGAGGTCGTCAACGTCGTCGATATCCTCGTCGTCCGCAATCCCTTCGAGGTACTCCTCGTCGACGATGGACGCGTCTTCCAGCCCCGTCGCGAGCGAGGCGAGCATCCGTTCGTCCTCGGTCAGGTTGTCGAAGGGCTCGCCGTCCTCGTCAAGCATCTCCGCACCGGCGCTGTCGAAGTAGTAGGTCATGAAGAGGATGCCCGTGCTGGAGTAGTGATCCGAGCCCTTGAGCCGCCAGTTGAAGTAATCGAATAGGTCGGCGAGGTGTGCCTCCACGGGTTCGTCCGTCGGCTTGGCGTACACCTCGCAGGCGTTTTCCAGCTCGTCGAGCGCGTCCAGCCACTCGTCGCGCCACTCCTCGACCTTCTCCCAAAAGCTGTCCGAGAAGGTGTCTTGGAACCACTCCTCGCCGTTGCGCTCTCGGAGCTCCGCCATCGTCTCGATGCGCTCGGCTGTTTCCTCGCGGAAGGCGGCCACCTTCGGAGCGAGTTCGTCAACGCGTTCGCGGTCGTCATCGTCGAAGTCGCGCTCACTCGTGGAGCCGAGTTCCTGCATCACCTCCTCGAACTCGGCAATCTGTTCGAGGGCGCTCGAACAGAACTCAAACTCGTCGGTCGCGTCGGCACGTTCGGTCGAGGAGAGCGAGTCGTCGTTCCGACGCTGGTTGGCCGCCGACCGGCGCTCGCGGAGTTCGGCCTTCCGCGGTTCGAGGTACTGGTTGCTCAGGCGGTCGAAGAGGCTGGCGTCGAGCTGATGGTAGTCCACGAAGCACGCGAAGCCCTCGCCTTTCGCGTCGGCGAGGAGCCGCGCCGTGCTGAGCTTCCAGACGATGGGCGTGTTCTCCATCGTGTCGACGTGGTAGGCGAAGAGGTCGTCCTCGATGAACGACCGGAGGTTGGGGTACGCCTCGTCGGCGGCGGACTCGGCCCCGAGGATGTCGTCGACCTCGACGAGACGGTCTTCTGCGTACTCGCCGTACGCGTCCTCGAACCGCTTGACGATGCGGTCGAGCATGTCGGCCTGCTCGTCCGTGCCTTCGAGGGGGATGATGCCGTCCGACTCCTCGCGGACGGCCTCCATCGCGAAGTGGTGGACAAGGTTCTTAACTAACTTCACTACGTTTACCGACTCCTCCGAGACAGAATCTTGCTTGAATTCTTCCCTATCTCTGGGATCATGAACAGTTCGTAGTGCAATTTCGTCGTTAATATCTTTCTGCGCCTCGTCAGGGATATTTACAGTATCATATAGCGTCTGGTCAATCTCATCTGCAAGTTGTTCGAGCTTGGATTGTCGGTTGATTCTCTTCTTCTCGGATTTGATTGCGAGTATTTCGATCGATTGCTTACCGGAATGAACATCTTCGGTTAAATCGACCCAATAGGAGACCTCATCCGTATGAGGGTGGTTGTAAAAGAATCCAGATCTTTCTTCCGTCGGAAGAAGGACAGGTCCCACGTAGAATGGGCTTGTGGGATTACTCAATCGGTTTTTAATCTTGACCCGGAATTGTTCTCTAGCAATCTCAGCAAGTCGTTCCTCTTGACTCAAACTTTCAAACCATGGCATGCCTCCAACCTCGCCAGCATTCCATTCTCTTTCAATAGTGAGAGACAAGAAAAGCGCATTATATAGCTTGGAATTAAATGCCGCCAACATAGTCCACAAGGAATCTTCCTTATGAGGAACAAAGAGATATCCTGTATCGCTGAACAATCCGTTTTTCGGGTAATATCCGAATCTTCTTCCAGTTTCTTTGATTCGCGTCCACGTTAACCCACTCTTTCCGTAGAGTTCTTCATTTGGAGTTCGAACCGTAGGACTGTATCTCTTGATTGCTTTCCCATCCTCTCCCCACTCTACCTGTTCGGGGACATGCGGAACGAGCCATGCATCTGCTCCACCGCTGGCGATCGGCTTGAATACCTCATTATCGGTGATTTCCCAACATAGCCGAACGAAACGATTGTTATTAGCGGTAGCTACCCCCTGCCGAGCGAGCCCGACGGAGTCCCCTTCAACACCCGCTTGTTCGGCGTCTAACTTCAAGTCAGAACTATGCAACTCTCGGACTTGTCGTGGGGTTGAATAGCACAAGGTAGTCCCCGGAACTTCGGAGAAAACAGATAGATCAACTGAAAAGAATCTCTTGACACCATCATCTGATTTTGACAAAATGTTGGTGAACTTGCTCTCCTTATTTCGTGTTCCAATATCATGCAAACGAATGAAATCGCCGGTCGGTTTTTGTTGTACACCAGACCTTACAACAGTACCCGCAGTTCGAACAGTAGCGTTGTCAAGCACTCCAATTCCGTACTCAGCTATAAAATCAAAGCTACTCTGTTCCCCGATGAAATCGATTCTGAATTCTTCGAATCGGTTCTTAAACATGAATGTGCGGGGAACAAGCATTCCCACCCGTCCGTTCTGCTTCGATATGCGGTCTCCAACTTCGAAGAAGTTGATATAGAATTCCGGCGTGTAGTTGTAGTGGGATTCAACATATCGTTGGACAGAGTCTGGCATACGATTTCGAGAACCGTATGGTGGATTCATCAACACAACGTCATAATCTTGTGCAAGGATATCTAGCAGATGAATGAAACTTCGTAAATCCTGTGCCAAGAAGGAGTCTCCATTACGGTGTTCATTAACCGCTTCTCGCAGACTGTGAAGTATCTGTCCAAGAGTGTGATTTTCATTCGGGTCGTCTTCTAGTGTAATCTGTACACTATCTTTGTCAACATTATCTTCAAAGAGGTCGCCAAGAGTTCCCTGCACGTCAAGCAGACTCCCAAGTCCGTGGACCTCTTCGAAAGCATCCAGAATTTGACGGAGTGCGCTCTCAACCTCCGACTTTCCATCAGCAACTTCATCAAACACCGCTTCAGCCCCCTCAATATCCGCTACATTTGCATCAGCACAGACGATTCCGAGATCAGGAATATCAAATTCCTCGGCCCCCTCGGCTTCGGCGCGCGTTCGGCCTTTGAGGTATAGATTGAATGCGGCGAGTTGGCAAGCTCGCATATCAAGATCGATACCATAGAGGTTATTCCGGAGAATTCTTCGAGGAATTTCTGCATAATCAACATCAGTCTCGTTTCGCCAAATCCGCTCTAGCACGTCAAATGCGTACAGCAGGAAATGGCCACTCCCGCAAGCAGGATCAATAACACGGATGTCTTCGGGGCCGTCGAATTCTGGTGGTTGTCCCTTGTCCTCAGAAGGAACAAGATAGGTGCAAAAATCGGAAAGAGAAGGGGACTCATCTGGTGAGAGGGGTCGGTTCTTGCGCTCACCGGGCGACAAAGATTCCTGTTCTGTGACTACTTCTTGTAGTTCACCGGTTTCTTCAAGATACAGTTTGCCAAGAGAATTGTCTGTGAGCATTCGAACCACCCAATGCGGTGTATAAAATTGATTGGCAGTGGTAACCTCATGCGGTTCGAACTCTTCCGTCCGTGCTTTGTCTCGGAGATTATCGAGGAGCTTGACGTTGTAGTATTCGTAGACCCAGCCCAGCACGTCGTCGGCCCGCCAGACCTCATCGGGCACCTCGTCGAGCATCCCACAGAGGTCTTCGTAGGTGTCGTCATCGGGGTCAAGCAGGCTGTAGGCCGTGGAGCGGTCGAAGAGAATCTCGATCTCCTCGGCGAGGTCGTCGCACGCGTTCCGGTAGGCTTCGAGGACGGCCTCCTCTTCGAGCATGAACTCCTCGTTGACCAGCCGGTCGGCTGCTGGCGTGAGTCCATCCTCGCGGAACACCGTGACCTCCTCGTCGACGAAGTCCCGCACCTCCATGCAGCGGAGCGCGGCCAGCCGATTGACGATGGTGTAGCCGACGCCCGTGATGTACTGCTCGTAGCCGTCCTCCCACTCGTTGCCATCGACCGCTTCGAGTTCGATTGCCTCGACGAGGTCTTCCTCCTCGTCGCTTAGAGACGCGTCGTCGTCCGGGCGAGCTTCGAGATCGCACTCTTCGAGCTGATAGCGGACGTTTGCCTCCACCCGGTCGCGCATCTCGGTGACGACATCTTCGAGATGCTCGCGCTCCTCCTTGTCGAGTTGTGCCTTCCGAGGTGCCGCAGAATTCTTGTCCATATGAGAGTCAGCGATGTTTCCTTCAGAACCGCGGAGGTGTCTTGAAGATTGTCCATACCATCTATTCGAACAGAAGACAAGGAAGGCGACACCCCCACTTTCTGAGTCACTCACCCAGAGCGTTTCAGATAGGCATCCCAGAGTGCCCCGAAGTCGAAGTCTTCCACGAAGCGCCGCTGTTGCTCATCGGATAGCTTCTCGGTCATCTGTTGAAACACATTTCTCCACTCATGTTCGGCGAGAATCGGTGGATGGCGTACCCACCCTCGACTCGAATTGACGTTGTAGGAGTTGATTTTGAACAAATCGTCGTTGGAGAACCGAAGCATCACTCCAGCAGGGTCGTCATATCCCTCTCTTTCTGCCCGGACGAATGCTCGGCCGGTGTCGGACTCGTAGTCCGACTCGGATACATCGGTGTTCTCAACCGTCCACTCTCGAAGTGTGGCTAACTCTCCATCAAGGAATACTGCCCGACGAGTCTGTAGGTCGAGATCGCCGAACAGGTCTCGGAAGGTCTCCTGTGGAACTTCCATCGAGGACGACTGGTCGGGGCGATCGTCCCGACGAGAGAACGCCCAGAAGGTAAGCACGGGGTCGGAATCTGGCTCGCGAGGGCCGACAAGCAGTCGCTTTCGATATTTATTGCCATCCTCTCCTCCAGTTCGGCTTACCCCTAGCGTCCCGCGAACCATCCCTTTCTGTAGTAGCCGACGGTTGATTTCTTCGAGTAGATAGTCGTCTCGAGAAGGAATCTCTGTATCCGGAACCTCCGCTCGGGCGTCCTCGAAAATACGGTAAATGTCTGCCCACTGGATTGTCTTCCACGGTGACTCCGTACTCCTCGCCGTAATGTCAAATGCCTCTGCATAGTCCTCAAGTTGCCTCCTTCTGAGGTCAGCTTTGGCAGCTTTGGCCTCGATGAATAGTGAACGGATGGGTTCGCCGGCACTGTTCTTAGCCCGGATTCGAGAATCGATTTGACTGGTGTCCCCTGTCCCACCGCCATCTCTCACGCCCCCGGTTCTCGATAAACCGATTAGAATACGCTCCTCACCATCGGTCGGAGAGGCATCATCCGCTGAAAGTTCAGTTCGGTAGTCATACGATTCAACAGCACGGTTATTTTGTCCCGTACAAAGCGCGAACAAGTCATCGGTCAGAATATTTTCCGTGTCAGAGAGAGTCTTTATGAATCCGTGAACGGTGTTCTTTTCCAGCGGATTTGCGTCTGTCCCAGACTCGAAATAGAATATGTTATCTTTCCTATCTCGCATACTGTTCGCCGACATTCGGGAGCATCATAAGATTTATACTCAGAATATCAGGTGACGAGCGAACTCTGTTATATGCCGACTGAGCGGGCCTAATCAACTCGCAACACGAGGCTCCGGAACTCGGGATTCTTCGAGACTTGAATTGAGTCCGCATAACTGAACTCCGACCACTCCATTCGGTAGCGACCGCTCAACTGGATTGGCTGAGCCATCCCATCATTCTGAATCCAGTCACGCTCCTCCCGCCAATCAAGCGTTCCCTCCACGGTTCTACCCTCGTGAACGCGAAAATCGTCGTACAGAGCGTCGTAGGTTTGTGTCGTCGTTGACCAGTAGTTAGCGTCGTTAGTCAGCAGCACGAAGTAGCCGGACCGCCCCTGTTCTGCGACGACCTCCTCCAGCCGTCGCACGTCCCGGAAAATGCGGTAATGAACTTTCGTCTGCGCATCATCCGAAGTGAGGCCGAAGCTTTCATCGAACGCGTTATTTTCGACCTCTGCTTCCTTCGTTTTGTACTTGAGTTCGACTGGAATCGTGACCCCTCCTCGGCGGATTCCTATATCGACCTGCGCTTGTGTCGCTGGATTCCACTCCAGTCGAATCCGTTCGTCGCCGTACATCTGCGCGAGTTCGGCAGCGAGGGCGAGTTTGAAGTGGTCTTCTGAGTGGTAGACCTGATCGAGTTGTTCGAGCGCCCATTCGATGTCGACCATGAAGGTAGTCTCGAAAGGGCTACTCAAAACGTTTGGCGGCGAGTGGCCACGAGTTCTGCGTATGGAGACCGAACTGAGCAGACCCGAATCGGGCTCCAATCTCGGGAAGGTCTTCGAATGGATCGCGCTAATCGCTCGACTCGACGAGCACGATCGACTCGTCGTCGAGTCCGTCCATCATCTCCTGCAGTCGTCGGAACTGGTCGTCCTCTTCGAGCAGCTCCTCGGCATCTTCAATCAGTCCCCGAGCCCGTTCGACCTCTGGCGGCTCGCCGCCCTCGATGGCAGCCACGACTTCTGCCGTCGTCTCGTGGTCGGGATGTTCGGCTCGGAGTTCCTCAGCGAGTTCCGCCAGTCGTTCTTCGATTTCGAAGGGGTTCTCGGCCTCTTCGAGGAGTTCCTCTACCTCCTCGACGCTTGGCGGTCGCGAGCGGTCAAGGGTCTCCGCCACCTCCGCGGTCGTCGGGTGGTCGGGGTGCTCCTCTTCCAGCCGACGGGAGGCCTCCTGTAACTGTCCCCAGAGGCTCGCTCCACGCTCCGTGCTTTCGAGGAGGCGGCGAGCAGCAGCGTACCGCTCGGCCTGCTGGATGACGGCGGGGTCAACGATGTCTTCCTCCGAGAAATCTGCCCCGTCCCATGCCGTCTCGAAGAGCTCGTACAGGTCATCGATCGTAACCCCGCTGAACTCGACCGAAACTCGGTCAGCTGTCTCTTTGGTGCTCCCATCGTGCGCGTAGAGCCACGTGACGAGACTCGAGGCGATCTGGTCAGGATCGTCTTCAGGAGGACCTTCACCGGTGATTCGCTCGTACTGTGCTTCGACAGTCTGTCGTCGGTGGACCCGAGCGTTGTCGAGCAGCTCTCGGAGTTCCGTCGCATCCGGGACTTCGTTGCCGCCGACTTTCGACTGCATCCGACCCGTAACGTCCGAGCCGATGTACAGACGCTTCATCTCCGCCGTCCCTTCGGAGAACTGTCCCCAGAGTGTCGAGCCCTCGTCGTCCTGCTGGAACAGGTCTCGGGCTCGTGCGAACCGCTCTGCTTGCGCCTCGATATCGTCAGTGGAGAAGTCTTCCGTGTCGAGTTCTCCGCCACCGAGGGCAGGTTCGATCGCGGACTCCAATTCCGAAAGGGAGGCGTCCTCCCCGAACTCGCGACTGACTCCACGAATGGTGCGTTTCACGAGAACACTGTTCTCGTCGACCCAGTCGGCTAGTTCGGACAGCCACGCGTCCGGGTCGCTCCCAGAGGGCGATTCGCCCATGATCGTCTCGACGGTGGTCCGAATCTGATCCGGATCGATGCCGTCGAGCGACTCAAAACGGATCTGGACGTTGCCCACATCGGACTTGTTTCGAACTGCGCGACCGATGGCAGTTGGATCGGTGATGTATGCATCATCCTCACGTAGTGCGATCTCGTTCGCCGTCACGAGCGTGATGAGCAACACCGAGATGGACTCGTACGGGGTACCTCGGTACTTGCCGCCACGCTGGACCGTTTGTGCGACGAGGTCCTCCCCACGGAGCGACTTCTGGTTCTCGTAGTGGTCGAGGAAGTCGCGACACCAGCCGTCGACGAGTTCTCGGTTGTCAGTGTCGATGCCCAGCGTGATGGCATCCTCGCTGGACAGCGGCCAGTCGTCGACACCCCGGAAGAACCGGGCCATCTGCTCGGCATCTTCGACCTGACGAGTCCCGCTCGTCAACACGTATCGAGTCTGTCCGAAGGCGGACTGCACCTGTTCGACCACGACCTGTTCGAACACGTCCTCGTATCGGCCTCTCGTGCTCCCCGTCGGAGTGTAGACATCGGCATCTTCGAGTTGCTCTCGAACCGCCGACTCGAGCGCTCGTTGCTCGGCACGGTGGTCGGCTTCCAAGTCCGAGTGCGTCTCAGTTTCCTTCGAGAGGACTTCCTGCATCCCCATTACCTCTCTTAACCGTTCGACGGTCGATTTCGGGATGTCAACCGCGACGAGGACGTGCTCCCCGCCGTCACGCCCCTCGTTGGTCGACTGCCACGCCTCGACCTGTTCCGTTACAGTATCTGGCTGGTCAGCGACCAATCGAACCCGGATAGCGTCGAACTCGGGTGTCGGTGCTCGCTCTATCGGGTCAAGGATGGAATACTCGAAGCGAAGCGGAACCTTCCGCTCCCCACCGATATCCGGGTCGTGTCGACTCCCGTCAGCGAGGAGGAGGTCACTGCCATCCTGTAGGTACGTCTCCAGCTTTGCGCCGATTCGATGGGACGGGAGTTCACCGGCGAGCCGCTTCGCCCGGGTCAGGATATCCTCCTGTTCTTCGGAGACGAGCAGATACTCCTCGTCGCCACGGTCGTTCGTCTCCGTCAACACCTTTCGATCCTCGACGAGTCCATCCAGCGCGGCCTCGATATCGTCCTGAACGGACGCGACGGAGGCATCGGTCGAGTCGACCATGAGTCGGGCGAGGTTTTCGGGTGTCGACGGAACGGATGCCCGAACCTGATTCAGGAGATAGAGCGCCTTCGCGACGCGCACCGAGAGCGCATCCCCGTCACCGTCTGCAGACGGGATGAGCTTGTTGTCAACCATCTCCTGTACCCACAGGGGCACGCACGTCGTCTCCTCGACCAGCAGGTCGAACAGCTCGTCCCACGTAACGATCGCCCCGACCGTCTTCTCGCCCCACTCAAACCGCGTGAACAGCGACCGGACGAGGATGAGTAGTGCCCGGCCCTGCACGTACTCCTCCTCGGTCACGCGGCCCCGAGGCATCAGTTGCTGTATGACCGTCCGCAGAAGGGAGAGGTCGTACTCGCGGAACGGATAGGACTCGACAACATCAGGAGCCTCGCCGGTGATGTCGGAGTAGGTTTCGAGCGAGAGGTCAGGGGCGCTGTCGAGTGCCGACGTGACAGTCGCCTCACCATCCGAGTCCTTCTGTAACCAGCGCTTCCGAACGATGATCTCGGTGTCAGCTCCTTCGAGTGGCTCCTGCGCACCGTACCACGGCTGCTGTGTCACATCCGATTCCTCGAACTCTCCGTGGATGCGCTCAATCGGGTACTGACCCGTTCCGATGATGGGCGGGTTCGGACCGGTGGCCAGATCGGTCATCGCCTCCATCGTCTCTTGGAACTCGCGGTAACGGTGTCGTCCATCACCGATGAACAGGGCGACCTCGTCCAGCCCGATTAGCAGTTCAGTCTCTGTATATGGCGTACTCAAGGCCTCTTGTGCCTCTTCGATGCGCTCAACGAGTTCCGAGGGGTCGAACGCGTCCGGGTCGACCTCTGCTTCGGCCTCATCGATAGATTGCTTCACCTCAGCAGACGAGGTATACGGTGAGTCATCGAGGGTCGGTACGACCTCGTAGAGCCAGCTGCGGAGCATCGCCCGCTCGCCGTAAACCTCGTCGAACGTCTCTCCGTCGTGTTCGATCTCCTGTAACTGCTCCCAGCAGTCACCGTGGTTCATGTCGAGTTGCCACGCCCACTCCAGCAGCCAGTTTGGATCGGTCGGGTAACCGAGCTCTCGCCCGATTGCCTCGTAGATGAGATACGGAAGCGGGGGTTCCTGTGACGCGTCTCGGTTGAGGAGGTTGAGGAAGACTGGCTTCAGGCGATCGACGTGTGAGTCCGCGATGCTCTGGCGGAGTGACTGGAACCCCGGCCATCGATTCGCCAATTCCTCGCCGAAATCCGCGAATTCCGACTCCGTGTCGGCGGCGAATCCGATCAGTTTCAGGAGGTGCGTTTTCCCGGACCCGAACGTCGCCGAGATGTAGAGAAAACGGGGATCTTCGTGGGGATACTTATCGACCAAGTCACCGAGTCTCGTCAGGACGCTCCGAGCACTCTCAGTCTCGTAGAACTCGCGAACGTCGTTCTGGGCCCGTTCGCGTGCGTTGACCTTCTGGACTTCTTCGAGTTCCCGAGTTGGAGACTGCTGGAAGATGTCGTGGATTCGTGGTTCGCTCATTGGAGATGCACCCCCTCGATCCGGCCGTCGATTTGATGAGCCGGGTAGTAGTTGCGCGATTCCTCGCCGAAGAAACTCAGCTTGCCGCCGACGATATCACCGGGGAAGGGGATGCCGATTGTCGACTGGACGTTGCGGCGGTCGAGTTCGTCCAACAGCTCTGACGCCCTCGTGAAAGGATAGAGGCTCCCGAGATGGGTCAATAGCACGACGTGCCGTTGCTTATCCGGGGTATCGATCTGTGTGACCATCTTCTCGACGAGTTCCTCCGCGAGGTTATCTTGGAGCGTGTCTTTGATTTCTGCCGGGTCAGAGCCCGCACCAAGGTCAACGGCGAGCTCGAACACGTCCGTCTCGACGAACAACTCATCAAGACGGAGGACTTGTATCGTTCCATCGTCCGGGAAGCCGTCGGTCTGGTGAGGGTCTTCGGCCCAATCGGTAACCCAGTCCGCGACACGTCGCTCGAATTTGGGTTTGACCGGCACGATTACGAACGGGTTCCGGATTCCACGTCGACCATCCGCGAACTGGGCAAGGCGTTCGGTAAAGTCATTGAGTGGGCGCTTGCTCATCGGACGATCACCCCCGCGTCGGTTCGCTCGATACTCAGATCGTGTCTCTCTGCCAACCGCTCGAGTTCGGTCTCGACCGAATCACGATCAGCCGGGAGCACCCCGATTGCGGTGACATCAGATGGGTCTCGGTCTTCGACAATCTCTCGGAGGTCGTCGAACGTGGCCCGCAACGTCTCGACATCGTCACCCACGATGGCATCCAGCGGGCCCGTATCGAGCAGCGTGTTCGTGGCTCGGATGAAATCATCCGCCTCAGAATCGGTCGTTCCTCCGACGACCGTTGTGACAGCCCCGGAGAGACTGTCGTACCACTGGGTAACCCGGCGAAGGGGCGTGAGATACTCGGCCTCGAATCCGGATCGGATATTGGATTCGAACTCGGTGGCGGGGCGCAGCCACGAATGGTCTCGGAGCTCGTCTACAAGGGCAGCAATTCCCGACTCATCGAACTCCGCCCATGCCTCTTCGAGGGCTCCCTCAAGGGATGGTGAGACCGTTCTGGCGTCGTTAAAGCGGTCCCACCCGTCGTGTGTCCACCAGTCTCCGTCGTAGCTCTCGATGCTCTCTTGAAGTGTCTGGCTGGCAGTTTCGCATTCACTGGTCAGCCATCCATAGGACTCTTGCGCCAGCACGAGCTGGGCATCCAGCTGGGCCAGTGCGGTCAGACGGAGATTCCACACCTCTGTGGCGTCATCGTACCATTCCTGCGCCGAATTGGTGGCTTCCACTGTAGCTTCCCAATCCGTATCTCCGGATTTCACCGCTTTTCGCCGCTCATTCGCCTCTTGCTGCCGTTGCCCCAGCGTCTCGATGAACGACTCCAGTAGGCTGTGGACAGAGTCGGTCTCGATATCGCTCTCGGCGACCAGCTTCACGTCTTCTGCCAAACTGTCGAGGCGACGACTGAGCGCATCGTTCGCCTCTTGCAGCCGGACGATTCCATCGGGGACGGTTTCGGTCGTATCGATGTATCCACCCTTTTCGAGTGCCTCCCGCACCCCGCTCCCTGCTGTGATCTTGAGCCGCGTCGTAGTCAGTTCGCTGAGGTCGATTACGGTATCGAGTTCGAGCGAATCGCCCGTCTCATCGACGGGCAGGAAGTCCTCTTTCCGGCAGAGCCCCCAGATAATCGCGCACAGTGCTGGGCGAGCATCTTCGTAAATCGGCTTCCGCTTGACGATTCCATCGAGAATCGTAGCCATCGCGAGACTCCCACCGCTCTGCTTCAGCTGTTGGCCCGTAAACGCACGGACGTTGTTCTGGATGGATCCACCATGCGTCTCAGGGTCCTCGGTAGCGACTTCGATCTGCCGAGCCCAGCTCGGGAGTGGATCTTGTGCAGTGAGGCTCTGGAGTTCCTGCAAGTGTTCCTCACCGATTTGTAGCATCACCGGATGGAAATCGTCCGGGTAGCAGACCTCGATGAACTCATCTACGGCGGTGCTCACCCCCCGGATATCCCTCCTATCCTTGACCGCGAACGAACCACTCCTGAGTGCCTCGGCAATCTTGCTGCGGGCCTTAGTAGCGCGATCAGAGAGGTCGCGTTCTACGGACTGTGGTAGGGTGTGGTCACCGACAGCGGCCCGGAGCGACCACCACTCAACGAGCGTGTCACGAAGGTCGTTGAGTCCGTCTCCTCCGATGGTCCACTCTAACGGATTGTCGTCGTAGTCCAGTTCGTCCGCGTCTGGAGACAGCCCCTCGACAGCGATAGCAACCTCAAGCGCATCATCAGCCTCGATTTCCGTGTCTATGGGAGTTCCATCGATAATGAACTGATACCGGACAGGGTACTGCTCACCGGTGTCCCCGTACTCTGCCGATTTGGGCAGCGAAAGGTCCCGGACGATGTCGTCCCAGAGATGCTGGTCGATAGCATCGATAATGGCGTTCCAGTCGGGCGTGTCGAGATTCTGTTCCGCCTCCTCGTAGATCTCTCGTTCCTCCTGATTTGCGAACGTGTACTTCGGTCCGACTTCGTCGTGGGACGGCCTGATGAATTTCCGTAGACGCTGGAGCGATTCTTCAACGCGGTTCTCCATTTGGAACTGCGTTGGTCCGTCGAGATCGCTCAGTATAGCGACGGCCAGATTGCGTTCGGTCATCGGTATTGTCTCCGGAACGTGCTGGAGCAGGAGAACCGCCTTCGACACGTCGACATCCGTGGCCTCCAACGCTCCGCTCTCGTACTGCTCCTCAATCTCCTCGATTACTTCTACGTCTTGAGGCGTAATGTCCTCAAGTTCTGGCTCGATGAGGTCGTAGAAGTCGACCAGCGAGATGACGTGTGTCTCCTCGTGCGTGGCCTCTTTCATCCACTCCTGCAGGAGCCCATGTACGAGCGCCAGTATCGCTCGGGCAGTCCCTGAGAAGATTGATTTGGCCGGGTCATTCGCCTTCTGCCGAAGGTGGGAAAGAATATCGAGGAACAGCGCTGGCTGGTACGGCAGGAACGGATAGAAGTCGAGGAGATGCCTCCGGTCGATATCGTCGAGCGGTGGTTCCGTGTTCTGCTCGATTCCAGAGTAGACGAGGAGAGTCTCCGGCTCGTTGCTTGCTTCTGTGAGGATGCGCTCTGTCGCTGTCCGGCCAGAGTCAGTCTTCTTCAGCAACCGCTGTGTCGCAATCTCGCCGACGTGCCTACTCGGAAGTCCGAATCGGTGGGGGAATCGATCCTTTACGATACTGAAGTCCGCGCCCCGGGCAGCGAACATCGGCTGCACGTCCTCGATTTTCGCCTGTGCGGTCGCCACCAACTGGATGTTCCCCTCACCGACCTCATCGACGTTTTCGGCGAGTGTCTGGAGTTCGGTGAGACGGTCGAAGTCCGTTCCGATGAAGAGACTCACCTCGTCGAGCAACAGGACAAGCTTGACCGGCCGGGCCGCTTCTGCCTCGCGCTCACTCCGGAGTTCCTCGAGGCGCTTGACCATCGCTTCGGGGTCGAGATCCGAAGGCGTCAGGTCATCCAGTCCATCTTCCGTCCCCGTCTCCTCTTCAAAGAGGGTCGGGAGAACCTCGTTGGCGAGCGCGCTGTACTGTTGTACGTCGGCCCAGTCGTACTTGCTTGGATCGCCTACCGTCTCGTTGAGCGCCGCCCGAGCACGGTCCGTCCGCTCCGGCCATGCATCGGTGGTTCGGTACCAGTCCTCGAAGTACGCTACATCAAGCTGCGTAGAGAATCCTCCATCAACACCGGAGAGATGCTCCGAGGAGTGAGCGGTACGGAGGACGATCTCGCTGAAGCTGCGTTCCTTCTGACCCTGATACTTCAGCAGATTCACCGAGACGGGGATGACCTCGTACTCCTCGTGGATGGAGTTCCATGGGTCCTCTAATTGTGGCAGCTCACGGCCATCCGTGAGTTGAAGCCAGACATCATCCTGCTGGCGGAGCCACTCGCTGTCCATCAGCCCTCTGAGAACACTCAGAAGATGACTCTTCCCGCTGCCGTAGTAGCCGTAGAGCCAGTAGTTGGCCCCAGACCGCATATCCTCAGAGCGCCCCAGCAGTCGGGCGAAGAAGTCGTGCATAAAGTCCTCAGCCTCATCCGTCACATGGTAGGTGTCAATAGAGTCGAGGCGGTGGTCTCTCCCGTCATCTTCCCGGTCGATACGAACCGATTCCTCGAAGTCTGCACCCACATCGGCTGCGAACCAGTCCTCACCAGTCATTCGTCGTCCTCCGGCGTCTCAGCCCACCCATAAGTCTCAGCCACCGGCTGAAGTCGTACCTCTCCGTGGATTCCACTGGTCTCCCAGCTCGGATGGTCGGAGAGGCGTTCAGCCAACGAGTCCCAATACTGCTCGGGCTGGAAGAGATAGAGCCAGCCAATGGGAAGCGTCAGCCAGTCTTTCCCGTCATTTTCCCACGAATACCCTGCCGCCACGAGTAGCGGAACGGTGCCGATATTCGGCACCTGACCGTGCAGCGCCTGCTGAGTTTCGAGGACACCGATCTCGCGCATCACCGAGCGGAGTCCCTCTCCCCAGCGTCGTGTAGTCGACTCGGCATAGTCGAACTCACTCCCATCGTCGTAGTGGAACTCATTCAATAGGCGCTCAACGGTCTCCTGCTCGAAATCGAGTCCACCCACACCCGTCTGCCTCATTCGGCTCGCGTATTGGTGGACGGTGTACTTGACGAGCGGGTCGTCCTCGAGGAGATAGAAGTAGAGCACCTGTGCTTTGTCCCGGTGGTTCGTACATTGGTCAAAGATTGAGGGGAGTTTGGTGATAGCCGGCAGGTTCGAGCGAGCGGTTTTGAATCGGGAGCTAAGAACCCGATAAATCTTCTTCGAGCTGTCTCGGGTACTCCGGTCGTCATATCGTTCAGTCTCCCATCTCTCTTCGACGACCGTCCAGTCGCGGTGACGTGTATAGAGCTGAGAAATCTGCTCAGCCTTATCTACCAGCAGGCCACACATCGTAAGCGCCATCGATACCTCTTTTCGAGAAAACCTCGCGTCAAGTGATGGAAGAGTATCCCCTTCCCCGTCTGCACGAAGAGCCATTATAGGACTCCACCCAGCGGTGGCACTTATTTGATAGGGAGTATCTGAGCCGGAAAGGTGGAGTCTACCGACGATGCCACGCCCCAACCTCCAAGCAACCGTTGCCGATGAGGGTACTTGCGTGCGGTGTCAGTCGTCGCTTGAATCTTTGATTCCTAGCACCCCGGGGGGAGGGAGTTTGTCTGTAGCGGGCCGAGGAATCTCGAACTAATGGAAGTTCTGTAAGTTCACCATCTGAAACAGCCTTTTAGGAATGGATTAGGCCGCCGGGAGGGACACATTCGCTGAAATCGCTTCCTCGCTGGGGTACCATGTATGTTTATTCCGTTCAGCCAACCCAACGCTGCGAAGGCGGCCAAGGATCGAGCCGACATTGCCCCGTTCTTTCCCGGCCGATTCAGGGTTCTCGAATGGAGAATCAGGTAATGAACTCACTTGCCGGTGGATGACGCGCCTCACTGCGCCGCTCTCGTTCTCGCATAGTGCCCGGAGGACGTACCGCTCCTCGTGGGTGAGAACCTCAATTGCATCAGTCGGATTTTCGATTCCGCCGAGTCGTGTCTCGGGAGTGGGCCAGTGTTCGAACACGAAGTCGATAAGCGTCTCCTCGCGGTCCTCGATATTCTCGACTGACCACTCCTCATAGTTCTCGCCGACATCCGACTGTACCCAGAGTTTCGAGTTCGGATATCCTTCATCACGCTTCGTTTCGAACGGAGCGTTACCCCAGCTCGAGTTCCACGACCCGCTCGCCAACGTCAGATTCCCCAACCGATCGACGTACGCCTCATATCGGGCTTCTGGGCTCGGGTAGTCTCCAGCATCTTCGAGTGGGAGTTCGTCGGGAGTCCGGGACCAGATGTGTTCGACAGTATAGTCACTCCCCATCGCCTCTGCTAGCGAAATACTCCCCTTCTCCTTCTCCTTGGCTGCCCGATGTTGGTTGTAGAAGTAAAAGAGGTAGCGGAGGTCCTGTGAGGTAACCTTCGAGTATAGATTCGAGGACTTCAGCGAACGTCTGAACTGTGAATCATCCTCGTATCTCTTCATGATATTCGCAATCTCACTGACCCAAACATCGAGAGGACTCTCCTCGTCAAGATCCCTTGCCCGGATGTAGAGGCTCGACTCCCCCGTATGGCTCCGGTGATTCCCAATCGAATATACCCTGAAGATGTAGGTCTCAATTGCTTTCAACAGCTCGTACCGCTCTTCGTCGTCAAAGTTGGGCCACGCTTTGAGTAAGATGGGATAGAACTTGGTTGCGTGTCGGAGCTTGTGAATGCGGTCAATCAGGTCATCGGGCCCGCCACCGCCAGTCCGGTCGAGGATGTCTGCCAGCGCTTTGAACCCGCGCTCAAGGCTGCTGGTGTAGTTGGTGATGTACTCTAAGCATTCCTCCGGGTCTTCCATCCGGAGCGTCCGCACGTGCGATTTCAATTCATCGAGGAAGGTCGGGTCGCTATGCTCTTCCGAAGTTGACCAGTCGAAGAAGGAGATGAAGTGGTATCGCTGGACTGCGTCATCGCTGATATCGCCGACATACGGGGACTCCAGCATCGTCTGGTGGTAATTATACATCTCCCCGAACTCCTGTCGAATCTGCCGGATAGCACTGTATGCTTCGCTCTCTTCCTCTGCCGCGAGATAGGCTATGCGCATCAAGAACGACTTCGTCTTATCGAACGTGGAGAGAGATCGCCCCCGATCGTTGACGCTGTCGAAGATGAGTGTCGCTTTCTCTGGGCTGCCAGCATCGACGACATACACCATCAATTCGAGTTCCAAGATGGTCTCCCAGAGCTGTTTGAGTTCGTTTGCAACCTCGATAGGGACAGCTTCTGGAGACTCTGTTAGCTCCGAGATGCGTTCATCGAAGAACTCCTTCGCATCGATCATCTTCCGCTGCGACGGCCGCTCCGGGTCGGGGACGTTGCGTCCGTCGAGGATTCGCTCAAGGTAGTCGTTGTCTTCCTCGTCGAGAAGCTCGAGTTGGTAGATATTATCCTCGACGTGGAGTGTCTCTCGCATCTCTTCCACGTCATCGAGGATCTCCTCTTCGTGGTCCGTCTGTGGAGCGAGGACTTCCAGTTGCTCGGTCATGGACTTTACCAGAAGTGCGAGAGATGTGAGCCGCTGCTGACCGTCAATCAGTAGATTGATTCGCTTCTCAGAGGACCCACCGTAGCTTCCATCAGTACCGCCAGTCTTCCTGTCCTTCGTCTCCTGAATGATGAACGTCCCAAAGTAGTGCTGTTTGCCTTTCGGGAGCGTGTAAAGGTCCGTCCAGAGATCATCCCACTCCAGCTCAGTCCATGAGTAATAACGCTGGTACTCAGGGACGTGGAACACCCTGCAGTCACGAGTTCCTCGAGAGACTTCTTCCCCGATTCCATACATCGGGTGTAGCCAGTGGACACAAAATTCCTGCGGGTAGGAGAGTCAACCCAACTCGGACACCGAAATCTGGAATCACAGAACCTCGCAACGATACTGTAATCGGGGTTCAGTATGACACACCCTGCAGATGGTGGTTCGGGTACAGTATCTACCCATGTACGTCTGGTGTTGAGTCCGGTTGGGCAGATCTCTTGTCAGGAGGCGGACCGCGGCTCTGGAACTAACAGAATTTCTGTTAGTTGCTCACCAGACCCGGATTTCACTGTGGGCCGAGGAGTTACGAACCATCCACAAGGTGGCTCCTCCATCGTTCGATAGCTCGGCCATAGCTTCGACCGAATATACTGCCACACCCGAGGCAAACCCAGAATCCAGTAGACTCCTGACGAAGTTCAGCCCTCTCACCGAACTGTTCGGGACAATACCGAGTCATATTCTTCCCACGCTGCCCGACTGCAATGGTTTGTCGTCGATGGGAGGCGTATTGGATAGGGAGAACCGCATTTGATTCGTTAACTGAACACGTATTTTTGGAACTCGTGGCTTGGCTGCATAGGGTCCGAGAGTTACCGGCCGGGAGGGCATCGAGCGACCATTCTGTATGTCTCTTAGTAGTCACACAATACAGTATGAATTAGAAAACCGATAGACAAAGCATCCTTCTCGATCAATATATAAATATCAATTTCAATACGCTAGTTTATAGCCGGACACGAATTCTGTAAGGCTGTATCCTATGAAAGATACGACCAGCATAGAATTGGAATCGCTGTTGAGCAACCTGATTGAAGATGGAGCGGTGGCAGTGACCATCTCTGATGATTGGTCCACGTCTGGCATCGTCACAATCAGTGCATTCGGGACCTCACTCGAGAAATTTGAGGAGCTGATGGCGAGATACGGAGAAATTGAATCTGTCGTGTTCGAGAGCGAAGAGAAGCAGTGCATCATCGAATTCGACGAGTATGCACCATCAGCTTACGGGACGAAATTCCTGTACTCCAAGAACGGATGGAACTTCGTTGAAGAAGCGACCCCCATTACTCGCGACGAGGGAATGGAGCGTTTCCGTAGCCACGTGGTCGGATAGCGCCCGAATACGATTCTGGCCCTACAACAGAGAAAGGTGGTCAGGCCTCCGCCAAACAAATCGGCCATACTATCATGAGTCACATACCACAGGACAATTTCGATTCAGCACATGTACCGGATTTGAACGTCGATTACGGTGAGATACACCGTCGATTGACTGAACTAGCGAAGAGCCTTGATGGGTGGAGGGTTTCGGTTGCACCATCCCCGCTATCAGTTCCTCTAATCGGGCTTGATAATGTCGGTGAAGCCGATTCCATCTTCACAGTTTCGAACCCGACTCAAGTCTGCATTTTGCCCGTTTCAGAATCCGAGTTCATTGCGTTACCATGTCAACTTCAGCCAACCTCTGCGTCAATCACCCCCAACGAGTCGACGGGTAAGGTGGAGAAGGTGAGCACGTCGTGGATGGTTGTTGTTGGTGGCGCTGATATCGCGGAAGCATGCAAAACCCCAGAGCCGACACTGACGGGTGCACTTGAGCGTGTGCGAGACATCTGTGAGCGGATTGAATAACTGAGAGCTCTAACGCTCACCTCGGATGAGTTTCGTGTCGGGACAGGGATTCTTGAGACTGTGTTGAATCCAATTAGTGTCAGTCTATGGGCTCGTACTGACTGTCGGACTCGCTTTACTCACTCGGGGATTCCCTGCCTGTTCTGAAGTACGCTAATTGGCTATGACTGCGGTAAGTCCCTCGATTAACTAATGGAATGTTTGTTAGTTGGATAGCAGACGGGAAGCAGGAATATGACATAGCAGCACTACCGCGAGTGGGGGATAAGTTGAGCACCGAGCAAGTGGGGGAAGGGGGTACGAAAAGATGCTACGAGAAGTCGCCATAAACCCATTCTTTCGACGTGTACTCTCATAGAGAGTAGTCGGAAAACGAATTGCCCCATATCCACCCATCAGACACACCGTTCATAATGTAGGGTGCACCACGGTGTTCACCCGGTTGTCTCATGGGTAGACCAAAGCAGTTCAGCTACGTCATCACGGCTATGGTAGTCATTGGTCGTTCTAAAGAATCCAGAGAGAAGTCGAGGAGATTCCTCCAAGCAGTATACGACGGAGGTGGGAAAGCCCGAACGAGTGAGATACGACAACGATCCGGGTTGAGTCGTTCAGATATAAAATACCGGTATGAGTCGCTGGAGGAGAAGGGACTAATCTCAATCGCATACGATGAGGAGGGCGTTGCAGGACCCAACGAGTCCGCTCAGAAGATTGCCATTCTCACAGACCTTGCCTGCGAGGAGATTGAAAACAAAGGGCTGCTTCAGGGTGGACACTACCAACCAGAAAATGCCACACGTGACGTTGACGAGTTAGCAGCACAAGTGGACACGCTCACAAAGCGTGTCAGGGCCCAAGAAGAGCAAATCGAACAGCTACAGAGATACATCACCGAGACCGTGTATCGGAATATCAGTATGTTACGGTGGTCCATTGCTCGTCTCGAAATCGCGGTCGAAACGGATGATCGGCCGTTGGATTCACTTGACCCCAGCGAGCGAATATCGGCACTCAAGCAACGTGTCAAGGAATTTGAAGTCGACCACGTAACCAAGTGAGGAGGTTGGTACAACCGGAGCAAGAGCGATTGAGTGGGTCGTGCGCTATGTATAAAGTCGGTAATGGAATCTCTATTAGTGATGGCATTCACCCCTCCTAATCGAATCAAGCGACTGCATATCGACAGTAAAAATCCAGAGAACAACACAGGACTCGCTTTTCAGAATACACGGTTATATCGTAATGCGGGCTACAGCGTCGGTACCGATGTGAAGGTGGTCGGAGTTGGTGGGGTTCTCGTACTGGCTTCGAAACAAGTTGACGATGGTCAGCTATTGGAACTCATGTCGATTCTCTCTGCATCGGACGGAGGCGGTATGGGAGAGTCAGTGACTACGAGGGTCCGTTCCTCTGGTGATAATGGAATGGAAATCACCGTGACGCGACCTGCCCGGTCAGTTGGTCTTCTCAGGAATCAGAAGATGCAACCGAGAAGCTTCGGCAGGGATTCTGGACTGATTATTTTGATTCCGGAAAACGTCGATACTAGGCCAGTGGAAAAAGCGGTATCGATGGTCTTCGACGAATGACGGCGTGTCGCACGCCGACCGTATTGTTGTAGAAAGACTCTGCCTCTTCTAAGGGATCACACCTGTCCTACGGAGAGCTTCTTTCGCTCCCACCCGGGCGGATCGCGGCGACTGTGCACCGAGCCGTTCCACTGGTGGCATCGCGCGAACTCGATGAGATGCTCGAGCTGCTTCCGGCGAACGTACGTCTCACGCGTCAGAGAGGGATGTAGCGGAGGTGAGTCCAATTCAACCGACTGAATCACTGTCTCAAGATATTCATCGACTGAGAGCAACGCGTACATCTCGCGAGGATACCGAACCGGGAATTCGCTGTAGCTGAGCTCCCGGGCCGTTTCAATTTCCTCTCGCGCCCGGAGGAGTGCATCACGAATTGCCTTGTCGAGCTCGTCTAATTCAGGCTTGCTATCTTCTGGCATTACAGCCGTCAAGAAGGTACGTCCGGCTAAGCACTTATCTCAAGACCCTATGAGCAGTGTTCAGCAGAAGTCGGGAGAGTGCCTCCGACCTCAAGGAGCGGGCGAGTGCGATGGGGTACTCTACAGAGCGGGAGGCCCTCTCTTGTCCCTGTCTCCAAAGCAATTCAAGCGGGGTCATAACACCGGTTGTAGCCGAGGCGGTACCAACAGTAGCGGTAGGTGTTGGTAGCAATCCAACCTACCAGTGTTGGTAGGCGGGGTCGAGGGTGAGATGGTTGTAGCACCCCGGGGGGAACCCCTATGGGTGGTAGACCCCGGGCTAACCGAGAGAGTCTAGTAAGGTATTACAGAGAGAGGTCAGCTAGGTTTTGACTTTATTTCTTACTTTGGAGGGCTGAACCGGTGAGTTGCTACCAAATTCCCGCCAATCTGTCCTGCCAACATTGGTAGGTTGGCAGGTTGTGGTAGTTCACCGCTGCTGAAGGGGCCTCGGCCCCCGCTTCAGCGTCTCTACTGTATATTATCCTACGAATTGTGCGTATATAGCCTTCGTGGTGAGCCTGTCTTGCCGAGGTAGTCAGCTCTCACCTATGGTGGGAGAATAATACTGGAGTTATATCCGTCACACCACGAGCATATACTCGAAGGCTTGAAGGTGACTTCGGCCACTATCCGTGATCTCGACCAGTGTCCGTCGTCCAACGGTTTCGAGCGTGATGTACCCCTTCTCTTCGAGTGGATTGGTGACCCGAGCTTCGAGCGTTCGGTACTTCCCGCGCCGGCTCTCCGTCTCGGATTTCTCGATGAAGGGGAGTGACTCTCGCTGACCAAGGTCAATCAACTCGCTCTTCGAGAGCGGCCCGTCATCGCGTAGGGCCTGAAGGATTCTGATGTGTTCGGTTGTCGGTTGCTCTACTGGGTACGCAGGGAGGGCGAAGGTTTCCTTGATTCCTTTCGACAGGGGCTCCTGCCCGTCGAACTTGTACTCCTCCGCCCGCACGTAGTACGGAGTAGCCCCTTCAGCCATGCAGGCAATCATCCCGCCGATAGCCATCACCTTCGACCCGGATGCGAGATTGACGTAGACCTGATGCTCCGCGTTCTCCCGGATGAGTCGTGCCACGGTCCCGATTGAATCGTAGAGTGAGAAGATGTCGGCTTCACGACTCTCGACAGTCACACCTGCTTCCCGGAGATCTTCGCGCACTTGGTCGTGGTACGGAGGGCGCTCTTCGTCATCACGGTAATCAATCAGCACCGCGCGGTCCGCCTTCTGATTCAGAGTCGGGAGGAGGATCCGCTCGTACTCGTACCCCAGCGGGGCGATATGGACGCGCTCGACGACATCCATCTCCCGGCTTTGCCCATCTTTCATACTCTACACTCTCGGTTATGTCATTAATACCAATTGTGACGATACAGTCGTCAATGTCGTTACTGTCGGCATAATTGTTAATGTTCTAACAATCAATCACCGCAACATGGCCGCGTCAGGGAAGCAGAGACCTCCCACCCAGTTTGGAGGATGGGTCTGGTCGGCTCGCAGATTGTCTGTAGCCGTCCTAAGTGGCCGGAGGTAAACATGGATTACACGATTCCAATCACAGTTCCGACGCGAGACGGCGGAGAGGAGGTGGCGATCGACCTCGAACTCGCGATGGTCAAATCGTGGCCGACGTTCGTCGATTACTTCGGTGACGCACGCGTGCTACGCGCAGTCACCTACTCCCAATCGCCACAAATCATCCATCAGCTGTTCGCGAGTAATGATCTCGACCTCGAACAACTGGAGGTCGTGGTCGGGGACTACCGACAGGCAGAGTACCGTAAAGACCTACAAGGTGATCTCGACCTCGCGAAGCATCTCACCCACCTGCTGGAGGAAGACCAGCTGAATCTCTACACGCTGGACAAGCGGGTCACGCTCCACAGCAAACTCTACCTCGCGGAGAACCGCGATGGGTCTCGAACAGTGGTGTTCGGCTCTCCGAACCTCTCGAAGCAAGCATGGTCGGGGAACCAGACCAACCTCGTCGTGGTCTTCCGCACTAATGGAGATTCCATTATCGACGAGTATGCCGACCGGCTCTACGAGGCACACCGCGAGGAGTGCGAACTGTTCATGAAGGACCTCACGGAGCAGCTCGCAGAAACTGACGATCCAGAGGAGCGAGACCGGGTCTACGACCTCTGGGTAGACGGAACCGTCCCGTCCGACAATCCGACCGGCGACCTCCACCGTCGCATTGTGGAGATGTTCGACGAGGACGACGAGCGAGTTCGGAGGGTCAACGTGGTTTCGGAGGCCGAAGAGGCCGAAGAGGTCGTTGCTCTCCAAGCAGACGGGAGCGGAGATGTCGAGGCGACAGATGTCCAGCCAGACCGGCAGATGCGGCTTTCGCCACAGGGGCTTGAGGAGCCAGTGAAGCAGGCTGAGTCGACGCTCTCGCGGCACAATGTCTCGGTCAAACCCACCGAGCTACGGGGATCTGCAGCTGGTTTCGACCGATATCTTCGCCGGTTCAACGACGACTTCCCGACGATGTGGGTGAACCGAGAGAAAGAGCTGGTCCGGATGCAGCTCGACAACACGACCCTCGAGATGACGGCTCCGCTACCAGACGATCCGGAAGAGGTCTCAGAGGCGCTGGCACACATCGAGGAGTACATCGAGACGGTCGACCGATTCGGTGACGCGAAACGGTCAGAGGAGACGATGGCCCACTTCTACGAGGCCGTCATCTACGTCTTCTGGGCTCCGTTTGCGAACTACTTCGCGCAGGAGTACGCCAACCGCGATGGTGCTGAGTTGGACAAGGACCTTCCTTTCCTCTACATCCACGGACAGAACGATTCGGGGAAGGGGATGTTCCTCCGGTTCGCAGCGAATCTCATCTCGAGCGGTGTCGTCGCCGAACCGGTCGAGGGGCAACAGTTCACTAAGGACGCCATCGAGCGCTGTCGCTCGTCGAACACGGTGTTCCCCTTCCTCGTCGACGACGTTGACAAAGACCGGGTCGAGCGAGACATCATCAAGACCTACTGGACGGGCGCGTGGGATGGATCGGTCGCCTTCCCGACGTTCGTGTTCACGTCGAATGACGGGAACCCGAAGTCGGAGTACAGGACCCGGATGAAGATGCTTGAGTTCGATGTCGTGTTCGACGTGGAGGGGCACGAGCGAGAGGAGACTGCCCGACTCATCAAAGAGCGGAATCAGCTCTTTCCGTGGTTCGCTCATCTGCTCTTCCAGAAGCAAATCACCCTCCCCGATCAGGACGACAAGCTCGCGGTCGCTCGTGAGGTATTCCGGGAACTCTACGAGTACGCAAACCGGGAGCCACCGGTCTACTTCCCGAATGACGGGCCTGCGGAGCGTATCTACGACCACGGGCGTCGGAAGTGGCGGCAGGCTTACCAGACAGGCCTATTCACCATCGAAGAGAAGAACGACATCCTGCTCGCCGACTTCTCCGAGAACCTCGACGGCTATGCGGTCTTCAAGTACGACAAGGTCGTTCCATCGACGATCCGCACCGAAGTACAGAAGACTCGAATCCAGTTCGACCAGCCGGAGCGATTCTACGAGTGGACTGGAATCGAGCCGAAGTCGACTGGGTGGTGGGGCAGAATATGGAAATAGGTGGTCCAATATGATATCACGGAATCCAGTAGCCTCAGCTCGCGACTACTTCCACCTCGGTCGGCGTGGCGTTAAGTGGCATCACTCTGAAATCCGTAATCAGCCCAACTTTCGGGGTCACTCCGAATTCAGTGTGTGGGGCAAGCCTGCGCAAAGGTTTGCAATATCGGCCTCGTTGGGGGGAGTACCATCGGAAAGCACTCAATCGAATCAAAATCTATGAACATCGCACATCTGGCCGATATCCATCTCGGCCACCGACAATACGGTCTTAAACAGCGAGAGGACGACATGTCCAACTCGTTCAGAGCAACGCTCCGGCTCATCCTCAAGCAGGACCCAGATGCCATCCTGCTTCCCGGAGACCTGTTCCACTCGCGGGACTTGCGCCCGAAAATTCTGGAAGAGGCGGAGCGGGGGCTTGAACTGGTTCCCGACGAGGTACCAGTCGTCGTTTCGCGGGGTAATCACGACGAGAATCTCACACCACGGGAGGTGACGTGGCTTAACTACCTCCATCGGCGGGAACATATCGTCCTCCTCGAAGCGGATCTCGATGCTACTCCGGAGGCTGCTGAGTTCACACCGTACGGAGACCAGTCCGAAACGGGCAGTGCGGGGTTCTACGATATCGAGACCGAGTCAGGCACTGGTCGGGTATTCGGTCTGCAGTGGCGTGGTGCTCGAACAGATGCCGCTCTTGAGAAGGTGGCTGGCGGAATCGAGTCAACGAATGAAGAGTACGGCGAGCCGGACTACACGATACTCCTCGGTCACTTCGGACTCGAAGACGAAGTCCCGTCGCTCGGAGGGAACATCACGCACGCGGAACTCCGCGATGTGAGAGAAGTCGTTGACTATCTCGCGCTGGGTCACATCCACAAGCGGTACGATTCGGGTGGTTGGATCTACAATCCCGGCTCTCCGGAAGCACATTCGACGCGCGAGGCACGAGACGACTGGGACCACGGCTACTACTCGATCGAACTCGATACCGCGGGAGACGGGTACGATGGACCGGGAGCGCTCGAACATAGCGTCGAGCACCACCACGCTCGTCGACGCCCGTACTTCAGCCCCCCAGCGTTCGATGTCACCTCGTACGATTCGTTCGGCGAACTGCGGGAAGCTTTCCACGACCACATCGATGCGCAACGTGGCTCGCTTGAGGCCGAGCTTCACGAGGAGGAGTTCACCAAGGGAGGTGACCTGCGCCAGCCGATGGTCGACCTTCAGTTCGAGGGGACGCTCCAGTTCGACCGGGGTGACCTTACGATCGAGGAACTTGTCGAGTGGACGGAGGAAGCATACGACGCGCTCTACGTCCAGACGAACACCAGCCGGATCACCTCCGCCGAGATCGAAGAACTCCTCTCTGAGATAGACGATGACGAGGTGTTCGTTGACGGGCGGCTACGAACGGAAGCCCTCGAAAAGCGTGTCTTCGAGACCATTGCATCAGAGTCCCAGTACAGCGACTACGCGGAGGAGGTCGCCTCGTTGCTCGGTGATGCCCACCGAATGGCGAAGGGTGGAGAGGCTGCCGAGGACATCGCGGACATCGTAACAGAGCGTCGACGCGAGTTGTTCCCGCACGCCACGGAGAGCGTGTCGATAGATGTTCCAGAGGACCCTTTCGCTAGCGACGACCAACAGGAGCTTGCCGACAGCGTTTCTGGGGAGACACCAGACGACCGCAGCTCCACTGAGGAGAGCACGAGCGATACCGGAGAGATTCCCAGCACCGACGGGGGTGATCGCCAATGAGAATTAAAGAGGTCACTCTGGAGAATGTCAAGTCCTACGAGGAGAAGACGAGTATCAATCTACAGGGGGGCGTCACGGCCATCCTCGGTGAGAACGGCTCCGGGAAGTCGACGATACAGGAAGCAATCGGTTTCGCTCTCTTCGACTCACTACCGTTCAACAACAACAAGTTCGTTCGTGAGGGGGCGTCCTCTGGGACAGTCGAGGTCGTCATCGAATTCGGTCAGGGAGATGACGTGGAGGTGTACAGAGTGACTCGTTCCGCTGGTCGCTCGAACTACGGTGTCGCGCGCTATGACGAGCCGAACGACGAGTGGGTGAGTCAGGATATCGACTCGAAGAGCGCCTTGATCGATTGGCTCTGTGCTCGGTTCGATCTGGACAGCAAGGACGACTTACAGAGTCTCTGGAAGTCGTGTGTCGGAGTCCCTCAGACCCGATTCCTCGCCGACTTCGCACAGACACCACGCAATCGGAAGTCCACCTTCGATGAACTCCTTGGTGTCGATGCATACGAGGAGTCGTTCAAAGGCGCTCTGAAGCAAGTTCCAGATACAATCGAGGCAGAGCAAGAAGATGTACGAGGCGAGATTCAGCAACTGACGGGGGAGGTACAGGAGCTCCCGGCTAAACGCTCGAAGAAAGCCGACCTAGAAGACCAAATCCAGTCAATCTCTACGGAGATCGAGGAAACGAAAACC
This sequence comes from Haloplanus litoreus, assembly GCF_045690335.1. Lineage (GTDB taxonomy): Archaea > Halobacteriota > Halobacteria > Halobacteriales > Haloferacaceae > Haloplanus > Haloplanus litoreus. The sequence continues at coordinate 2,029,705 of NZ_CP147874.1, read as the reverse complement.
GAACTCAGTGAAGTCAACGAAGAGTTCGACGAGCTGGACAGCGTCAAGGACCGGATCGAGGAGTTGGATACGGAGATTGCCCAACTGGAACAGGAGATCGGCGCGAAGGAGGACGCTCTGGAGACCGCAAAGTCGGAACTCACGAAGGCGCGTGAATCCGCCCAGAATTGCAAGGAGGCGGCGGAAGGACACGAGGAATACGAGGAAGCAAAGGAGCGGGAAGAGGGGCTCAGCGAGCGGAAGAAAGAGCTCGACGCGCTCGAAGATCAACTCTCGGAGCAGGAAGCCAGACGCCAGCGCCTGAAGGACAAGAAGGAGACGCTACGAGAGCAGGCAGAGAAACACCAAGAGGCCAAGGAGAGCCTCGAAAAGTACGAACAGGAGAAGGAACTTTACGAGACGTTAGGGGAGAAGATATCTGACCTCGAAAGCGATGAGAAGACGATCGACCGACTGGAGGGCGAGATAGATGACCTCGACGATGAGGCACACGAGGCACTACTGGAGCTTCGAGAGAAAGAAGAGCTCATCGCGGAGATTGAGGCAGAGGGAAAGGATGCCCCGGATACCGACGAACTCCGGGACGAGATAGGGGACGAGCGAGCGGAACGAAAGTCGCTCGGGGCAGAGAAGGAAGACATCGAAGAACATCTCTCGATTCTGCGAGACGCCGACTCCGATGCCCCGTGTCCAACGTGTGGGAAATCGTTGGATCCGGAGGACCGTGAGGAGAGAATCGATGAGCAAGAGGCCCGGTTGAAAGAGATCGAATCCGAGCGCGCCCAGCTGAAGGAGAGAATCGACCAGCTCCAAGAGGACCTCACAGAAGCTGAGCGAGTCGAGGATCGCGTATCGAAGTTAGACATCCACCGTGAATCAGTTGCCGAATTAGAAAGCGAGCTGGCTGACCTCCGGAGTGAGCGAATGGAGAAGGAGAAAACGATCGCCCAGCTCGAAGAGGAAGTCGAGAACCTGCCGTCGATTCGGGAGGAGCACACCTCGCTCGAGGATGCGAAGGATGCGTACTACCAAGCAAAGGCCCGCGTGGAGGACTACTCCGACGCTCCTGAGGAGTTAGAGGAACTCAAGGGGAGAATCGAAGACACTCTTGAGGAGATAGAGCAGACTGAGGAAGAGCTGACCGAGTACGCCGGTGTCGAGCAGGAGTTGGAGCAAGTCAGAACCACACTCGGAAAACACGAGGAGGACTACAAGAAGTACGAGCGGAACAAGCAAGCGGCAGAACAGCTTGAAGAGCGAGAGCAAGCCGTCGAGACTCTGAAAGACGAAATCGAGGGGCTGGAGGGCGAGAACCGAGAGCTGGAAGACAAGCTTTCCGAGCGGCAGGAAGAGTTCGACCCCGAGGAACACAAGCGGCTTGAAAAGCGGGCTGACACGCTCGACGATGAGATAACGAAACTGAGCGTCCAGAAGAGCGAACGGGAAGAACAACTTGAGGAAGTCAGCGCTGAAGTCGGGCGTCTGGAAGACAAACTGGAGGAGCGATCCGAGAAGGTCGAAACGCTACGTGACCTCACAGCAGACCATAATTTCGCCACGTGGGTCCGGAAGAACGTCCGCAAGGCTGGTCCGAAGATGCGCGAGGTAATCACCAGCAGGATTGGCGCACGGGCGAATTCCATCTTCCGGTCGATTCGGGGACGAAACACAGAGCAACTTGAATGGACATCGGACTACGACATCGTCGTTGTCGATGCTGATGTCCGAAAATCGTTCTCGACACTCTCAGGCGGTGAGAAGATGGCAGCAGCGCTTGCAGTGCGGCTGGCAATCCTCGAACAGATGTCGGGGCTGGGAATCGCGTTCCTCGACGAACCGACAGCGAATCTGGACCAGCAAAAGAAGGCCAACCTCGTGGAGCAGCTAAACGGACTCGATGCCTTCGAACAGCTCACCGTCATCAGCCACGACTCGACCTTCGAAACAATGACCGACCACAGCATTATTGTCGAGAAGCCAGAGCAGACTTCGGAGGTGGTGAGTGACTGATGCCGCTCGATAGAGCAGGGGTGGCGGCTGCCCTCGATGCGAATATCGACACGATTCGTACGTACGTCGAAGATGACAGCGATCTCATCGAACGGTATCAGGAGGCGTTCTGGGACCTTCCAACGATGGGAACAGCGGAAGAGCTCCGGTCGGAGCTGTCACGATTCTCGTACCCGGGGGCGGTTCCCGTCGAAGCGTTCGACAAGTGCGACTCGCTCATCAATCACCACGCGCCGTCGGACGAATGGGAAAGCCACGAGGCAGTAAACGACTGGGCTCGTGACCTTCTGATGGACGTTCCGATGCTGGCGGCTGACGGGTCAGAAATCCCACCGACGACGCAGTTCAATGTCCCTCTCGCGTACGTTCAAGCAGCGTGGTGTCTCAATCACCATAGCCCGGAAGGGGAACTGGAGCGAGCGCGCGAAGGTAAGCTGCTGGGTCCAATGGACGTGACCCGTACTGGGGGCGAGGAAGGTGGTGAGGAGTACAGATTCGTCGATAGCTCGTTGGTCGGGTTACACCGATACGAGCACGAGGCGGAGGTGCTCGTAGACCAGATCGAGGAACTTGCAGCGACCTTCGAAGCTGGTAACTCAGATCAGCCACCGATTGTCCTCTACGACGGGCCATTAGTCGTCTCGTTTGCCAACCCGAAGCGCCCGGCGGTCCGAACACGATATCTCGAAGCAGTCAGTCGAATCCTCGCGGCGAGTCAACATCACGAAATCCCCGTCGTTGGATACGTTGCTGGCACGAATGCTGTCGAGCTCTCGAAGATGACGCGGCTCCTCCTACAGGAGGAGTTCGGTAGCGACCGGACGGTTCCAGACGCACGCATACTCGCGGGCATGATGAGTCCGTGGGGTGATTCGACGATTCCGTTTATGTGCCGCCGTGACGGCAGTGTAGACGGGCTAGAGACTTCGTACAAGGGGCGAGAATACACCTTCGGGAACGAGATCTACTTTAGCTACCTCAAGGTTCCACCGGGGGCAGGTCTGGATAGGCTGGAGTTCCCGGGATGGATGCTAAACGCAGATGGGCCAGCTCACCACGAGAATCTGTACGAGTATACGCTCGCGATGAGCCGTGCAGAAGCAGGGGTTGGGCGGGGGTATCCGGAGGTTCTGCAGCAGGCCGATACCGACGCAGTCCTCAACCATCGTGACCGACAGCAGTTCCTTCGACTCCTCCAGAAGTGGGGAGAGGAGAACGACGTACCAATAGAGTGGGATGCGAAGGCCCTCAGTAAGGAGCTTCGACGACGATGACGCCTACAGTCGCCCAACTGAGCCTGAAGACTACGGCTGAGAGGGACCCCGCAAAATCGAGAACTAATGGAGTTTCCATTAGTGCCGCATCGGCGGGTGACCGCCCCGTATCGCACCATCTCGGTAGTGGAGCCGTCACCTCCACACCCCATATATACCACCCATGAGTTCCCAATCCACAGAAGACACCGGAAGCGAGGAGAGTAGCCATATTGACGACTGTCTTGCCATCGGTAGCATCGTCAATTCGAACAGCCACATGGACTACACGGTCGAGATATTCAACGAGACCGACCGTGACCGCCCACCTGAGCCTCACGAGTGCGGCTTTGGCCAGCCAGTCTTCATCCACAAGACCATCGATGGAACCGAGTACATCATCATGGGGGTCATCTACGACACCCAGCTTGTCGACCCAGATCAGGGACGGTCGGGGCCACGGCTTGCACAGGGCGATCAACCCCAATTCACGCCGGGCTACGTTGAGGAGCGGACAACACTCGCGGGAGTTGCCCTCCTCGGTACAGCCGAGGTAACCGAGAGCGGGACGGTCGAATCCCCGAGCCACGAGATGCCTCGATGGACGCTCGCAGTTGACGATGTAGTCGAGCAGTGTCCGGATGAAGTCACGCGGATCTTCCACACCGGCACGGATGGAGGCCTCCAGATAGCCTACATTGAGCGGCTATTAGACGTGGCCGGGCCACTCGGGGCAGAAGTCACGCTCGCCATCGTAGAGCGGCTCCGGGATTTGTTCTCCGAAGATGCACATCAACGAGTATTGGACGTGGTCGAGAAGGACGTACGCTGGCAATCCTCCGTTGACCGGGGGGTGATGCAATGAGTTCCATCGACTCAACGGCCTCCACAGGGGGAGGTGGAAAGGAACCCATCGGGACGGTCGCGGGACCCGGAGAAGGTCCGAACGAATTCATCGTCGTCACGCCAGACGAGCAGGCGGTCAAGACTGGGGAGTTCATCACGTACGCAGTCCCTGTCGAAGGAACCGACAGAGATGTCATCGCACGGGTGACCAATCGCGAACAGACCAGAGGGCTACCTGAGACGTTCATGGCAGACCCGAACGTCGCCCCGGAGACTGTCGCATCGACACTCGGTGTTCCGACGGATGAAATCGATCTCTATCGGCTTGAGGCGACAGTCATCGGATTTTACGATACGGCGATGCAGACGTTCTCAAATCCACGCCAGCTCCCGAGTCCGGGAACTCGTCTGTGGACTGCCCCCAACGAAATGTTGGAGGCGATACTCCCGAACCTTGGGGTCGACGAGGAGGCAGCAATTGATGCAAGTGGGTCGATCGACCTCAGTCGCGTCGACGTGGAAGATCGGGAAGGCCTCGCACACATGGGTTGGCTCCTCAACCGAGAGGCGAATGCGGTCGACATTCACGTCCCAATCGACGAGTTCGCGGCTACCCACCTCGCGATCCTCGCCTCTACAGGCTCCGGGAAGTCGTATACAGCGGGCGTTCTGATGGAAGAGATGATGATGCCCGACTCGCGGGCATCGTTACTCGTCTTCGACCCGCACGGCGAGTACGGGACGCTCTCTGAGATGCGTGGTGACGAGACGTTCTCCGATAAGGGGTACCAGCCGGAAGTGGAGTATTTCGACCCAGAAAACCTGCGTATCCGCATCTCGGAGTTGAACGTTGGGGACGTGATGTCCATTCTCGATAATCCAAGCGATCGGATGCAGGAGCGGTTGGACGGTGGATGGCGCGCAATGCAACGGCGAGAGTCGCGAACGTGGGGGGTGGATGACCTGCTTGACGAGATGCGTCAGCAGTACGGGGAGGACGACTCCAGTGTAGGTGCGTTAGAGTGGCGACTCCGACGGTCGATCCAGCGAAACGACCTCTTCACCACAGACGCGAATGTCCCCCTTGACGACTTAGTGGCTCCCGGGCGATGTACGGTCCTCCAGATGGACACCCTGAGCCGCCGCGATCAGCAGATGATTGCGACCGTTCTCCTGCGTCGCCTGTATCAGGCACGGCTAGCAGCGGTTCGGAACCGTGGAGAGGACGACGCGTATGACGGTGAGATTATCAGACATCCGCTGTTCGCCCTCTTCGAGGAAGGCCACCGATTCGCCCCCGCGACTGGTGAGGCCCCGTCACTTGGGATTATGCGAACCATTACATCTGAAGGTCGGAAGTTCGGATTCGGACTGGGAATCATCAGTCAGCGTCCGTCGAAGATCAACCAAGACGTACTGTCACAGTGTGGGACGCAAGTGACGATGCAAATCAAGAATCCCACTGACCAAGATGCAATCAAGAACAGCGTTGAGGCTGCTGGTGAAGAGGTGCTCCGGGAACTTCCCGGACTGACTCCGGGACAAGCAGTCGTCTCGGGGGATTCGATGAACACGCCAGTGCTGATTCAGGTGAGAGAGCGCCATACCCGCCACGGGGCTGACAGCATCCCAGCGACTTCACAGTGGCAGCAAGCACATGAAGAGCAACGACAGCAGCCGAGCCGAGCAGAAGCTGCTGATATGGGTGGTGGTGAATCAACAGGAGAAGAAGATCTGTTGTAGCCTGCTCCCGAACACTTCCCAGTGCGATATCCAATGCCCAAATTTGAAAGATACTGTATTGTGGGACCACTATAACAGCCCAATACACACAATATTCTCGAAGATATTAGAAAATTTGGAGAAACTATATTACCGAATGCACACTACTCTGAGATATGTCTAAGAAAGACATAGACGAAATGACGGACGAGGAACGGATTCAGAAGGCAATCGAGAACCTCGAACAGGTACAGGTTCAACTGGCCGAGATTCCGAGTCTGATGTTCTCTGATGGAGGAGACCTGTACCCCGATCAAAAGGGCTTGGTTTCGATTCTTCGGTTACTAACAGAGTCGACTGTAGAGTCGTTCGAAAACCGGTTTACCGGTGAAGATGACAGTCCCCGGGTCGAGTACGCCACCAAACTACTCTGGGAGATTCACGAAGACCCGACCTTCCGGGAACTGAACCTGCCCGAAGCCTAAGCGCCTCTAGAACCCCGTACACCTGCGGGACAACTCCAGATGAAAATCTGATTTGACGCCTCAAACTCCTTCTACGTCATCCGCTCGTGGTAATCGACGACTCGCTCAATAAACAGTTCGTACTCCTTACCCAACCGGTCGGCCAGTACGATACACGGAACGCCGAGAGCACGAACGAATGAGGCAGAACAGATTTCCTCCCCGTCCACCGCAGCCAGATACTGACGGTGGAGGCCCTGATCCTCACTTATCTGGGTAATAGCCTTCAGTAAACGCAGAGGGTGCCCCCTGAACTCGCGTGGTTCGTCGTCTCCGACTATTACGACCCCGATTCGTGTCGGATCAGGAGTCAGGGAGAGTTCCTGCAGGGTTGCCTCTCTATGGCCTTTGTTACTAGAGTCGGCACGTCGCTCGGCTACAAACGCGTGATGTTGGAGGTATCGCTGAGCGTACGGTTCAACCTCTGCCTGACAGCGGACTCGACCGAAATCATCGAGAGCGGTGCGAAACGCTGCGTGCCAGTCTGGAGTTGCCTCCTTGGGGCGTACTGAACTATGGGTAGTCGTCTCGACCAGCGCGTCGCCAAGAGAGGGGGTCAGCTTTCCTTTAGTCGAAGCATGGACCGACTTCCACTCTTCATTCGTGTTTCGAAGATAGCTCCACCCCACCTCTGAACCGAATTGGCGAAGACTGAGGACCTGTGGAATCTCCGTGTCCTCGATACAGCGTACGTTAGTAGCCTCAATTATCGCCCGAACCCGAGGAGGTAGTTCAGTCACGGTAATGGACTCAGTCGCCCTTCCTTGCTGGTATCGAGTCGTCGAGGTCCAGAAGTCGCCGGGCTTTCTCATCGGGGAGCCACAATTCGCCTTCTTTCCGAACCCAGTTTTTCTGCTCAAATCGGCGTAGCATTATCGCAACTGAGACAAGCTCACCGCCTTCGAACGGTAGTTCTTCAAGCCGAAACGAACCCTCGTGCTTCAGAGTCTCTAGTACCGTTTCCCACGCTTTGTCAGTCAACATTGCTAGCGAATAGGACCGGATTGAATATAGCTGAGTCAGTTTATACAGGATATTCGGATCTGGATTAAACCATTGCAGTCGGTCGTCGTGGGCTCTAATATGACCGACAGAGGTCCACGTCTAACAGATGGCCATCTTGAGTACACGAGGATATCTGGACAGTGGTATCGGTGTACTCTCTGCAAAACTGTAGTCTCGGCCCGTGAGATATCCGAACTACTCCACTACCACCGATGCAGTGCCTTGAAGAGATAACTCGTCTCCCGACAGCCGTTACTGAATCCGCATTCCGGGAGGAGCGCATTCGATGCAGTATAACACGGTACCTGTACTGAGTCGTTCCTCGCCGTCGAAGGATTCCCAGCTAGCTTGGAGACACCGGTCATCAGAATCAATCCTCGTCCCACAATCCGAACAGTTTGTAGGGGCCAGCCTACGTTGTCGTCGCCACTCTCTCAAGATCTCGTTCGCAGTACGGTCCTCCTCGCTGACTACGTCAGTACGCTCCAACCACTCATTCCAATCCAATGTCGTAACGTCGTCCTCCTCCCTGTCCTCGTTCATCGATAATCCGCGAAAACTTTCGCGTGGGACCTCTCTTGTAGCCACTCGTATTCTGTATGGGCTGTACTAACTACGGTTGATAGCTCATCGTCGGAACCCCCGATTACAAGAACCGTGATTTCGCCGTCTTGTAGCAAGCAATGTGAATCCATCACCCTCTCAAAACGGCTAGGTGGGCTTAACAGAGAGAGTTCAATTCATACATATCTATGACGGATAATTGCCGAAGGAGTAGAGTGGGACCCCTCAAGTAAAATAGAACACCATAGACGGACAGATCGTCGGCATCACAACAATGGGGTTCGGCTCGTATCTGGGAGTGTTTCCCTTACTGATGAAGTGCTACTCGGTCGCTACTACAATCAGGGTATGGAAAATGGGATCCGGGGAGTGGTCAGAGATCGGCGAAACGACTGGGAATTCCTTCGAGAGCGAGGATATTCTCCGTAGCAAGACCACAGCGATGAGAGCCAAGCAGCAGTATAATAGACTGTTGACTGTATGTTGCTGCGGCTCAACGAAGATGCTCTAAAATCTGGAGGAAGCGGAACGCCGGTTCGCCGTAATCCTTCTTGTCATCGGCGGCGAGTTCTCGTAGGTCCTCAACACGGTCGGTGTACTCCCCGTTGATTATCATCTCAATATCGTGGTTGTATTCTGCCTCAAATTCTGCCGCGAGTTGATCAAGGCCATCTGTCAGGTACCCGCGCGGGAGGACCGGCGACCAGAGCTGGAATACATATTGGTCAGCGTCGTCAAAGACCTCCGTGACGTATTCGTGGTCCGCAGTGAACTTCTTCCACAGTTTTTCGAGCGTGTATTGGTAGTCGGTGTTTCCAAATTCGTCCCAGCGACTGGTGGATGGCTCCCCCGGGTAGATTGTTCCGTGGAGGTGAGTGATGACCTCACAGGTGTAGATGACTTGTTCCCCGTCAGTGGAGTCGATACCGATGACATCAATCTCCATCTGCTCGCCTTCTGTTTTCGATCGTTGGTTGTAGCTGACGACCTCGCAGTCGGTTACGAGCTTGTGATACGCTCCAACGATATGCTCGCCGAGTTGCGTTTCAGATACCATATCTCGAAGATTCAATCGTAGGTATACTACGTTAGTCTGGGAAATTCGAGTCTCCAGATATTAACTCGTGGGGAAGTCGTCGTCAGGGATACCAAAGATGACCACGACGACTCGGCCAGTCTCAACATCTCGGATGTAGTAGCCGCCGGGTGGCGAATCGTCTGCATCGTACTCTGGAAGGTCACCAAGAGCGCTCTCCACCTCATCCATATCCCACGACCGGGTATTCGTTTCTCGAACCCAGTCTTCGTCCTCTCCATCTGAAGCGCTCTCGACTACTAGTTGAATCGGCGACACAGGATCGATAGCCGGGTGATTCGATGGCACGACTTCTGCGTCATCTGGAATCTCATCAACAGGGATTGCGATAATCGTACGCTCGTCCTTTGGAGTCATAAAGAACGAGACACTTGATCCCGCGACGATACCGGCATAGATCCCAGCAGGTCCGAGGGGTGCCCCAGCGATCCCACCAATAAACGCACCCGCAGCGGTATTTCGAGATCGATCTCCCCCGACCTCCTCCGCTGTTTCTACAAACCGGTCTAGGAGCGTATCCAATGACGTGTCCCCGGATCTGAAGTCGTCTATAGCGTTTTCCAAGCCGGATTGCATATCAGCGAGATTCATATAGACATCACGCTGGATGTCGGAAGCCTGTGCAGCCCTCGACTCCAGTTCCGATGAGAGCCAGTTGACGATCCCGGCACTCTCTGCGGGCTGAATCTCAACGGTCTCGTAGCTCTCGTCGTGTTGGAAGCAGAATCGACCGTCTTTCGCTACTCGACTACATCTGTCCCCACTACCCGTTATCGCGATACACCGCTCTTCGTCTTCGAGGTCTGGCATAACAGAATCTTCGCCGATTCCAGTATAAATGTTAGTTTGAGCCGAGACTCCGCTGCTGTATTCGAGCGCGGTCTATTACCCAAACTACAGCTGCCCCTACACAGAAGGCAATACCGACGAAGACCGACCCAATAGCCCACAGCAGCAACTGTTGCGTTCCAACGACAGGAAGGGAAACGTCGTAAGCCAGTGCCATCGTGAATAGAGTCGTAAAGAGCGCACCCGCGATCATCAGAATCAGCCCCACACCAATGAATTGTACTGGCTGCCTTTGGAGCAATTCCGAGACAGTGAGGTCGTCGGAAACGGGTTCTACTTCAACATCCGTGGGTATTGGCCACTGAGACTTGCTGTTGCGTATCCAGTAGATACGACCACCTCCAGCAGCCGCAGAATCCAGAATCTCACGTTCTTCGAGATCACTCAGCCTGTCCCGCGTTCCCTGACTAGAGAGCCCGATCTCGTTCTGAACTCGCCGGCGCGACAGAAACGGTCGGTCACTCTCAACGAAGACTGCGACGAGATGGCTGTCCTGCACCTCTTTGCTGGCATCAAATTCCAAATCCTCCTTGATCGACGGTGGAATTTCTGCTGTCATCATTGAAGTTGTTAATCCCCAACCCTCCTCAGCGGCAGTTGGTGACCGCCAATTGGGTGTTACCAACACCCAAATTCTGATTCCCCATCAAGATACCTGCTCCCCTTACGTAGAAGCGGATGGCACACCAAACACCTCCGACACCGGACTCAAATCCGGGTCGCGTGTTTCGGAGTATCGTTACAGCAACCATCACGGGTAGTACACCCGCGCAGCGTGCACTCGCATTCGGATTCATCCCGACTATTCTCCTGTTTATCGGGGCACTTCCGCTTCATCAGCAGCAACAGTGGGTTCTAAATCTAAATGACCCAACGGTGGTACAGCTGTACCTCTCCAACTTCGTTCACGGAGATATCCCCCACCTCGCAAACAACATTCTCAGCTACCTTCTGCTTATGCTGTTCATTTTCCCATTGGCAGTGAGTGCGGGTAAGCAACGGATCCTCCGTATCGTATCGATTCTGTTTCTGACCATACTCCCTCTCCTCGTGTCGGTGTACTCAATAGCAACACTCGGCGACATGGGTGCGGAGACAGTCGTCGGATTCTCTGGCGTGATTGCTGGTTACGCTGGGGCCCTCCCGTTCTTTATCGCTTATCACGTGAACGAGAAAGTTGCTGACATCGGTGTTGAGATTGCTGGCACTAGCCTCATGGGACTGGAGTTAGGGGCGGTACTGTGGCTTGCTGGACTCCGTAGATGGTCGATAGTCCTTCTAGCCGTGCTTAGTGTAGTTGGACTCGGATTCGCCGGGTACGACCGGCAGGTTGTCGCGAAGATCGGCCGGGAATATGAAGTTCATCTGGTAGTGTATGCGCTCATACTATTCGCAGCGGTACCGGTTACGCTGTTCGTAGGTGTAGGCGCTGGTACGAACGTCTATGGCCATCTTATCGGACTTATCGGAGGTTTCCTTCTTATGTTGGGTGTGTTACTAACTCGGAGGGTAGCAATTCAAATTGTCACTTAGGTTTCATCGTATAGGGTCGGCGCGGCCTTGACAAGTGATAACTTAGATATATACTTCAAAATAATTGATGGGGCCGAGATAGGAGAGCTCCAACTTAGTTCGTGAGTAGTTCACCGTATCTGGCGACATCTTATGGAGATTCCATTAGTTCAGTCACACGCTGCGAAGCCGCAAAGAGCTCCCAATTAATACTAATCCGACAAACACACGGAATAGAGTATGGACCCCGTGGAGAAGGCACTTGAGGACGCTAGAACGTCCTCCGACGATTATGCGTTCAAATTAGCACTACACACGCTCAAGAGACAAATTGACGGGGAAATCCAGAATGAGCTCCACTACAATATCGCCCTGCTTGATTCAACTAGCGCTGAACACCCTCTCCTCGACGCGCTTCACGGGTACCAGCTGTGGGTAAGTGACCAAGATTACGAGAACGGAGCGGAGCGTGCCCTACACAAGTACGAGGAAGGTTTTGAGGAGGCTCTCGGCGAGGGATGGCTGAATGTGGCGAGTTGGGCACTCGCCTCGCTTATCGAGCTTGCAGACTCCCTGAATCACGAGAATCGAATGCAAAGAGGGGCCGAGCAAGCAGTGGAGCTACTCGAAAAACACTACTCAGGCCTCGATACAAACGAAGGTACCGCAGGGCGTGTTTTAGATGCAATCTCTGAGGCTAACCTACAGCCGATCGATAATCAAACGCTCGACCGTCTCGTTGAAATCTGTTGGACTCGGGCAGAGTATACGAACAAGAAACAAAACCATCACTCTCAACGAAAGTACCTCCGGAGGCTCCGACGAATCCAGAATCAGCGCGAGAAATCAATCGAGGACGTTGAAGAAGCTCTCATCGAGTCCTACGAAGACGAAATCGAGTTTCAGAGGACACGGGGACACCTCGTAACTGCGGCGACGATTGAAGGAGCAATTACGGAATGTGAGTCCTTCGCGGACGAGGAAACCCTCAACCGGTGGCGATTGGAAAAGCGGGAGGCAAACAAAGAAGGAATCGAGGAGGAAATGAAGTCGGTTGGTTGGGAGATATCTGACGAAGAGGCAGAGAACTTCGAGACGATTGTCTCTACCCTGATTGGGGCCTTCGAGGACATAGCTACTCAGCACTCACCAGAAGCCGCATTTATCGGCTTAGTCAAGACCCCAGTGCTGCTACCGCAACTCGAAAGGGAGGAACCGAGTCAACGTCCAGAAGAAGATTCAGACGAATTCGCGACTGCCTCGATCCACGAGATATTCCCCCGCAGACTGATGACTCACGAGGGAGACTCAGTCTCCGATGAGGTCTCGGACATAGATATCCCAGACAGTTACAACATCGATGCTCGCTTGTCGACCGCGTTGACTGCCCGGGTCGTCTACAAGCTCATCAATCAAGAGCTGATTCGTGAACATCATTTTTACACATTGCTCGAATCTATCGAGGGCGCAACGGTCGATGATAAAGCGTTCCTCACCCACTTTATCATCGCATTCTTCGAGGACCGCCACCCGGAGGCCATCCATCTCGGGATGGCTCGCCTAGAGGGGCTGATGAAGCACCAATTGGAGGCGGCAGGGACTGCAGTCACCGGGAGCAAGCGCGGTGAGGACTTGCCCAAATCCCTCGGGGGAATCGTGAATCGACTGGATGGGTTGGTAGACGACGAGTATGTGACGTACCTCCGGTTCCGGTACCACGACCTCGTGGGAGAAGCTCTACGCAACCGGATTGCCCACGGCGATCTCCGATACAAGGAAGCCCACTTCGATATCTCTGCCTCGATTCTGGTGGAGATATTCAGAAGTACCGTGTACATCAGTCAAATCGAGACTTCTGAATAGGAGATATACCCCGAGGAATACTTATACCATCGGATATTTGTCATAATCGTGTATTGGGTCACATTCCGCGGCTGGTTCGATTAAGAGAAAGATGGTCAAGCCAGAAATCAGTGAGACGCAGTTCGTGTACGGCGCGACGAGCGAATTGGAAGATGGAAATTGGCGCTACCCGCTGATGCAGCCACCGCGATTTCCGACACAGAATATCGAGGGAGACATCGGATACGACGTGGATGCGCTGATATCGAACGGGGCCGGCATAGAACCACTATTCCTCCAATACAAGCGGTCGGAACACATGGTCGGGGCACAAGCCCGGCACTGGGAGGAGTTCCCCAGCGACTACTACAGATTCAAAATCAAGAACGCGAAGCAGCATAACACGCTCATCGAGACCGCAGACTACTATCCCCACACCTACTACGTGGCCCCCATCTTCTCCGAGATGTCAGAATACGCCTCCCACCATAGGAACGAGACGATTCTGGAGAATACGGTTTTCGCAACCTGCTTCGGTCTCCCGGAAATGGACGAGGGAGACAGCACTGATCGACATACAATCGGGTTCACGGAGAACCAGACCAAGTTCTTCTCAGAGCCGATGGAGCTCGATTCAGTAGTCGGACTGGAATATCTGCTCTCGGAGATACTCGAAGCTGACGAGAGCTTCACAGGGTTCGGTGAGATACGGGATTCGTTTGCTGAATTGACAGAGACCCTGCTGGCCGAAGTTGATGCGGAAATCGAACGTCCCGCCATAGATCAGTCTCCCTCCGATTGGATTCGAGCAGAGCAGGATTTTTTCAAGAAACTGGGGGTTGAGTTGGTGTTCCTGTTCGACGAGACAGACGACTCATAGACCGGAAACTCACAATCAAAACTATATCCTCGTCGTTCGATGCCTGATTGATGACCGATACCCTGTCTCCTCCGAACAGGGCCGATGTCGAGGGCGTTCTACGGAATTCTTCGGCTGTGGAGGAGATCATCTCATACGGAGACAACTGGATACAGGTGACTGGGGACTCCCGATCCCTGCTCTTGTGCTTAGGAGCTGAGGCTCTCGCTAACTCTGGGGGGTTGATAGAAGGTTCAGAGCTTCTGGATCCAGATGACTCCGGAGTAGTGTTCGCCACCGCCCCTATGGTACACGTATTGGGGATTTCGGATTACCACTGCGGTGGGGCCGAACGCCTGTCGTCTGACTCGACCGAGGCCTTTATTCAGGACCTCGGGGAGATGGTCTCCAAGTTGTTGGTTGACGGGTTCGATGATTATCCCGAGTTGACAACGGACGAGCTACCGCTCTTTTTCTCGAATATAATTTCTGATGAGGGCAATCACGAAGGGACGCCAATCAAGGGATCGGGCAGAACTCTAAGAGGACTACCGGTTGCATGGCCGCCGGATGTCGAGGAGGGCATGGTTGACCTGCTGGCGGACTGGCTACTCTTCGATAATCCAAAGAATATCGTCGACCTCTGCTCAGATGGATGGTCCCTCACCCACCGACTCCTTGACTACTGTCATCGGGAAGGTGATGTAACGTTGCGGCTTGTGGATCTGCCGAGCGAAGGGACGCGTGTGGGAAGGCTCGTCTCAGCATACCGCTTCCCGGGACAGCGACGGACCGAGGCAGTAGAGTGTAATCTGAACGACATTCTCAAAGAGCCAGCTGAACAAACCGATTTAGATCAATTTGAGGGCAACCCTGACACGGAAGATACGGCAGCGTCAGCCGTAGTCGCGGGCTTCTGCTCGGGACGGCCTCTCGACGTAAACGAATCACTCAAAGAGCGTGCTTCGGCGTTGAATCTGGGTCTCCCACCGAGACTCAGCCTACCGACGTATCTCACAGCCGAAGGAATTCAGTCGCTTGATGAGGGAGGGCGGGGAGTCTTCGTTCTTCCATTCAGGCAGCTCGCACGACAGTCTTTCCTCCAGTATATCTTTGATCAGGGCCAACTCCACTCGGTACTGTTACTAGACGATCCAGAGGAACCGGGAGAGGGAGCGCGCCGAAGTGTTGAGATTGCGATAGTCTTGTTCGAGAAGGATAGAAGTGACAACGATTCCAAGGCGGTCAGGCTCGTCGAGATGGAGGCACCGGAATTCGACCCACGGCTGAACCGTCTGGTACAAGCACCTATACAGCAGCTTGATTCGAGCGATGCTGCCGACATTACAGGCGTCTCATTTCATCTCGTGAACTCTGCAGACCTCCGGGAGCTGAACCCTCGGCTGGTACTGCGCGAACCCCAAATCGCCCCGTTCCTTCGAGCAGAAGAGACTCGCGAACTCGGAGACATAGTCGACAAGATACAGTATGGCGTCAAATCTGGTGCGAACGACTTCTTCTATCTGAATTCAGATGAGGTCGACCAATTAGACCTCCCGTCCAAATTCTTGACTCCCGTGCTGAGAGGGCCCCGTGACCCTGTTGATGAGGAAGGCCAGATAGTGACCGCAGGGAGTACCGATTTCTATGCTCTCGATCTGCGTGAATTCCTACAGCAGTTTGACGAAAATCCACCAGAGGAAACGGTACTTCGCGAACTTCGTCGGCAAGGTTTCAGAAGCGTAGCAGACTATATTGAATCCCATAAGGAACTCAGTGAGAGAGCATCGCTTCAGATGCGCGATTACTGGTTCTGCCCGTTCGATTCCTCGATAGACAATCCCCCAGACTTGCTGATAGGGAGGTTTTCAGACGGGACGTGGTATCGTTATCGGGGTGATGGTGCGATCATCGATCAGAGTTGGTATGGCGTGTGGTGCGGAGATACCGACCCCGATTCCCTCATCAGGCTGTTGAGCTCCGAGCCCTACGAGCTACTGATTCAGCACCTCGGACAGCCGATGTCACAGGTCCATTCCCAGTATACCATCCGAGACATCTCCCAACTTCCGATTAATACCGACTCGCTTGATGCTGGTCTGGACGAAATTACGTTTCCACCCGAGCGCCGTCGCGACCAGCGACAGCTGGATCAAGCCGTGGTCAATGGATGTAGTGAGCAAACCGTGAGAGAGGCACTTGCAACATTAATCGAGCCGGACGACCAATTCGCATGGGCGTGGTTTCTCTCCCCGGAAGAGTATGAGGAGTTCCAGAGGCAGTATGAAATAGGGGAGGAAGCGGCTAGAGAGTATGTAGCGGAGCGGCTCAGTGAGAGAGAGATACGGAAAATGCTCACCGAGATCGAGGAAAGTCCACTGCGGATGGAGCGCTGGGAGACGATGGCCGAGCTGGCTGAGGAATATCGAGAGGGTCACTATCGGCTGTTCATGTACGGAGCGACACCACAGTTTGAGGGATTCATCATGGACTGGGCTGAGAATAAGGAGTACCCGATATTCAAGCGAGATGGGAGACCATACGTACAGATTCCCGGGGATACTACTGAAGAAGAGGATCAGGAGATACCGAAAAGCCTCGGAGCGCTAATCGAGGCGTTCATTCCACGCGGATTCGGGGACTTTCTCCAAGACGATATCACGACTCTCAGAAACACGATCACGCATGGTGAAATTATCGAGATGTCGCACGAGCGAGCAGCGATTTGTTTCTTAGCTCTCCATACCTTGGCCCTACAGATCAGAGAAGACAGATTGGGGACCGAGGACTATACCCCTTGATTCAGGGAGGATCCGTCCGCCAATGACAAGTTCAAGATACTTGCTGACTTTTCGTGTGGGGCTGTCGGACCGTGTTTCTGTCACAAACGAGGAAGGCTTAGTATTTTCACCAGTCTCCATCTCGTATGGAACGGACTGTTGATGGAGAAGCGTGGGTGACGCGGGGATGGACTCGCGTACTGAACGTGTTGTACGAGACGGATGTGACTATCGGAATATCCCATATGCGCGTACCCGAAGAGGTCTCGGAGAGTGGTTACGAGACGGTTCAATCTCTGCCGAGTGACTCTACACTACTCTCAGAGACCGATTTGACTGAAGACCAAGCAATTACAGAATTGAATCATCTTCTCGGTGAGGAGTTAGTTCATTTCCTCCGGCCGTTTGACGATGACAGCATCGCTGTCTACAGGCTGACAGAGGAGGGCTTCAGAGTAGCACACGAATTACGACGGACAGAGAAGGAAGACCAGTGGCGTGCAGAGAGTCGGCAGATAAATATCGTACTCACGGTCGCGACGGGATTCTTAGCTGCAACCGCTGTTGGTCAAGCTATCCTCGCGTACTTTAACGAGCAACCACCGACCAATACGTGGTTCGCAATCACGTATGCCACCGTAGTTGTCGTGACGATATTGCTGCTGGTGGCTCGAAGCGGGGGACGAGGGCCGGATATCTGGGGATAACTACGTGGATTCGAACTTGTACGAGTTTGACTCCCGGAGGAGGTGCTCAACCATTTGGTTGACTACCTCGGCGGAACGCCCGGATATGGCGTGCCCTCAGGTATGAGAAAAGATGCCTTCGTTTTGAAAATGTAGCCGCCTAAATAATCTTATCACGACAGGAAGATGTTGTGACCTATGGTAACTCATCTTGGCGTCGACGCCTGTTCCGGCGGTTGGTTTGCGACAATCGTGGTGGATGACGATATCGATACAGAATGTTATCCCACCTTCGACGCGCTCTGGGCCACGCATGCGAACGCGGATCGAATCCTCGTCGACATCCCGATCGGCCTGCCTGATGAGGGGACCCGGGTATGTGATGAGGAAGCGCGGACGCTTCTCGGGTGTCGTGGCAGTTCGGTTTTCGATACGCTCTGTCGGCCACTCCTCAACGTGGCGGATTACGACGAAGCGAACGCGACGTACCGAGAACTAGCTGGGAAAGGGCTCTCTCAGCAGGCGTGGCACCTCCGCGAGAAGATTGAGCAAGTAGACACGGTAGTACGGCAAGATGAGAGAGCGGAAACCACACTCCGAGAGAGTCACCCGGAACTCTGTTTTTATGCTCTGAACGATGGGAATCCGGTCGCGTATAGCAAGAAGAGCGAGCGGGGGCGAGAGAAACGACTGGCCATTCTCGAATCGGAGCTTGCTGACGCAGAGGGTGTGTACGATGATTCAATGGATCGGTTCCTCAGGAAACACGTCGGTCGTGACGATATTCTTGACGCTTGTGCGCTTGCAGTCGCCTCTCGAAATGGATCACTAACCCACATCCCTGAGGCGTCGAACAGGGGTGACCCGTGGATGCGAATCTACTATCCAAATTGGTAGTCCGGTGCCTATTGGCTCTTAACTCTCTGATTGAGGTACTCTACCTCTGAATATGTCCCTGCCTCTTTCAATCTCCGCAAGAACTGTTGGTTACTGAGGACATCAAGAGGGCGAAAATAATGAGGGATGGATGCTGTTCGCCTGTTCGGAACCTTCGTGCCAACCCCTATAGGTCGTCGTAGTACCTCCGGCGTTGCTCCATTTTTCCTTGCTTCGTCCGTTCGTCGTAGTGCTTCTCGATCACACTCGGACTCACGTCGAACCGATCCGCGACAACGTCAATTGGTACGTCGTTCGCTCGCCAGTGCGTCATCACCGCTCGCCGCCACGGATGGGGGGACATACTCGACGGACATCCATAAGCGAAGTTGACCATCCGAGCGGATTCGCAGTTATCCGGTTCCAAGTCGTGCGGACACTCTTCCCCATATTTACACGGTCGTGTGAGCGCGTAGCTGATGTCTCGTAGCGTCTGTGTCGATGAACGCTTGCTTGCTCGTGGCTTTACCACGAGGGGTTTGCGGCCATACTCATCTTCGACATCGGGGCGCTGGTACTCGATGTAGTCGTTGAGAATCTCGACGCTGTGGTCTTTGAGAGCGACCAGTCGCTCGGAGTCTTTTCCGTTCTTCAGTGGAGTGTCAGTCTTCGGCCGGTGGTGGGTCTCGATGTGTGGGCCAACACGTGTTCCGTCAGGTAGGTCCATTGGTTCTGGCTGGAAGTCCTTCAGGTCGAGGCTACGAACGGCACCGATGCGGAATCCGCATTCGTGAAGGAGGTGTGCGAACACGTGCTCGAAGCTCGCAAACTGAAAGCGGTTGAGTCGCTCCAGAATCTTCTCTTGGGTCTCGTAGGGCACTACGTCGTGGTTGGCGTCGTCTTCGGAGAGGGTTGGACTCGTGACCGCCATATGAGTGTCTCTGGGGACACCTTCGATACTCTCGCAGAATCGCATGAATTTGCGTAGCGTGTCCATATTGTTCTTCAGAGTCGACCTTGCGAGAGAGCCTGCCTTGCTCCTCTTGGTTCGCCAAACTTTGAACGAGCGAAGATCTCGACCAGTGATGTCGTTGAGGTTGTCGAGTTCCTGTTCGTCGCACCAGTCGAGGAAGTGGTTTAGGCGGTGGCGGTGAGCACGGACTGTGCCGGCGGCCGCTCCATCGGTTTCCCGGTTGTTCAGATACAATTCGACTGCGTCTGATGGTTCGAGGGGTTCGAGTGTGTTCTGTGTTACCATGGTCTGGTCATCGAATGGCAACGAGCAGAGAACAGGGCGCGCGTTTGATCGCTCGCAGATGCCCACCGGCTTCGCTATGCGGGTTCAAATCGCGACGAATCCCGAGCCTGCGAGGGTTCGGAGCTGCGGGTCGGGCTACGAGTGAGCGTGCGAACGAGTAGCACGGTCCAACCTGCAGCGCCCATAATTCTTCCGCGAACGAAGTGAGCGGAGAATCATCGACCGCGAAGGATTTGAATCAGGGAGTGAAGCGAGCGAAGCGAGCGAAACGACCGTGGTTCAAATTCTGTAGCGCCCATCGCCGATTTCTCGTTCGTAATCGCACGACAACGGTGGGGTGATCGTCGGTATCACCATCTCTGAGTGCACTGCCGTTGATTTCGTTCAGCCACTGAACGATTCCGATCGACGGCGGGTTCGTCCCCTGGTTCGCTGTCTCTACGGCGTGGTGCACGGCCTCTAATCATTAGCCGTTGGACGTTTCTCGGACACGAGCAACTGGATCACAGCAACTTTGAGAGCTGACAGAGATTGGTTACGAGACTCCGTACTGTCGCCGAGTGAGGGTTCCGACGTAGCGTATCCGAGATGTCTCGGGTAGTACCCGAAAACGAAGTACCCAAATCGTGATTCTATCGTTGGATCGACTGGTAGTTATTGACACGGAGGTTCCACATCGAGAACTAGTAGACACGAATCTGGGGGCACTGGCAATCAGAGCCGACTCTCCGAATCGAATCCCACGCTGTTTGATATGATTTTGGAGACTTGCTGAATACAGAGCGCAACGACATGCTCGACAAGGTCGTCAGTGACAGATCGAAGTCAGTCAGGAAGTGACCGATACTGACCACGACCGCCGGACCGCGTGTGAACGAATGGAACAACGGCGTGACTACCTCGATGAATTATAGTGTGGCGACAATCATAGAGAAGATACAGAATAATTTTCTTTGGGAAACATATTTTATCTATCGGCGCAAAACGTCTCGCATGGGAACGGATTCTGGCCAGCCGAACGGCGACCCCGGGGCAATTACAGAGGCACGTGAAGACTGGAAGAGTTCAACCACCGCGTTGGAACGCGTCCAGCAAGTCGTCGAACAGACGACGACGCCGAAAACTGCGGGCGAAATCGCCGAGGAAGCACTCGTGAGTGAACCGACCGCTCGGAAGCATCTCAAGTCGCTGGTTGAGGTAGGTACGGCGGCCGCGACTGAGGAGGGTGGTGCGACGAAGTACGTCCGGAACGAGGATACGCTTCTGTACCAGCGGATTCGAGAGTTGGCGACGGAACACAGTCGCAAAGAGCTGATCGAGAGCATTCAACGGATGAAACGCCGTATCAAGAAATTCGAGGACGACTACGACGCAGCGTCGCCGGAGGACCTCGCAACCTCGCTGGGAAGCGACGCGTCAGAAGGCGCCTGGGAGGCGGTGTCCGAGTGGCAGACGACGGAACGGAACCTACATATCGCCCAGGCCGCAATCAACTACGGTCGGGCTCGCGATCTCGGTGCGGCGACGCAGTAGACCGATGGCGGACGACATCTCCGGGCCAATTGGCCCAGTCGACTATCCGATTCTCCAGCAGATTCGCGATTTGCTCTTGGAAGAGGAACCACTCGTCGAATCCACGACGTTTGATTACCCGATGAATCCGACCGAACTCATCGTCGAATTCTCGGCGGGATTGGACTCTCCGGGGCGCATGGAGATCACGTGGTGGAAACGTGGCGCATACCGCTATCACTATACTGAGCCTGCTGGCGTCGATTTCCGCTTCGATAACCATCCGAAAGAAGGCACTCCAAACGCGCATTTTCATCCACCACCGGACGCTGGGACACCAGAGCCGTCGTTTCTCGCCGGCGTGACCCAACCGCAGATCGTCACTAGGGCCGTCATTGCTCGCTGGCGCGGGGCAATGGTCGAGGATCAGAATATAGGATCTCTCAATTCCGAAGGTGATCGGTAGCCGGACAATTATATACAGTACCTTTGCAGATTTTATTATGTACAACACTGATCGGCGAAAAAACCGAGACCGATGACGTCCACTGGGTGATCGATGGAGTTTGCATCATCCGTTCTACGAGCCCGTGGGGCGTTCGTACGACCGCGATATCTTCCAAGCGGTGTATGCAGCACCCCTCGATTTCCACTGTTTCAGGCCCAACAAGGGACTCCGTTCTCCAAGCGACCGAGCGCCTGCAGCGCCCATCGCCGATTTCTCGTTCGTAATCGAACGACAACGGTGGGGTGATCGTCGGTATCACCATCTCTGAGTGCACTGCCGTTGATTTCGTTCGGTCACCGAACGATGGCGGTTTCGTCTCCCGGTTCGCTGTCTCTACGGCGTGGTGCACGGCCTCTAATCATTGGGTCGCTGATGTCTCTCGTTCATGAGCAACTGTGTCCCCACAAAATCGGGAGGTACTGGTCACGGAAACGCGACACTACATAGTTGATGGGAACGAGTATAGAACACGCTCGGTCATTCTGCCCTCGAATCAGTCGAACTCGGAGACGAAATCCTCGGCGAGTTCGGCAGCGAGTTCACTACCGGTGAGCCAGGTGATTTGCTCGTCGTCGAATCCGTAGTTCGGAAGTAGCGATTCGGCTGCTTCGCCGAGTGGAATATCGTTCGTGACGACGAGAACTCGATCCCCGACCCCATCAAGCAGGGTTTCGAGGGCCAGTCCCACGATTTCGGTATCCGCTTTCTCGACGACATCCTCCGATCGATCACTGGAGTTCGCGATGAAGTTCCGTGCCCGGTCCATCACCGTCGAGACGTCCGAGTCCGAATAGGCCGGACTCTCAGTAACCTTCATCCACCCCTCCTGCACTGCCTCGTCGACAGGGGATTGGTCAGGGGAATACGCGTTGAGTGCAGGATCGCCAGTCACCTCGGCGTACACCTGTGGCGAGATGCGAAAAACGGCATCACGCTGGCGGGCTTCGCGGGCGAGTGCTTGGAACCGCGTACCCTCACGTCGACCGCAACTGATGAGAGCCGACGAATCGATGAAGACGACTTCTCCGTCGCGTCCCATACTGGATCAGGCCTCGACGACGGGGCGGAGTGCATCCAGAACGACGCCTGCTTCCAAGGGGGAAAGGTCCTGTTCACGAGCCATAATCCGGTGTGTGACGGACCCCTCGGCGTATTCGCGGGCGTAGTCGAGTGCGACGGCGAGCCCGTCGAGTCCGTGGCGGTCGATGTACGTATCGACGTCGTCATCCCGCATTCGACGGGCGATCGCCTCGACTAGCTCCGGCGTGATTCGTCGTTCGGCATCGCCCGCGACCAGTTGGAGGTCGATCTCGTGAGCCGTATATTCCGCCGGCCGTCCGTCGTTCGACTGTTCGACGAAGCCTGCGGCTTCGAGGTCGTCGACGTATTCGTAGACCGTTCGTTGTGGGAGATCGAGCGTCTCGACGACATCCTGGATCGTCGTCTCCGGATGATGGTCGATATACGTGTAGATCCACGCTTTTCGGGGATTCCCGAGGAGCGCGAACACCTCGCCACCAGTATCGAGTGGGGTATCCCAGTTCGCTTCTCTCGTCGCCATCAGTAATAGCAAGTTGCACGCAAATTGCAATAAGTCTTGTTGAGATGGAGTCGTCACTGACATCAGCGTTCTACGAGCGCGCGGAGGGCTGTCGTACGACCGTGATATCTTCTCAGCCGTGTTTTTCAGTGTATTCAGTACCCTTCGATTTCGACCGTTTCAGGCCCAGCAAGGGACTTCGTTCACCGAGCGACCGAGCGCCTGCAGCGCCCATCACCGAATTTTCGTTCGTAATCGCACGATAGCGGCGGGGTGATCGTCGATATTATCGTCTCCGTATGCACTGGTGTTGATTTCGTTCGGCCACTGAACGATTCCGAACGGCGGTGTTTCGTCCCCTGGTTCGCTACCGCTACGGCGTGGTACATGGCCTCTAATCAGTGGCCCATTGAACGTCCCCAAGTCACGGTCGACTGTCCTCCAACAAAAACGAGAGTTAGTGGGCTTTGGTTACAGGAACTCCCATTGCCGTTGGGTGGCCGGACCGACCACGGTAGAAACACATGATTTTCGCCGACGTGCTAACTGCAGGGAGTATAACAACGACTGAGACAGCGGGATTCTAAGATCAATCGTGAATGTGACTACCCCACTAGCAGAACGATTTCCGAGAGGTAGAATCTCGAACCAGTAGCGGGGCTTCCCGCCGCTCAGAACAGCCGTTCGAGGAGGCCACGGTCGCGGTGTTTCTCCGCGAGCCGTACCGAACACTCCACATCGCCGATACTGTCAAATACCTTTGAATGAAAGATTTACTCCTCCCACTGCCTCGGTTTCTTAAGAAAAAACAACAAAACAGATGGCTGCGATAGTCTAGATATGCAAGCCGCCCTCGTCGACGGAATCCTCGAGTCGTTGCGGATCGGCGTCGGGTTCCTCTGGACCGCCGCGTGGGCGATCATCATGGGGCTCGTCATCACGAGTCTCGTCCAGGTCTACGTCTCGAAGGAGCGGATGGCCCAGATCCTTGGAAATGATGACCTGAGTGGACTCACCAAAGCAACGGTGTTCGGCGCCGCGAGTAGCGGCTGTAGCTTCGGGGCCGTCGCTATTGGGAAGGGGCTGTTCAAGAAGGGTGGTCACGTCGTGAACGTCCTCGCGTTCATGTTCGCCTCGACGAACCTCATCGTTGAGCTCGGTCTGATGATCCTGATCCTCCTCGGCTGGGAATTCTTGGTAGCGGAACTCCTCGGCGGCATCATCCTCATCGCCGTGATGGCGCTGCTCGTCCACGTGACACTCCCCGAGAACCTCTTCGACGAGGTGCGGCAGGAACTGAACGAACGCGACCAGGAACACGGTGTCACCGAGGATCCGACCTGCGGGATGGAAGGCAAAGACGAGTACTCGCTGACGACCGACGGTGGCGAGACGCTAACGTTCTGCTCGGAAGGCTGTATGGAAACCTATGAGCAGGAGACCGCAAGTAGCGGCGGGTGGAACGATGAACTGCTCTCGTGGGGGGGCTGGTACAAAGTCGGGAACCAATACCGCAAGGAGTGGTCGATGATCTGGAAGGACGTCGTTGCGGGGTTTCTCATCTCGGGGTTCGTCATCGTGTTCGTCCCACAGTGGGTGTGGAACACACTCTTCCTCCAAGGCGATGGGTTGCTTGTCAGCGCGGAGAACGCGGTTATGGGCGTCGCCATCGCGGTTCTCAGCTTCGTCGGCAGCATGGGCAATGTCCCGTTCGCCGTCGCGCTCTGGGGCGGTGGGGTCAGCTTCGCGGGCGTTATTGCGTTCGTATACGCCGATCTCATCACTATCCCCGTCCTGAACGTCTATCGGAAGTACTACGGCTGGAAGGTGATGCTGTACATCCTCGGAATCTTCTTCGTGACCATGGCGTTCACGGGCTTCCTCATGGAGTTGCTATTCGACGCCTTCGGCATCGTCCCGGATCTGGCTGGAGGAGAGACTGCAACCGAACAGACGTACTTCGAACTCAACTACACCTTCTACCTCAACATCATCGCGTTCGCCCTCTCTGGTTTCCTCCTCTATGTGTATCGTCGTGGCCTCGGTGCCCCCGGCCAGTACCGCGACCCCGTCTGTGGGATGCGAACCGACGACAGTGGGCCGAGCCTCTCCCACGATGGCGAGACGTACTACTTCTGTTCGGATCGATGCAAGCGATCGTTCGAGAAGCACCCCTCCGAATTCGCACAGCAACACCCACAGGTCTCGGAGACGGGGTCTTCCCAGAGCCATGAACATCACTGAACGCCGCATCGTGATATCGAGTTTCGCGGCCAGGCAGCCCCGAATATTGCGTTTGTCAATCACAACTTGTACAGCGATGTCTCACAAATTCACATGTATGAGCAAGTACCTCGGCGGATCCCGGTGGGAGAGATGAACCGACGGCGAGCCGATACAGTAGTCGGTGGCTTGGTCGCTGCCGTCCTCATCGTCGGCGGGGTACTCAGCTGGCAAGCGTACCAGCAACAGCAGGCCTTCGACCAGATGGGATCGATGATGGGGACATCGATGGGAGCAGTTCATGGAACGAATCCGCTCTGGTACGTCCTCGGAACCCTCCTCGTCTCGGCTGTCATCGGTGGGGGATATCTCGTGATTCGGGACGAACTCAGTAGCACGGACGTCCCCGACCGCTCACAGATGGAGATGACGAATTCGACCGATCCTGAGAGTGTCGAATCACCGGAGGGGGACACCCAATCAGCGGGAGATATCAATCCAGAGGCTCAGCCACGGGCTCGCGTATTAGACCTCTTGCCAGATGATGAACGCCGTATCCTCGAACCAGTTCTCTCCTCACCCGGCATCACACAGATCGAACTCAGGGACCGCTCGGACTTCTCGAAGAGCAAGGTGAGCCAGACGGTGAGCGCTCTCGAGAAACGCGGCCTGTTGTACCGCGAGCGACAAGGGCGGACGTATCGTATCTATCCGAGTGACGACCTACAAGAGAAGCAAATGAACTAGCGGGCCATTCCCGCCGTTTCAGAACCATTCATCGGAGTCGTAGGTGCTGAAATCGAACCGATCGATGGTCGTATGAGCCTCCTTCAGCGCGAGGCCTATACTCGCCGACCACGAAAACAAGGGAAATGACTTCCACAAGATTCTCCCGCCGCAGGCTTCTCCAGTTGACGGGCGCATCTACTCTCGGAGCGCTCGCGGGCTGTGCCGGTCGGCTACCGGGTACCGACGATGACGGTGGTCGTGAGGTAACGCCACGCTCGACAGTCACGTCCGATCCAGATAGCTCCGTCAGTCTCACCGCGGGGTCCGGGACGATTCGGCCAGCCCCCGAGACGTCGACGACTAACTGGATGTACGAGGGTCAATATCCGGGACCAGAATTACGCGTTCAGGAGGGTGACGTACTCAGCGTCGAGTTGACCAACAGCCTCCAGAAGGCGACGACGATTCACTGGCACGGGGTCCCGGTTCCGAACCCGGTCGATGGTGTGCCGAACGTGACGCAAGAACCCATCGCCTCCGGTGAGACGTTTACGTACACGTTTCGTGCCGAACCCTCTGGCACGTACTTCTATCACAGCCACGTCGGACTCCAACTCGACCGGGGATTGCTGGGGCCATTGATCGTCGAAGAACGCGAGCCACACGTCGAGTACGATCGCGAGTACGTCGTCGTCGTCGACGATTACCTCCCTGGAGAGCCGGAACTCCCCTCCGGCAGCGGCAGGGGTGGAGGTGGGATGATGGGTGACGTTCGTCCACCGTACGAGGGTCTCCTGATCAATGGTCGGCTTCCAGAGGATCCACCGAGGTTCGAAGTGGCAGAAGGAGAGCGGGTGCGCCTCCGGTTCGTGAACGCCGGGAGCGCGACAGTCTTCGGTGTGCGAATCGCAGGCCACGAGATGACGGTGACCCACGCCGATGGTCGACCTGTCGAACCCGTCGACGTGGACTCGTTCGTCTTCGGGGCCGGTGAGCGCTACGACGTCGTGATCGAGGCGACGAACCCGGGCACGTGGGCCGTTCAAGCGGATGCGCTCGATGGAAACGAACCACCAGCCAGGGCTGTTGTCGAGTACGAGTCAGCGGGCGGCGGGAGCCCACAGCGTCCGTCGTCGGTCAGTAACCGACTGCAGTACGGAGACTTGCGGTCGATCTCCTCGCTCGACGGGGTGAGTGGCGAGCCGGATCGAACGTTCGATCTGACGCTCTCACGGGGCAGAGGCCAGTCCTACACGTGGACGATAGACGGGCAGGCCTACCCGGACGCCGATCCGCTCCAGGTCCGGCCCGACGAACACGTCCGGATTCGGATGACCAATCAGAGCCCGGTCGTTCACCCGATGCACCTTCACGGCCACTTCTTCCAAGTCGGCAACGCGATCAAAGACACGGTCATCGTTCCGGGACATCGAGGGCAGGTGACGATCGACTTCCACGCCGACAATCCCGGCCGGTGGTTGTTCCACTGTCACAACCTCTACCATCTCGATGCAGGAATGGCGCGTGTCGTGAGATACGTCGAGTAACTCGGTTGAAGCCCCGGTTTCGGATCGGTCAGGCTGCCGTTCGTGTGGTCGTGGTCCTGTCCTGAGAGGAGGGTCGAGTGCTAATCCAGCGAATTCGAGCCGGATGAACGATTCTATTCCTGAAAAACGGTTAGATCGCCCTATACACGTTATCGAACGTTCTCCTGTGTAGATTCACACCCACGTCGATAACTCCAGAGGGGTCCTACGAGTAACCGAGGAGAAAGACAATGACCACCTTCAAACTCGGCCGCTGGCTGCTCGTGGCCCTCGCGATTGTCGGACTCGCGTTTGCCGCGCCCGTTGTCAGCGCACACGGCAACGACACGACCGCTGACGGCACGCCCACGGACAATGCCACCGCAGATGAATGGGCCACTTGGATGGAAACGCAGATGACCGAACACATGGGTCCGGGTGCTGTCGAGTGGATGGAGTCGCACATGGGTGTGACCGTCGACGAGATGGCCCAGGACATGGCTGACGAGGAATACCATGGCGGGGCTGACGACGACCACGACCGCGGGATGTACGGGCAGGGCCACTGCTGACGGCTCTAACCGTTTCGATCGCTCCAACTGAACACCGCGATTCACCAACTCAAGATAATGACGCAACTCACCACTCACATCGGACGCACTGCTCGTCGACTCGCGATCCTCGCCGTCCCGCTGCTGGTCGCGGCGACTGGAACGGCTGCTGCCCACGGTAGTGGGAGCTACGGCGGCGGCATGATGGGCGGCGGCTGGGGCCTCTTCGGCGGAGCGATGGGGCTCTGGGGACTCCTCTGGATGGGGCTCCTCATCGCCGTCCCCCTCTACCTCGTCTATGCGCTCCTCAACCGAGGATCCGGTGGGAACGAAGAGCAGTCGCTGTCGGTTCTCCGTGAGCGCTACGCCCGCGGGGAGCTCTCGGATGAGGAATTCGATCGACGGCAAAAACAGCTCGAACGCACCGGATGACTGGAACAGTTGCTGTTCCAGCCGATACATCACACTCCCAACGCCCGCCGTTGCGGCACCCAACCGTTGACCCCGTGGACGAGGTATAATAGCATATCGAATACACAATACAAACGTCAGTCACTGGCGATTTCGACGATGTCGTCGACACGACAATCGCAGCGCTCGAAGACGAAGGATTCGGCGTCCTCTGTGACATCAACATCCAGGCGACGCTCGAGGAGAAACTCGGCGAAGAATTCCGTCAGTACCGCATTCTCGGTCTTACGCTCCAACGGACGATTCGTTCACTAACCGACCGAGCGTCTGCAGCGCCCATCGCCGATCTCTCGGTCGTAATCGCACGATAGCGACGGGGTAACCGTCGCTGTCATCGTCTCTGAGTGCACCGGCGTTGGCTCGTCCAGCAATTCCACGACGTGTCGGACGCGCTCACGCCCGCTCATACTCTCCGTCCACGACCCCGGAGTCGGTTCAGTCATCGTACTAGCTCTCACACTGCGAGATACAGATACTGTGTCTTCGTTAAAATATTCAAAATAGCGGGCGGTTACCTACGGACGTGTCCCTCAGCAACCACCCGAAAACAGGAGATAGCAGTGCTTGCTACAGTTCTCGCCGAAGCACCGTGTCGATCCGGTCATTATCGCCGCCCCATCCTCACAACGTCACGCTGCCTTTCGGAGGTCGACGAACTGCGCCACTCGGTCCGGTTCCGTCCCGGACTTCTCCACGATCAACGGCTCGTAGTTCTCGAGTTCGTCGTAGACGAACGCGGGAGTCAGGAGGTCGGGGTCGAGCGTGACGATGAGTTCCCGCGTTTTCGAGTCGGCGATGAGTGCAGAGATGACGACGTTGGCGTCGACGACCAGTTTCATTCGCCGTGTCTACGCCGACTCCTCGTCAACGTGGTTGTGCTCACTCCCGTTGATCCTCTCGGTGATTTCCTGCACGTCGCTCTCGGTGAGTTCGTCCAACACTCCGAGCGCGTCGATTTTCTCTTCGATCGCCTGCCGCGTGACCTCGCTCCAGTTGATCTCCGGATGCCGCTCCATTCGCTCTTTGAGGTCGTCGCCCACGTTGACCGTGATAGTGGGCATACAGAACACTATGGGATCACACAATACTGTGTTTTCCGGCAGATTCAGTAGCTCTCGAATTCGGCCACCTCTCGCCTGAAAGGACGAGTCGTTCACCGACGGAACGTTCTGGCGATTACTCTGGAGCAAGTACGAAGATACATATGGCGCCAGAGTACTAGTTTCTACATGAGCGAACCGGATCATAAGGACCAAGAGCGGGTCGTAACCGGTATTCCGGGCGTGGACGATATTCTCGGCGGCGGCTATCTCCCCGAGTCCGCCACGCTCGTGCGAGGCGACCCCGGCTCTGGCAAGTCGATCTTTTCGTTACACTTTCTCGCTGCTGGTCTGGATACGGACGAGACCGGGCTGTACATCAACCTTGGCGAACCGGAGGACTACATTCGGGATACTGCCCGGCACTTCGGCTTCGCTATCGATGCGATCGAGTTCCTCAACCTCTCTGCCTCTGGCGACCAGTTTCAGGGCGAGGAGACGTACACCCTGTTTGAGTCCGGTGAAGTGGAAACGCCCTCGCTCGTTGAGAGCATTCGCGCGGAGGTCCAGGAGATCGACCCGGATCGGGTCGTGGTGGATCCAGTCACCGAGTTCCGGTATCTCGCCCCCGACGAACACCAGTTCCGGTCTCAGATCCTAGGCCTGATCAACTTTCTCAAAAGCGAGGGCGCGACGGTCCTGCTCACGTCACAAGCTGCCGCGTCGATGCCCGACGACGATCTGCAGTTTCTCGTCGATGCCGTCATAAACATGCAAGCGGAGCCGGATCGCCGAACGATCCACGTCTCGAAGTTCCGTGGCTCCTCTGTCCGGTCCGGTCACCACACGCTCCAGATCACCGACGATGGTATGCGGGTGTGGCCACGACTCGATCCCAACCGCCACGAGCGAGAGCACAATTCGACCAAACTCTCCTCGGGTGTTCCGGCACTGGACTCACTGTTGTCGGGTGGCCTCACCACTGGAACGATCACGTTTCTGAGCGGCCCGACAGGGGTCGGCAAGACAACGACTGGCCTCCAGTTCATGAAAGAGGCCGCAGGCCGAGGCCAGCGCTCGGTCCTGTACAGCTTCGAAGAAGACCACAACACCCTCTTCGAGCGCGCGGAAGCCGTCAACATCCCTGTGACCGAAATGATCGACCGGGGGACGCTCAACGTAGAGGTGATCGGCCCTGAAGAGCTCACGATCGACGAGTTCACCCACCACGTCCGATCGGAAGTCGAAGAAAACGACGCCGAAATCGTGATGATTGACGGGACCAGCGGGTTCGAGCAGTCGCTACGCGGCGTCGACGAAGACCCGATGCGGGACCTCGTCAAGATCGGTCGCTACCTCCGCAACATGGGCGTGACCGGACTGGTGACGAACGAAGTCCACAACATCACCGGTGAGTTCCGTGCGACCGACCAAGGCATGAGCTATCTTGCTGACAGCATCGTCGTCCTACGCCATGTCGAATACAAGGGCTCACTCCGGAAGGTGATCGGCGTCCTCAAGATGCGCACCAGCCAGTACGAAAACCAGCTCCGGGAACTGGAGATCACCGAACACGGCCTGCGGGTCGGGGACTCGCTGCCCGAACTCCGAGGGATTCTCACCGGCACACCGACCTGGGATGACGATGGAGACTGAGTCACTGGCGCTTGGAACCGCCGACCGGCCTGGGACAGCGACATCACCGGCCCGAGTCGTACCGATACTGTCGCGTGTGGGCAATCAACGAGTACGTCTCAACTGGCTCCAGCAACAAGGCAAGTACGAGAGTGTCTCAGACGACGCCGCTGTACTCTCAGAGGCCGACATCGACATCGTTCTTCTCGATTCGTATGCGCTCCGGGAGTACGATACCGAGATCCGAGAGCGGAAGGCAGACGCAGATACTATTCTCCCGGTGTTGCTCGTGAGGTCTGACACCGGCGTTTATACACTTGGTAGTCGGGAGCAGACTGAGACGGAGCCGGAGGTCCCGGAGCTTGTCGATGACGTTCTGACGACACCGACCGACACCGTGGAGTTCCGAAATATACGTGACACGTTCGGGCGCATCAGGGCCCAGCCGATCGCACTGGAAAGCAAGACCGACCAACTGCTGTTGTTGAATCGCATCACCCGGCACGATATCCGCAACGAGATGAACGTCGTCATCGGCTGGACCGAACAACTCGCAGACCACACTGACGACGCAGGCGATCAGATACGCCAACGAGTCCTGGACAGTAGCCAGCACGTCGTGGATCTCACGAAAGCCGCGCGGGGAGTCGTCGACACACTCCAGACGGCTGGAGCCCCGGACCTAGAGGCAGTCGCCCTCGAAGACGCGGCAACCGACGAACTTCCGAAAGCGCCATCGACTGGGGTGAATACCGATGACAATGACTCCTGAAGCGGTGCGCGAATCCCGGAGCCGGGTCCTCCCACTCATCGCGGATTCGGGCAATCGCCAGTTGCTCGAAAAATGGATCGACGACCACCCCTCCTACGAATCCGTGGACGTCTCGGGAGATATTGAGGACGCTGACTTCGATGTCTGTATCATCGACAAAGGGGCGTTCCAAGAACACCTCGATGCGCTCCGTGCGAAGAAGGCGGCGGCGGCGCCCGTTTTGCTTCCGTATCTCCTGTTGCTCCCGGAGTCCGGGGCGGATATCATCGAGTCAGATGCCGGTCAGCTTGCCGACAACGTGGTCACGGAAACGATCGACGAGATCGTCTCGCTGCCGATCCAGCAGGCCGAACTCAGCTGGCGACTCGAAGCGTTGCTCCGACTGCGGAATCAGTCGCTCACCTTGCGAGAACGAGAGCGCGAACTCGAACGCCAGGTCGATCTCTTCGAGAAGGCGCAGGATATTGCGGACGTCGGAGCTTGGGAGTACGACATCGAGGCTGAAGAGGGGTGGTGGACCGACGAGGTTCGCCGCATCCACGCGCTTCCAGACGACACGACGCCGTCTCCGGAGCTGAGCCTCCAACATTTCCACCCCGAGGACCGATCGATTGTCGAAGAGGCATTCGAGACGGCTGTCGAGGAGTGCGAGCCGTACGATATCGAAGCCCGGATCATCGATGCGGAGGACAACCAGCGATGGGTGCGAACCAGGGGCGAACCGCAGTACGAAGACGGGGAACTGGCCCGCGTTCGGGGGACGATACAGGACATCACCGAGCGCAAGGAGCGCGAACTTGACCTCCAGCGCATCAAGCAAGCGGTCGAATCCGCTGGCCACGCGATCCTTATCACCGACCCCGACGGGAGAATCGAGTACGTCAACTCGGGCTTCGAGGAGACGACCGGCTTCACCCAGGCAGAGGTCGTCGGTAAGACACCGCACGTGTTGAACTCCGGTGAAATGTCGGATGGGTATTTCGAGGACTTCTGGAACACCATCCTCTCTGGGGAGGTGTGGGCAGAGGAGATTGTCAACCGTCGGAAGAACGGGGAGACGTACACGGCGATGCAGACGGTCGCACCCGTCACCGACGGTGACGAGATTCACGCGCTCGTGGCAGTCCAGGACGACATTACGGAACGCAAAGAGCGAGAGGAGACACTCGAACGGCGGACGCAGGCGATCGACGAAGCGCCAGTCGGCATCACCATCACTGATCCGGAACGGGAGGATAACCCGATGATCTACGTCAACGATGCGTTCGTAGACCTGACGGGCTACACACGTGCGGAAGCAGTCGGGGAAAACTGTCGATTCCTCCAGGGTGAGAGCACCGACCCGGATCAGGTTGCCGAAATCCGGGAGGCGATCGATGCAGAAGAACCGATATCGATTGAGCTCAAAAATTATCGCAAGGACGGAACGGAGTTCTGGAACCACCTGGAAATTGCGCCCGTACGAGATGATGCCGGTGCTGTCGTCAACTACATCGGATTCCAACAGGATGTCACGGGGCGCAAGGAGCGCCAACGACAGTTAGAGGTTCTCGATCGGGTGTTACGCCACAACCTGCGCAACGATATGAACGTGGTTCGAGGACGAGCCGAGACGATCCACGCCGAGACGTCGGGCGAGGTTGCAGCATCCGCCGAGAAGATCGTGGACACGAGCGATCAACTGATCGAACTAGCAGAAAAAGAACGTCAGATAACGGAATTGCTTCGGGAGCACCCGGCACATGACCAGATCAAGGTATGTGATCGTGTCCAAGACGTTGTTTCGAGTGTTGGTTCGGAGCACCCGGACGCGACAATTGCCGTTGAATGCCCCGACGGCGTAACTGTTGAGGCGATGCCACAGTTTGGGCAGGCGATCACAGAACTCGTTACGAATGCGGTCATCCACAACGATTCGCCGTCGCCTGAAATCACGGTTACCGTCACCCAGACTGACGAGACGGTTCGTATCGCAATAGCCGACAGCGGGCCACGAATCCCCGAGATGGAGCGAGACTTATTGGTAGACCAACCGGAACAAACGCCGCTGTATCACGGGAGCGGTCTCGGGTTGTGGCTCGTGAAGTTAATCACCGCCCGGTCGGGCGGTACCATCACAGTCGAGGAGAATTCGCCGGCCGGCAACATCGTCAGAATAGAACTGTCACGGTGACAGTTCCGTCCGGGTTCGGGCAGTGCTTACGCGCTTTCCCGCCAGTAGACGAGATCAGACCAGTCACTCGCAGGGTCTGCGCTGTTCTGTGATACGACTATTCTGGATCAGCGTGTCATAAAAAACGTCTCACGGCCACGAGAAGCGGTCTGACTGGGCCGGAAGATGATCGGTGTGTTCGCTATCTTGGTGAAATGAACCGCCGCTGTCGCTCGGCTGAGAAACAACTTCACAGTAATAACAGCCACCGCTTTGTTTGCAGCATCGAATCGCTGGCGATGGCCGCCGGCGAGGACGACCCCCTCATGGAGGGTGAGCGCGTTGGCGGTAGCTGTGCCGTCGGAATCCGCACCGACCATCTCTCAGTGACCGCCCTCCGTGGATGCCTGCTGCTGGTGGTGGCGTCGTAGCACGCCAACTTTGTTCGCAACCGTCGCCGCTAGGTCTCGGAATGCTTCCGCAGTCTTCGCATCGTCCTGACGAACGATCGGCTTGCCGGCATCAGCGCCCACACGGATCGCCGGATCCAGCGGAAGCGATCCGAGGTACGGGACATCGACTGCGTCGGCCAGCGCTCGGCCACCGTCTTCACCGAAGATCTCGTGAGCGTCGCCGCAACTAGGGCAGACGAAGCCGCTCATATTCTCGACGACCCCCAACACGTTGGTCTGGTACTCGCCGAACATCTCGACACCTCGACGGGTATCGCTCACGGCAACGGACTGCGGTGTCGTGACGACGACAGTCCCCGTGACTGGTAAGTGCTGAAGCACCGTCAGCTGGACATCACCGGTACCCGGCGGGAGATCCACGACGAGGTAGTCCAGCGTTCCCCATGAAACGTCGGCAAAGAGGTCAGTGAGGGTATTCTGTGCGACCGGACCGCGCCAGACCACCGGATCGTCGTCTTCGATCATCAGTCCGACACTCATCAACTGGAGCCCGTGGGCGGTCGGTGGTTCAATTCGGTCTTCGCCGTCGACGGTCGTCACATCGGGATCGGTGTCGGCGCCGAGCATCTGCGGGACGTTCGGACCATACACGTCGGCGTCGAACAGCCCGACGTTCGCCCCGCGGTCGGCGAGGCCGGCGGCGAGGTTGACGGCGACAGTGCTTTTTCCGACACCGCCTTTTCCGGAGGCGACGGCGATCACGTTTTTGACGCCAGGCAGAACCGACGATTCGGCAGAGTCGAACAGCGGTACGTTCGCCGAGAGCTCGACATCGACCCCCGCATCGTCGGCGACCTCACGGACGCGCTCCGCGATGGCGGCCTCGTCAGGGGCGTGCGGCGCGCCGAGTGCGAGCTCAACGGCAGCGGTCCCGTCGTCGACGACAATATCGGTGACGAGTCCGGCAGTAACGATGTCGGTGTCGAGCGCCGGGTCGTCGACGTCGCGGAGGCGATCACGAAGGTCGGCGTCTGAGAGGTTTGTGGTTGTCATCCGGCGAGTGGTTACGAGGGTGAGGTTTCGGACGGCTGTCGATCGGCCTGTACGACTTCTCGTGCGTCCCACGCGGTGAACGTTCGCGCGAGACGGGCGATTGCGGCGAAGACGCCTTCGACCGTGTCGCTGCTCGCGACGGCCGCTTCGAACCGGTCGATCCAGCCCAGACGGGAGAGCGTCTGGGCCTGAAGTTCGCGGACTGCGTCGAGGGTCGCTTCGGTTTCGCCGCCTTCGAGGAGCGCCGCCTCTCGCTCGCAGAGTGCGCGCATAAACTCGAAGCAGGCGGCGACGTGGTCGGGGATGTCGTCGCCGCGCTCGGGCGAGAACTCGGCGGCGGCGTACAGCCGCGCCATATCGGCGGCCGGATCGCCGAGGAGCTCGCCGGCCTCGCCGGCGGTGTGGTACCGCGAGTCCGACTCGAACGCCTCGCTCGGATCGGTCGCGTGAGCGGACGCGAACGGGGGGACGTAGTGGGTTCCCGGCACGACGAACAGGGTGTCGTACCCGACGCCCAGCGAGTCGGCGCCGTAGTCGTCGCCGCGTAGGTCCGCCGTCTCGATGTCGATCGGGAATACCTCGGCAACGGCCGCGAAGGCCCCTTGATCGAGCGCGGCAGCGGTCGTCTCGGCCTCGCCGTCGAAAGTCGCGGCCAACAGCCCGTACAGCCGGGCGCGGGCCGTCGCCATCGCCGCCTCGTCGTGGCCGCCGTCTGTGTGCGTGGGCATTTCAGATCACCGCCGCTCCACGTCGACGAAGGCGTCGTACTGCGCATTGCTTCCACCAACGAGGTCCGAGAGCCCGGTGTCGCCGAGCTCCTCGTCTAACGGCTGGACGTGATTGATCGCAAAGCCGGCGTCGCGCCCCTTCGCGTACCCGGCCTCCTCGGTCATCGGCTCGTCGAACTGATAGGAGCTGTGACCATCGGCTTCGACCGCCGGCTGTGTTTCGCCGTCGATCGTCTCGGCCGTCGCACCGCCACCCGTTCGACCCCACCCCCACATCGCGCCGACGACGCCAGGGCGGATTCCGCTCGTGACCATCGCGACTGCGTCGACGCTCTTGCGGCCTGCATCGATGACGATCTCGTCGCCGTTCTCGATGTCTCGCTCCTCGGCGTCCCGAGGGTTGATCCACACGGGGTTCTCCGGGCGGGTCTCACGGAGCCACGGGCTGTTCTGGGTGCGGTGCATCCCCTGGGTCCGGGGTTTCCAGTTGATCAGCCGGAGCGGACGCTCCCGATCGTCGTCGCCGCTCACCGCGGCCTGCACGGTTCCGTCGTAGTGCTCCACGTCGTCGACCCTCGGGAGGGGATCGAAGCGCTCGCCGGTGAAGGAGTGTTTCCCCTTCGGGACGACCTCGCTATAGAAGTCGACACGGGACTCGAGTTTGTACCGCATGTGCTCGCCGTCGTAGGCGTTCGACTCGTCGCCGCGCTCGGCGTAGTCGTAGCCGTGACCGTGCTCGGCGAACGCCTCGTCGTAGCCCTCGGTCGGCTCCTCGAAGCGACCTCCCCGATTCAACACCGTGACGACCTTCGGCCACTCCTCGTCGGTGACGGCCGCGCGCCAGCGGTCGAGGTCGAACTGCTCGCCGAGCCCGTTCTCGTGGCTCTCGCGGAACACCCGCCGCTCGTCCTCGCTCGCGTCTTCGACCGGGTCGCGGCCGTACGCGATGTTGGCTGCGAGTTTCAGGTAGAAGTCCTCCGCCTGTTCGAGGGGCCACAGGTCGCCGTTCGCATCGGGAATGGCGTCCGCACCGACGCCGGGGAGGTCCAGTTCGGACCACAACTCGATGAGTACGTCCTCGAACGGACGCGCGTTGGGGACGACCGAGACCGCCGGCTGGCTGATCTTCTCGTCGGCCAGCCGCTTGTTCGGGTACGTCCC
The DNA here is from genome assembly GCF_045690335.1 of Haloplanus litoreus. Classification (GTDB taxonomy): domain Archaea; phylum Halobacteriota; class Halobacteria; order Halobacteriales; family Haloferacaceae; genus Haloplanus; species Haloplanus litoreus. The sequence goes on along the minus strand of NZ_CP147874.1, from coordinate 1,992,009 downwards.
GAAGTTCTCCCACCGTTCGAGGTAGGTCGGTTCTGGCAGGATGTAGTCGGCGTACTGGCTCGTCTCGCCGATGACCGTGTCCGAGGCGACGATCAGCGGGATCGTCTCGGTGTCCTTGAGGATCGCCGGGATCTCGTCGCCGCCGGCGACCGCCATGACGTGGTTGTTCGAGTACGGCCGGATGAACAGCGCCTCGACGCCGTACGGGTACTCGTCGGCAGCGCTGCCGTAGAGCTCTTGGGTCGCCTGCGGCGGCGCGACGGGGAACCACGGCCGCTTTGCCGGGTAGCCGCCGTCGCGATCGAACAGCGAGGTGTCCTCGTAGTTGACGCCGCCCCGAAGCAGGGGGATCCCCCATGGCGAGTGCCCGTCGAGGACCGAGCCGAGTTCGTACCGGCCGGACAGAGTGTCGTATCCCGCATACGGCGTGATCTGGCCGCCCTTCCAGTCGTAGTTCCCGATGAGATGCTGGAGGGTGGCGATCGCTCGCGTGTTGTAGAAGCCGTTGGTGTGCTTCGCCGGGCCGCGGTAGGCCATGATCGCCGCCCGCTTGCCGTGGCTTGTGAACTCGTCTGCGATCTCGGCGATCTGGTCGGCCGGCACGCCGGCCATCTCGGCGTACTCCTCGACGGTGTGCTCGAAGACGCGCTCGCGGTACTGGCTCCAGACGCTTCGAACCGCCGTCCCGTCGACCGTCACGTCGACGTCGAGAACGGCCGTGTCGACCTCGCTTGCGGGGCGCGGCTCGCCCGTCGCCGCGTCGACGGCGACGAAGTCGTCGGCGGTGTCGGCGCCCTCAGGAACGAGCCCGAGATCGCTGGCGCGCGCCTTCGGTCCCGCCGGCTCGTCGACGAGGACGAGGTGCGTCGCGTCGCTCCACGTGGGTTCGTCGTCGTCGCTCGCGGCCGACTGCGAGGGGTTCTGAAGATACGTCAGATCGTGACGGTCGTTCTCGATGATCCACCGCGCCATCCCGAGCGCGAGCGCTCCGTCCGCACCGGGTTCGACGGGGACCCACGTGTCGGCCTTCTCCGCGGTCTTCGACAGGCGCGGGTCGACGACGTCCATCCGCATCCCGCCCTCGATGGCGTTCGTCAGCTTCGGCGCGAGCCACGTCGGGCCCTTGTTGGCGACCATGGGGTTGGTCCCCCACGTGATGAGGTACTCGCAGTTCTCGATGTCGGGGTACTGTCGCTTCTTCTGTGCGGCGTGGGAGCGAACGTTGCCCATCACGCTCGAGACGCCGCAGGTCCCGGCGTGGTGGATGCTGTTTACCGATCCCAGTCCCTGATGCCAGAGTCGGTTCCGAATGAAGTTGCGGCGGAACCCGCCGACGTCGACGATCTTGTTGGACTTCGGCCCCAGATCGGGGTGGTCGGTGTCGATGAGGTCGTCCGCGTACTTCTCGTCGAACTCCGACTTGGACAGCTCGCCGTTCTGGACGGCCTCCCAGTCACTCATTACCGCATCCTGTGGAGCGTATCCCCAGATGTCTTCGAGTCCGGGGTGGCCGAGGTCCTCGTCGCCCTCGACGATGTCCCGAATGGCTTGGTCCCACGAGACGGTCTTCCACTCGCCCGACCCGCGCGGGCCGACTCGTTTCATCGGCTGACGGACGCGGTAGCTGTCGAAGGCCGTCTGAATTCCCGCCTGCCCTTTTAAGCAGATCCGGCCGCCAGAGAGCGACCAGCGGTCGGTGTCGACGTCGCCGCTCCCCTCGACGTTGCCCATCGCCACGTCCTCCGGGTCGCTCTCGTAGGGCACCTGCGAGAACGGCTGCGTGTTGAGGAACGAGTACGGGTTCCCGGCGAGCTTCCGGACGAGGGAGCTGTACTCGCCTGTCCCGCTCCCGTCCGCGAGCTGGACCTTGATCGGACAGAACGTGTTACACTGTCCGCAGGTGGTGTGAATCACGTCGCTCGCGCCGTACTCGCCGTAGTCGTCCCCGACGTAGTGGTGCTCGTCGTCCGTCCACAGGTCGTCGACGTCTACCTCGACCGCGACGTTGCTGGCCGCCGCGACGACTCCGATACTCCCGACCGCCTTGACGAAATCACGGCGCGAAATCCCCGCGCCGCTATCGCCCGAATCATCAGTACTCATTCGTGGTCACCTCCGGTAAGTGGTGTCAACGGCAGTGTCTCCGCTCCGAGCGTGTACAACAGCAGGCCGACACCGATTATGCCGATACTTGTCCCCCACTCGACCATCGTCGGGAAGTACGACCCGTGGGGGAGTCCCTCCATCACCGGCATGACCTGTGCCGGGACGACGATGTTGAATCGAACCGCGATGATCCCGATGACGACGCTCAGCCCCGCCAGCACCATCACCGCCGGCGTTCGCCGCCACGACTTCTTGGTCAGCAGAACCATCGGGAACACCCAGCTGAAGCCGACCATGAACCACCAGAACGACCACGACATCGGGCCGAACATTATGACCCGCCAGGTTTCGATTTCGTGAGGGTGGACGCTAGCGATCGCGATGAACGTCTCGATGGCGGTCAGGGCGGCGTCGACGATAATGAAGCCGATCAAAAGCTGTGCAAGTCGGTCGAGCAGATCCGGATCGACCGAGTCGCCGTCGAACAGTCGGGTCCGAAGCACGTAGATCATCATCACGAGCGCGGTCCCGCTGAGCAGCGCGGAGATGACGAATATCACCGGGAACAGCCCGCTGTTCCAGTAGGGGCGGGCCTTCGAGACGGCGAACAGCACGCCAGTTCCGCCGTGAACCATGAAGATAGCCAGAGGAATCCCAACGATGCCGGCTCGCTTGAGCCAGCGCCGGTCGAACGATTGGGACTCCTCGCTCGTATCCAGCCGACCGAGCGCGAGCGCCGCGTAGAACCGTTCTTCGACCCCCGAGGTGCGCTCGGCGACCCGCGCGAGATCGATCCGCATCGAGAAGTACAGCTCCGTGACCAGAATCGCGATGTAGGCCACGTAGGCGTGGACCTCCCACGAGAGCGCGGAGGTCAGCTGGCGCCAAATGAACGGGAAGTACATCCGATCCATCCGCCCGAGGTCGATCCAGACGAACAGCAGCGCCACCGCCATGCTGATGATGGCCGCGAACAGCGCGTCGCGGTCGATCCTGTGCATTCCCTCGACCTCGAAGACGTTGGCCATCGTACTCACGAGGAACGCGCCGGCGGAGAGGCCGACGAAGTATATGTAGAAGGCGACCCACGCGCCCCACGGGACGATACTCGTGAGGTTGGTACTCGCCATTCCGCCCGTGAGCCGGAGGTACGTCGCGTAGACGCCGACGGCGACGAGTACGCCGACGACCGCGTACCAGGCGACGCGTAGCCGGTCGTCTTCGAACCCCGGATCGAACTCGAAGCGTGAACTCTGTGTCGACATCGGTCTATTTGAGGTAGTAGACGTTGGGGTCGGTCCCCTCGTCTTCTTTCAGTTGGAACGCGCGTGACGAGTCGGCCATCTGTGCGACGTCGCTGTCGGGGTTCTCAAGGTCGCCCATGTTCCGGGCGTCGCCGACGCACGTCTCGACGCACGCCGGCTCTTCGCCGCGCTCTAACCGGTGGGTACAGAAGCTGCACTTGCGGATGTTGCCGATCGGCGATTTCCCCTCCTCGCGCGGTCCGCGGTCGACACCGTACTCGGGGCTGGTCAGTTCGCCGGCTTCGTCGACCTCGTCGTCGTAGTTCTCGCCGAAGTCGAAGTACCGCGCGCCGTACGGGCAGGCGATGTTGCAGTACCGGCAGCCAATACACCGGTCGTAGTCGATGTTGACCACGCCGTCGTCCATCTTGTACGTCGCCGAGACCGGACACACCTGCACGCACGGCGGGTTGTCACACTGCATGCACGGTCGAGGCACGTTCGTCCGCGTGACGTTCGGGAACTCCCCGTGTTCCTCTTCCATCACGACGTTGTACGAAACCCCTGGTGGTGTCCGGTTTTCGGACTTACACGCAACCGTACACGAGTCACAACCGACACACTTCTGCAGGTCGATCACCATCCCCCACTTCTCGTCACCTTCGCCAATCCCACCGTCGGGCTCGTCGCCTTCAGCCTGCGTCGACTCCGCCGCAACGGTGTCCATCGATCCGACGGCACAGCTCAACGACTCGGCCGTCTCCGTCGAGACAGTCTGGTCGCCCGCGTCAACCGCGGGGTTCGGTGTCTCGTGATACGCATCACCGAACTCGGCAGCTGCGGCTTCATCGTACTGCTCCCAGTACTCGTCGCCGGACAGTTCACCGCGAGCGACGCGCTGTGCGTCCGCGGCCATCGAGACGCCGAGATCCGTGTCCGCATCGACGTCTGCGAGCTCCTCTCGCGGGTCGGGGCGCTCGTTCTCAACCATCGCGTCGAGGTCAGCTTTCCCGACGTTCGGAATACCGGGAAGCGTGTCGTCGTCTGTAGTGCTCATCGCCACCACCCGTCACCGGTCGTCTTGCCGACGAACACCTGCTCCCGCGTCGGCCGGTCAGTCCTGGAGTTCATACACGTAGTCGTACGGAGCGCCCCGTGGAGAAGGTGATACCAATATAGTCTGAGTCGGTCCGAAACTCGAGAGACACCCTACATCGAGAGTACCAATACTGTTTGGGTCGGGATCAGTCGGGGACAACTCGGGCCGCGTCTCGAGCGAAGCACCGACCACAGGGATTATTCGGAGAGATCAGTTACCTTCGAGTATGGATTGCTCGAGTCGAAGCGGACGAACGCTCCGCGGCCGAGGGTCCCTCGGCCGTCGGAGACAGACACGAACCGTATGAACGGGATTATTGCCCTCTCGATCGGACTGCGGCTGCTAGGCGTCGGGTATTCGATTCTACTGCTCGCTCGCACCCGCGACCGCCGGTTCGGCTTCCTGACGCTGCTGTTTTCCTTTATGACGCTTCGGCAACTGCTCACCGTACAGACGGCGAGCACTGGGCTCGAAGAGCTTCCCGGCCTCGTTGTGAGCGCGCTCACCTTGCTGACAGTGTACTACCTCTCAGCGTACATCACCGATGAAGACGCCCTCAAGACGGAGCTTCGGACGGTAAACGAGCGCCTCCAGAGCTTTCGGAAGGCGATCGAACACGCCGGGCACGCGATTTTTCTCACCGACTCCAACGGGACTATCGAGTACGCAAACCCGGCTGTCGAGTCGGTCACTGGGTACGAGCGGGACGAGGTGATCGGAGAGAATCCCCGGCTCTGGCAATCCGGGAAACACGGCGACGACTTCTACGCAGATCTCTGGGAACAAATCACGTCAGGGTCGGTCTGGGAGGGCGAGCTGACGAATCGCCGGAAATCGGGTGAGCTCCGGTGGATAGACGCAACGATCGCACCGATCGTCGAGGATGGGGACGTGAATCGTTACGTCGCGATCGAGCGCGACATTACCGAACGGAAGGAGCGCGAAATACGCATCGAGGACCAGAACGAGCGCTTAATCGTACTGAACAACACGAACGAAGTGCTCCGCGATATCAACCGCGAACTCGTCGCTGCGTCGACACGCGACGAGATCGAGGCCGCCGTCTGTGAACAGTTCGCCTCGTCGGATCTCTTCGATGTGGCTTGGATCGGTAGTCGAGGACTCGTCGACGGCTCAGTTAGCCCGCACTCGTGGGCCGGCAGCGACCTCACCTCCCTCGAGACTCATATCGAAGCAATGTGTACCGCCGATCCGACACCGGTCGAGCAGGCACTGGAGGGACCGGACCCAGTGTTTACCGACGTAGAGGACGGCCAATTGCAGACAGCCGGCAAAAAACGGTGCGTCGTAGTTCCGCTCGCCTACCGCGACGCGGAGTATGGCGTCCTTGGTGTAGTGACTAACAACCCGAACGCGTTCGACCTGATCGAACGGGAGGTGTTCGCCGAACTCGGCCAAACGATCGCAGACGCCATCAGCGCTGTCGAGAGCAAGCAGACGCTCATTTCCAACAGCGTAACTGAGTTGGAGTTCCAATTGGCAGGAATCGACGAGCCGTTGGCGAAGATGGCAGCACAGCTCGATTGCACGGTCACACTCGAGCATGTCGTCGATGATGGTGACGAGAATCAGATCCAGTACGTCACCGTCACCGGGCCCGAGCCGGAAGTCGTCGTCGAGTACGCGACCGACGCCGACTTCATCGGCACCGTACAACACGTCTACACATACGAAGACCGGGCGCTTTTCCGGCTATCGGTCGACGATCGGTCGGTCGTCACAACGTTAGCGCAGTACGGGGCAAGCATCGAGTCGTTGTCGATTACTGGAACCACCGGCCGACTGGTCGCACAGGTGGCCAGTTCGAACGATATTCGAAGCGTCGTCAACGCGCTTCGGACGACCTACGATGGACTAACGCTGATCGCACAGCGAGAGCGCGAGCGGGACGTACAGACTGAAGCCGCCTTCCGAAAACAGCTGACAACTGCGTTGACGGAGCGACAACGAGAGGCAGCGCGAACCGCGTACTTTTCGGGGTTCTTCGATTGGCCCCGTGAGCACAGCGGAGAGGAAGTCGCGTCGATGATGGATATCTCACAGACGACGTTCACCCAGCACCTTCGGGCCGCGGAAAAGAAACTCTTCGAGACCCTGTTCGACGAGACATTGACCACCTTCCCCGGATGAAGCCGTGGGATTCCCAAGCGTCTGGATATCACGGTTTACAGTCCCTGTTCTCTCGGTGTGAACCGCCCGCTCTCGCGGTCGAACAAGAAGACTCCTAGCTGGGTCAAGCGGTCGGATGAAGCCATCGCAACTCAGCTCTCAGATGCGGGTTCGAACTCGTCTGTAACGGCTGCCAGTACACGCTCGAATCGCTCGGTGACCTCGATCGCGATGGAATCTAGCGCGTCATTGTCCGCGATCCCGACCAACTGCTCCGGGTCGACCGCACTCACCACGACGCCACCATCATCACTCTCGTAGACGATGACGTTACAGGGTAAGAGCGCACCAAGTTCGATTTCCTCGGTCAATCCGTCGAATGCCAGCGGGGGATTACACGCACCGAGGATCCGGTACTGACGGAACTCTTCGCCGAGTTTCTCTTCGAGTGTCGCCTGGATGTCGATGTCACAGAGGACACCGAATCCCTCATCTTTGAGTGCAGCGTTCGTTGCGTCGACGACGGCGTCGAACTCGCCAGAGACTGACGTCTGTATTGTGTATTCCATGAAATATCATACCTCGTCCACGGGGTTAACCGTTGGGTGCCCAAACGGCGTACTTTTAATTGAACCCTCACGCAACACGTGTGGATGAACGAGCGCAGCGCCCCGGGGACCGTTCTGGTCGTCGACGACGGGGTCGAGTCCGCCGCGTCGACTGCCGAGGCCCTGGCGAGCGAGGGGTTCGACGCCGAAACGGCCGAGACGCCAACCGAGGGACTCGACCGGGTTGGCGACGGCGAATTCGACTGCATCGTCTCGGCGTACGCGATGTCGCCGTACGACGGAATCGAGGTCCTGGAGGCCATCCGAGAGACGGACGACGTTCCGGTCGTCCTCTTCACGGACGAGGGAGACGAGGCGGTTGCGAGCGCCGCAATCGCGGCGGGGGTCACCGACTACGTGCGCAAGGGAACCGGGAGCGACCCGTACGGCCGACTGGCGACACGGGTGGAGCGTGCGGTCGACGAGTACCGAACGCGACGGGCGTCGGCGGTGCGTACCGAGGAGTTGCTCCTCTACGAACAGATCTTCGACAGAATTCAGGAGGGGGCCTGCCTGTACGACGAGGAAGGTCGTTTCCTGATCGTCAACGACTACCTGGCGGAGTTTTACGGGACGACGAAGGGGGCCCTCGAGGGTCGTTCGAGTCGCCTCGTCGACGCGATCCGGGACGAGGGGAGCGAGGAAGAGGACCCCTACCGGAAACTCCTCGACGGGGACCGCGAGTCTGTCGAGGGGGAACTCGAGTTGGAGGTATCGGACAGAGGACAGGTGGTCGTGGACTACCGTCTGGCACCGTTGGAAACCGACGGACCGGTCGAGTGCGTCGTCGGCGTAGCCAGAGACGTGACGGAATGGAGGGCACGGCAGCGCCAGTCGAAACGGGCCCGCGAGGAGTACCGTGAGTTGATCAACGGGACGAACGATAGCGTCTGGGTGATCGACCCCGACGGGCAGTTTCTCGCGGTGAACGACGCGGCAGTCGACCGGCTGGGGTACTCGCGATCGGAGTTTCGGTCGATGAGGCCACACGACATCGACGCGGGTCTCGACGAGGAGAAGATAACTCACCTGATCGAGACCATGCCGGAGGACGGTCGACAGGTGTTCGAGACCGTCCACCGACGGAAGGACGGGGAGACGTTCCCCGTCGAGATCAGCTCCAGTCTGGTCTCGTTCCGGGGAGAGTCCGCGATACTGAGCGTCGCTCGGGACATCACCCAGCGAAAGGAGTACGAGGCCGAACTCCGGGAACAGAACGAACTCCTCGAACAGCAACGCGACGAACTCGAGGTGTTGAATCAGGTGTTGCGCCACGACATCCGGAACGATCTGCAGTTGGTGACCGCCTACGCGGATATCCTGCAGGACTTCGTCGACGAGGAGGGACAGGAGTACCTCCGGACGGTGAGCGAACGAGCGAACCACGCCGTCGAGCTCACCCGTACGGCGCGAGACACGGTCGAGATGATGAACCGGCGCGAGACGGAGAATCGCCCCGTCGACCTCGGGTCGACACTCGACGACGAGGTAGCGAATTTGCGGGAGATGTTCCCCGAGGCCGTGATCACCGTCGACTCCTCGCCTCAGTCGGTCACGGTTCGGGCCGGCGACATGCTCGGGTCCGTGTTCAGGAACCTCCTCACTAACGCCGTCCAGCACAACGACGAGGAGGTACCCGAGGTCACCGTCTCGACGACCGATACCGGCGAGTCGGTGAGCGTCCGGGTGGCCGACAACGGGCCGGGCATCCCCGACGCGCAGAAGACGGATATCTTCGGCAAAGGCGCGAAAGGGCTCGACAGCGCCGGTACCGGACTCGGACTACACCTGGTTCGGACGCTCGTCGAGAAGTACGGGGGATCGGTCCATGTCGAGGACAACGATCCGACGGGATCGGTCTTCGTCGTCGACCTCCCGAAGGCGGACTGATCGGCGTGTCGGGGACGACTGCGGGAGCCGTCGTCGCTGGTGGGGGGTGACGACCGGGACACCGATCCGATCCGATCCGAGCCGGTCCGGTACAGCGAGCGCCGACCGCTCCGGACGGACGGGTCGGTGTCCGATTGACCCGTATCGTTTAACCCGCCACGAACCCGTTACCGTAACGATGCCAACAGCGCAGCCGACCGTTCTCCTCGTCGACGACGAAAAAGACGTCGTCGACGTCTACGCTCTCGCCTTCACCGAGGAGTATTCGGTGCTGGAAGCCTACGGCGGCGAGGAGGCACTCGAGAAGGTGAGCGATGCCGACGTGGTCTTGCTCGACCGGCGGATGCCGGGACTGTCGGGCCGGGAGGTCCTCGAAGAGATCCGAGCGCGGGACCTCGACGTCCGGGTGGCGATGGTGACGGCGGTGGACCCCGACTTCGACATCGCGGAGATGGGGTTCGACGCCTACCTGACGAAACCCGTGGGGGACGACGAACTTCGAGAGACCGTCGACGAGTTGCTCACGCTCTCGGAGTACGACGATCGAATTCGGGAGCGGTTCGCCATCGCGGAGAAACTGGTCGCGCTGGAATCGGAGAAGTCCAGACAGGAACTGGCCGCGAGCGAGGAGTATCGGGCGCTGACGGAGCGCGCGGCGGCACTCGACGAGCGGACCACGGAGACGGTCGGCGAGATGGATTCGGCGGCGTTCGAGAAGGCGTTTTCGGGGGTCGAAGATGCCACGGGAGGCGACACGGACCGTCGGTGACCGGTCGCCGGGGGGAACGGTCGGCTCGTACGGATTGTCGTAACGGTTTCCCGGCGGTCGCCGACCACGGAGTCGGCGGCCCTCGGAAGTGGCTCACAACAGTCGGTATCAGGCGTACTTCGCGACGACGTTCAGAATCTCGTCGAGTTCGTCGCCGTCGAGCGAGTAGCGACCGTGGGCGAACACCGAGCGGAGTTCGTCCCGATCCATCGGGAGCAGATCCGCGATTTTGAACGCCGCAACCTCGTCGACCTGGTCGAGTTCGAGGAGGTCCTCGACGAGGGCACGGGAGTCTTCGGCGTCGAGGACGGCGAACGTGTTGGCGTGTTCGATGGCGCGAGCGAGTTCGTACCGCATCTCACGGTCCACGTCGGCAGCGCGCTCCGCCTCGACTTCGGCGAGGAGTTCCTTGACCTCCGAGACGGTGACGTACTCCTCGTCGAGTTGCTCTTTGAAGATGGTCATCGGGCGACTACTGCTGGGCCTTGAGGTGTGCCGGGCGCGCGATGAGCGTCTTGTCCTTGCCGCCGTCGTTGATCTCGATCTTGAAGGCGCGACCCTGGGTCCCGACGACCGTTCCGGTGTGCCCGTTGAAGCGGGGGTGGAACCGACCCTCGGAGACGCTGGGGTCGAGTTTCAGATGGACTTTCTGACCGATTTCGTACTCCTGAATCGCGCGCTGGGGTGGGGATGCGCCGCGGTCCCGCGGATCGTTCGAGAGCTTTCCGCGCGTCCCTTTCAGCGGACCGTTTGAACTCGGCATTGTCGTGAAGGTGAATACTGTGGTGGCGATTATAAATGGTGCGTTCCGCGCTTCAGATGCGGCCGACGTTCTCGACCGAGACGCTCTCGACGTCGTTGAGACCGGTGAACGCCTCCTCGACGGCTTCGGTACCGCCCGCGTCGTCCGGAACGATGACCGTCGGGAGGAGCGCCACGAGGCCGAACGCGACTTCGTCGCGCTCGAATCCGTTGATCTTCGCACCCTCCGGGAGCGACGCCTCGAGTCGCTCCTGCAGGTCGTCGAGGTCGATTTCGGGACTCTTGGGCATGACCTTCATCTTGGCGGCGACTTTGCCCATCGTTACGGCCCCCTGAACCCACAGTCCGGACACTCGTAGAGGTTGCTCTGTTTACGACACTTTGCACAGCGATAGATCTGGTGACCGCAGTCCGGGCATTTGAACGAAGCGGCGCTCATCCCGGAGATGTTGATGCCACAGGAGACACACTGGCGCTCCTGTTTTCCTTCCGTCTGACTCATACAGTGACGAACCCGCTCGCGGGTTTTAATCGTTGTCTTTCGGGTTGCGAGGCGAACGGTCGGGCGAGACCGGGGGCGGGGCCGATCCGTCGGATCAGCCTGGCGCCCGAAACGCCTTGATCCGGAACCGAAGCACCACCGCCTCGACGGCCGCCGGGTCGCCGGTCCAGGTGATCCGAACCTCCGTCAATCGGTACGCACCGACCGGAATCGTCCGAGTCTCCAGCGTCGCACGCCATTCCGGCCCCTCGACCGTCCGGTCGTCGACCCGGTCGCCGCCGAGAGCCTCCAGATACCGGATTGCCTGTGGAGGCGACAGACCACGGAATCCGCGCGTGATCCGGAGACGCCCGTCGGTCCGGGACTCCTCGATGGGTGGAATGGCGTCGAGGGCCGCCTGTCGTTTCCGATCCGCCGGTGTTAGCGTCCGTGTGGACATCTGTCTTCACCTACTGAAATATAGGCTCACTGAGGATAAAGCGTTGTAGCTGATTCTCCAGTTGTGGGAGCAAAGCCGGCCCGAGACGGCCGGGTCACGGCACGACGATGGCGGGTGCCAGGACTGCCATCAGATGGACCCGTCGGACGCCGAGTAGTGGCGGAAGGAGCCCCACGAGTGCCGCGAGTGCGAACACGGCGAGTCCGAGGACACCCGCGAACAGGGAGACCACCCCCACCAGCACCCCGCCCGTCGCCAGCGACACGCGAGTGTAGTCGAGGCGGCCGACCGTCCGGAGGTAGACGTCGCCGACGGAGACGACGAGGGCGAAGCCGGCGGCAGCGGCGAGACACGCGGCCCCGACGAGCGGGAGCAGGGGATCGGTGACACCCGACCGTTCCATCGCGACCATCACGCCCGTCCGGGGCGTGCCGAGGGCGACGAGGGCGAAAAGCGCGAACACGGTGTTCGCCGTATTGGCGCCACTGGAGGCGACGACGAATCCCCGCGCGCCCGACCGGCCGGGAACGACCGGCAGGACCAGTACCGTACCGACGGCGGCGGAGACGCCGGGGAGGTAGCCGACGAGCGCTCCCGCACCGGCGCCGGCCCCGGCCGACCCGAGGACCGTCCGCCGGTCGAGGGTCACCGTCGGATCGGCCTGTGGCGGGACGCCCTCGCCGGAGAGCGCCTCGATCAATACGGGCGCGCCGAACAGTCCCGCGAACAGCGGCGCGAGAACGCCACCCGTGGCGACGGCGCCGGTCGGCTCCAGGTCGAGAGTCAGCCACCCGAGGCCCGCCGCGACGGCGAGCGTCGCGACGGCGGCGACGCGTCGGCGGCGGGTCGGTTCGGTGGCGACGAGGAACACGGCGACGGCGGCGAGAACGAACGGGATGTGTCGCCGGAGCACGGGATAGACGAGTTCGACGCCGCGGGTCAGCGGCACGGCTGCGGGGAGGGCGACGACGACGGCTAGGCCGCTCCCGAGGGCGGAGAGACGGAGCGCCTCCCGACCGCGGCCGTCGAGAACGAGCCGATGTCCCGGCAACGTCACCGCGGCCGTCGCCGGGTCCGGGACACCGAGGGCGAGCGCCGGTACCACGTCGAGGAAGGTGTGGACGACGCCGGCCGCGAGCATGGCGGCCCCGAGGGCGAGCGGCGGCCCCGGCAGGATGGGGACGACCGACGCGAGCAGGAGGGCGAAGTTGTTGGCGTGCAGTCCGGGCGTCAACCCGCTGCAGGTGCCGAGTCCGACGCCGACGAGCGTGTAGCCGAGCGCCGTGAGACCGACGGGTGCGGGGGCGGCCATCCCGCGGAGGTGGCTGCGTCACCTGGTTTCAACCCTCGGCGTCGACGAGCCCGGGGCTGGACGGGATGGAGCCAAAAAACGGAAGTTCTGGATTCGGGTGGGGCCGATTCAGCCGAAGAGTTCGCCGAGGCCCTCGCCGCTGGCCTCTTCGTCCTCGTCCTCTTCTTCCTCGGCCGCTTCCTCTTCCTCGGCCTCGTCGGCGGCCTCGTCGCCACCGTCCTCGTCTTCGTCGTCACCGGCGGCCGCACCGCCAGCGGCACCGCCCGCAGCGGGCGCGGCAGCGGCCGTCTCGATGGCGTCCTCGATGTCGACGTCCTCGAGGGCGGCGACCAGCGCCTTGACGCGGGACTGCTCCACGTCGACACCGGCGGCCTCGAGGACCGCGGTCACGTTGTCTTCGTTGATCTCTTCGCCGGTTTCGTTCAGGATGAGTGCTGCGTAAACGTATTCCATTGTCGTATATCTCCGTTGTTAGCCGAACATCGCGCCGAGGCCTTCGGCACCGTCGCCGCCGTCGTCGTCTTCGTCGTCTTCGTCGTCGGCGTCGTCGGCGTCCGTCTCCTCGTCGGCGGTGTCCGTCTCCGCCGTTTCGTCTTCGTCGCTCGGTTCCTCAACTCCCGCCGCGGGCGCTTCCACGCCACGCAGTTCCTCCGGGAGTGCCTCGTCGTCGTCGATCAGCGCCGCGAGGGCGCGCACCTGACCGTCCGCCTTGGCCACGAGGTCCGGCATCAGCTCGGGATCCTCGATGGCGGCGAAGAGACCGACCGACTTGGCTTCGCCGGCCGCCTTGGCCAGCAGCGTGCCCGCGGTGCGGGCCGTCGGATAGCTCGCGTTGACGGAGAGGTTGCGTGCGGCGGCCGCGGCCGACTCAACGTCGGCGCGGTACTCGTCGACGTCGATGGCGAGTTCGTCGGGTTCGAACAGGACGCCCTCGGAGTACACCGAGCGCAGATCCAGCCCGACTTCCTTGGGTTCGATACCCAATTCGCCGAGGACGTTCGCGAGTTCGTCGCTGACCTCTCCGCCGGCTTCGAGCACCGTCGAGTCGGCGGTCACCTTGATCGAGCCGTCCATGATGCGGGCTTCCGCGCCCACCTGCTGGAGTTCGCCCACGAAGGGACCGGGATCGACCCCCGTGTCGCCCTCCGGGATCACGATGTCGTTGGGGGCGACTTCCCCCGCGTTGATCGGGGCGGGTGTTTTCGACGCTTCCAGCTGCTGGAACAGCCCGAACGGGTTGTCGTTGGTCCCGATGAGGGCGACCTGTCCCGAGACGTACTCGGCGAGGTCCTCGTATCCCTCGTCGACCTCGTCGAGCGCGCGCCGGAGGAGCGTGTTGCGGCTCATCCGGACGTCGGCGCTCCCGTGCAGGTCGCGACGCATGTTCTGGAGCTGTCGGCTCGGGATACCGGCGACGCCGACGATACCCACGCTCGCGTAGGACTCGATGAACTCGACGAGTTCGTCGACCTCCTCGCGCTTCCACTGGGGGATCGTCTCGGTCTGCCGGACGGCCTCGCTCTCGCTCATGCTTCGACCTCCACGGACGGACCCATGGTCGTCTTGACGTAGATGGAGTCGATGTTGAGCGGCCCTTTTTCCAGTGCCGCCTCGAGGCGGCGGACGATGACGTCGATGTTGTCCGAGATGTCCTCGGCGGACATGTCCTCCGCGCCGACGCGCGTATGGAACGTGCGGCGGTCGCGGCTCCGGATCTGGACCGTGTTCTTCATGCGGTTGACCGTCTCGACGACGTCGTCGTCGGGCTGGAGCGGCGTCGGCATCTTACCGCGCGGCCCGAGAACGGTCCCGAGATAACGACCGATATCCTGCATCATCGGCGCTTCCGCGACGAAGAAGTCGGTTTCGTCGGCGAGGTCCTTGGCGGCGTCGTCGTCGTCACCGAGTTCTTCGAGTTCGTCGGGTCCGAGGACGTCGTCCGCCACCTCCTCTGCACGGAGGGCGGTCTCACCGGTAGCAAAGACGACGATCTGTGTCTCCTGACCGGTTCCGGCCGGCAGGACGACACTCTCGTCGACGCGATTCGACGGGTCGTTGAGATCTAAGTCGCGCAGATTCACGGCGAGGTCGACCGTCTCGCGGAAGTTCCGCGGCGGCGCCTCGTCGAGTGCGCGAGAGACTGCTTGCTCTATTGTATCTGCCATCTTTCACCTCCGTAGTACGCTTTCGCTCCTACGGGTCAGTGAAACAGGCGGTGGCCTGTCTCACCGGAAGGTGGTGGATGGCGGACTTAAGTCCGTCGAACGACGGTCGTGCCGATTGAGGGAGTCGGTACGGTAGTCCGTATCAGTACACCAGTTCGCCGGAGACGAACTTCTCGGTCCGTTCGTCGGTCGGGTTCTCGAACACCCGCTCGGCCGGACCGAACTCGGCGACCCCCTCGCCGAGCACGACGGCGACACGGTCGGCGATGCGCTGGGCCTGATGCATATCGTGGGTGGCGATGCCGACGCCGATGCCGCGGTCGCGGGCTTCCAGGATCGCCTCCTCGATGACCTCGGTGTTCCGGGGGTCGAGATCCGAGGTCGGTTCGTCCAGCAGGAGATATTCGGGGTCGTACGCGACCGCCCGCGCGAACGAAGCCCGCTGTGCCTCGCCGCCGGAGAGCGACCGCGCTTGCTGGTCGAGTTTGTCGCCCAACCCCACGAGGTCGAGCGACTCCGCGACCGCCTCGGGCGTGCCGTTCGACCCCAGGAACGACCACAGTTCGTCGCGGAGCCGGTCGCGCCAGGATTCGCGCACCCGGAGTCCGTATTCGACGTTCCGGGCGACCGTCGCGTCGAACAGGCTCGCGTCCTGGAACACCATGCCGATCCGCCGGCGGAGGCCGAGCCGTTCGTCCTCGACGAGGTTCCACACCGCCCGGCCATCGAACTCGACGGTCCCCGCGCTCGGTTCGATGAACAGCGCGAGGATGCGCAGGATCGTCGTCTTGCCGACGCCCGACGGGCCGATGATGGCGACGACCTCCCCCGGATCGATGGAAAGCGAGAGGTCCCGGACGATGAGTTCGTCGTCGTACGCGTGCGTGACGTTCGAGAGTCGGACCATCAGCGCATCGCCCCCTCGTCGCCGAGCCGAACGACGATTGCGTTCACCGTCAACACGAGTGCCACGAGGACGGCACCCAGCACCATCGCGGTGTCGTACCGACCCTGTCTCGCCTCCAGCTGGATCGCGGTCGTCAGCGTCCGGGTCTGGGAGACACCGTTCGAACTGGTGATGTTGCCCCCGACGATCAGCACCGATCCGACCTCGCTGATTGCGCGACCGAAGCCGGCGAGGATCGCCGTGGCGATGCCGTAGCGGGCCTCCTTGATGACGACGAGCGCGACGTCGAGTCGCGTCCCGCCGAGGACGTGGGCCGCATCGCGGACGTTCTCGCTCACGCCGGAGATGGCCGCGAGACTGATCGCCGTGATCGGCGGCGTAGCCAGGATGAACTGCGACATGATCATCGCCTCCTTCGTGAAGATGAGATCGAGGGGGCCGAGCGGTCCCTGGTTCGAAACGATGAAGAGAACGACCAGCCCGACGACGACGCTGGGAAAGCCCATCCCCGTGTTGATGACCGACTTCACGAACTGTTTGCCCGGGAAGTCGGAAAAGCCCATGATGATCGCCACGGGGATACTGAACAGCGTGCTGAGCGTCACCGCGATGACGCTGACGTACAGCGAGACGTAGATGGTACTCCGGATGTATCCCTCACGAAAGGGCGACTCGACGACGGCAGGCAGCAGGTGAACGACCGGTTCGAACGGCACGGTTACCCGTCCGAGGAGTCGCTACTCCAACCTTCCGGAACGTACTGCTGGAAGTCGGGATTCTCCGAGACCGCCTCCGGGAAGAACAACTGTTCGCCGTTCATCTGGTAGTCCGAGATGGCGTTCTGCGCGCCGGGGCTGGTGATCCAACCGATGTACGCCATCGCGAGGTCGTAGTTGGCGTTGTCGTGGACGCCGGGGTTCACCGCCATGATGCCGTAGGGGTTGGCGAGAATCTCCGGGCCGTCCTCGATCGGCCCCTGCACGAGGATCACGAGGCCGATCTCCGAGCGCTGGGAGATGAAGGTTCCGCGATCCGAGAGCGTGTAGGCTCCCTGCTGGTTGGCGTTGTTCAGGGCCTCGCCCATCCCGCCGCCAATCTCCTGGTACCACTCGCCGCCGGGGTCGGTCCCCGCGGCCTCCCAGAGGTTGAGTTCCTTGGTGTGGGTGCCTGAGTTGTCGCCACGGGAGACGAACGACGCCTCCGCCTCGGCGATGGCGTTGAGCGCCTCGGTCGCCGAACTCGTGCCCTGGATGCCGGCCGGGTCGCTCTCCGGTCCGACGATCACGAAGTCGTTGAACATGAGGTCACGACGGTTGATCCCGTAGCCGTTCTGCATGAACTCGTCCTCGAGTCCCCGGGCGTGGACCATCACCACGTCTGAGTCGCCGTTGCGGGCCGATTCCAGCGCCGCGCCGGTTCCCTGTGCGACCGCGTCGACGGTGACGCCGTACATCTCCTCGAAGTCGGGATGGATCTCGTTGAGGAGGCCCGTATCGTAGGTACTCGTCGTGGTCGTCAGCGTCAGTGTCTCACCCGTGACACCGGCGCCGTTGTCGGTGCTCTGTGCCTGACCGCCGGTGCCGGAACAGCCGGCCAGACCTGCGACGGCTCCGCCACCGAGCGCCGCGACGAACTGACGACGTTGTATCGTCATGGAAACAACGATGGAAGTCGTCATAAAGTAACTTACGATTCGATGAACGTCACGATGTTTCGCCAGTTTCGTTTTGGGGCGAAACGTAACTAGAATCAGTTATCTGTCGCGGCGAGCGGGACACGACAACGCCTTTTGTCCAACCCGTCCTACGCGGTGTATGGAGTTCTCGACCGAGTTCGACGCCCGGATCGGGCAGGGCGACGTGACCCTCACGGAGCGGGACGTCACCCTCCTGCGCGCCATCGATGACCTGGGGTCGATCAACGCCGCGGCGACGTCGCTCGGCCGGTCCTACTCGCGTGCACAGCAGCGAATCGTCGAACTGGAGGAGGCCTTCGGTGACCTCGTGGCGCGCACGCGAGGCGGGTCGGGCGGCGGCGGTAGCCACCTGACCGGCCTCGCCCGGGAGCTTCTGAACCGGTACGACCGACTCAGCGCCGAGTTCAGCGGCGTCGCCGAGACGGCCGAAACCGTCCTCACCGGCCGCGTCGTCGACCGCGACGGGGAACTGGCGACGGTGAAGACGGTGGCGGGGACCGTCGGTGCGCTGGTCCCGGAGTACGACGACGGAGACGAAGTTCGGCTCACTCTCCGAGCCGATGCGGTGACCCTGCAGAGTCCCTCTCGGACGCCCGATCCGGACCGAACGAGCGCCCGCAACCGCCTAGAGGGGACCGTCCTCTCGGTCGACGCGGGTCAGGCCGTCGCGCTCGTCACCGTCGACGTGGGCGGCGAGGTGTCGCTGTCGGCGCTCGTCACCGTGGCTAGCGTCGAAAAGCTGAACCTCCACCGCGGGACGCCGGTCGTCGCCTCGTTCAAAGCCACGGCGACCCGCGGCGTTCCGCGCGTCTAGGGACCGACCACCAGAACGGGTTTCGTCGCCGCCCGCAGGACCCGTTCGGCGACGCTCCCGAGGAGGACACGCTCCACGCCCGTGCGGCCGTGACTCCCGAGTGTCACCAGATCGACGTCGAACTCGTCGGCGTAGTCGAGGATCGCCTCGTGCGGGCGCCCCGTCCGCACGGCCGCCGTGGCGTCGATCCCGGCCTCGCGGGCGCGGTCCGCGAGGCGCCGGGCGGGGTCCTCCTCGTCGCCGACGGTCAGGGCGTGGAGGCGTGCCCCCGTCGCGCCCGCGACGGCGATGGCGTGTTCGCCCGCTCGCTCGGCCTCGTCGCTCCCGTCCGTCGCGACCAGAACGTTCTCGACGGTCGGAGTGGTGTCGCCGTCCTCGGCCGTCCGGACCGTCAGGACGGGAACGTGTGCGGTTCGGAGGGTCCGCTCGGCGAGGCTCCCGAACAGGTAGCGGTCGACGCCCGAACGGCCGTGGGTCCCCATCGCGACGAGGTCCGCACCGTAGTCGTCGATAGCACCGGCGAGCACCGTCTCCGGGTTCCCCTCGACGACGTGCGTCTCGACGGGGACGGGGCTCTCCGCCACGATCCGGTCGACGGCGTCTTGGGCACGTGCCTGGAGGATCTCCCCCTGGCGACGGACCAGGTCGTCGACGTCGCCGACGGTGTCGGTCACGAAGCGGTCGGGATCGACGACCGAGAGGACGTGGACGCTCGCGTCGAACCGGTCGGCGAGGGCCAGTCCGTAGCGGGCGGCGGTCGTCGCGACGTCGCTGCCGTCGGTCGGAATGAGGATGGTGTCGTACATGATTAGCTTCCCACGGCCTCGGCGTCCGGTGTCGTCTCGCGTCGCTCGATCAGGCGAACCGTCACCAGCGCCGCCGGCAGGATGCCGAAGGCGGCGACGAGCGACAGGGCGATGGCGAAGACGGTGGTCAGCCCGAAGTTCGCGAGCACCGGGAACTGCGAGATGGTGAGGACGCCGAAGCCGAAGATGGTGGTGAAACTCGACCCGATCACCGGGCGAGAGAGCTTCGCCACCGCCGTCGTCGCGGCGTCGAGACGGGACTGCCCTCGTTCGGCCACCTCGTACTCGAACCGCTCGAAGACGTGGACCCCGTAGTCGATGCCGATACCGAGCGTCAACGACGACATCGTGATCGTCAACGGGTTCCAGGGGATGCCGACCAGATACATCGCTCCGGTCACCAGCAACGCGGCGCTGCCGGCGACGGCGGCGATCAGGGTCGCCGAAATCTTCAGCGACCGGAAGGCGATGGCGAGGAAGGCGAAGCCGAGCGCGAAACTCAACAGCGTCATCGGCGTCAATCCGGCGGTCACGTTCTCGATGACGTTGCGGTTGAGCACGGGCTTGCCCGTCACCTGCACCTGATCGGCCGTCGTCAGCGTGTAGTCGGCGTTGCCTTCGAACTCGTCGATCAGCGTCCGGACCGGTTCGCCCTCCACGTCGTCGACGTAGAAGGTGAGCAGGAGTTTGCTCGGAGTGTCCGAGGGATCACGAATCGCCGTTGGCCCGTCGTCGCTCGCCGCCCGTAGACTCGCGTCCAGACGGTACTGTGTCTCGGGGACCGATCCTCCGTTCTGCGTCCGCACGGCGGTCACCGGACTCATCACGGCGTTCACGTTCGGATTCTCCAGCATCAACCGCTGGTACGTGGCCACCTCCCGGAACGTCTCGGGGGTGTACGCCTGATCGGTTTCGACGACGACGTAGACGACTTTCGATCCCTCGACGGTGTCCTCTAGGCGCTCCAGATCCTCCTTGGCGTCGAGATTCTGGGGCCAGAAGTCCATCATCTGCTGGCGGGGTTCGACCTGCGGGTAGGCGTAAGCGCCCCCGGAGACCAGCAGGAAAGCGATCAGGAGCGTCACCAGCGGCCGCCCAGCGGTCACGCGGCGGGTGAGCAACCCGGTCAGGGCTTCGAGGCGGTCCTCCTCGGGCGTCCCGTCGTCGGCCGCGTCGCTCGCGCCGCCGTCGAAGCGGACCAGCAGCGCGGGCAACAGCGTCACCGAGAGGACCATGCTCGCGAAGACGCTGATGGCGCTCGTGACGCCGAACTGCTGGACCGGCGGGACTTCGGAGACCAGCAGCGAGCCGAGCCCCACGACGGTGGTACCCATCGCGATGAGGAGCGCGCGCCCGGTAGTGCGGGTCGCCATCCCCGCCGCGTCGACGGGCGAGCGGTCGCTCGCACGCTCTTCGAGGTAGCGGGTCTGGATCTGCAGGCCGTAGTCGATGCCCAGACCGAGGGCGATGGGCATCACGCCCAGCATGATGGCGTTGAAGTTGTATCCGAGGATGCCCATCGCCCCCATCATGTAGATCAGCGCGGTCATGGCCGTCCCGAGCGGCAAGAAGACGTGCCACCAGCGTTCGACCTTCGAGCGCATGACGAGGTAGACGATGCCGAAGATGAGCGCGAACGCGCCGGCGAACAGCTTGATCATCTCCGGCAACATGAGGCCGAAGGCGGCGTTTTCGAACACCGGCTGGCCGGTGACGGTGACCGACAGTCCGGGCGGGAGTGCGGCCAGCTCCGTCTCCTGCTGGACCTGCCGGTAGACGATGTCGGAACCGCGTTCGGGCAGCAGTCGCCCCCGGTCGAAGGTGTCGACCTCACCGTAGTCGACGAGGATGATGGTCGTTCCGGACTCGGGGACGACCTGCGACCGGAGGCCGGCCATCTCGGGGTTCCGAGCAGTGGCGCGGTCTAGGGCTCGGCGGACGCCGTCCTCCGTCTCCGGAATCGCGCCACCGTTACCCGCCCGTACCAGGTCCGCGAGGCTGGTCACCCGATTCGTCTCGTCGAGTGTCGTGTAGCCCCGGTCGAGACGGTCGATGGCCCGGATCGTCTCGGGGTCGTACAGTTGGTCGGACTCGACGACGACGAAGACGTTGTTACCGGTCTCGAAGTCGTCTTTCAGGGACGCCCACTCCTCGGCGGTCTGGGAGTCGTCGTCGATGTAGAGGGTCATCCCCATGCTCATCTGGAGCGAGGTAGCCGCGATGCCCCCAGAGACGAGCACTAGGAGGACGACCACGGCGACGACGGGTCGGGGATCGCTGGCGCTCCGCCGGCCCAGCGATTCGAGTCCGTCCCTGACGCGGGTTCCGATGTCCGACATTTACAGGCCCAGGAAGTCCAGGATGGACGAGAGTAGCCCACCCCGCCGGTCGGTCACCTCGACGGCGGTCGATTCGACGTCCGAGACGACCGTCCGGCCGAAGCTGTTGTCGTACTTGACGGTCGTGTCGATGGAGTAGGTCTTGGGCGTGGCCGCACCCTCGACGCTCACGGTGAAGGTGACCGTCTTCGACTCGCCCGGACCGAGTTCACCGACGTACGCCGTGTCGTCGTCGGTCTCGAACGGCGTGTTGGCGTTGAGCCGAGCCACGGCGTCGGTCATCGTGCCCTCGCCGGTGTTGGTGACGGTCACCTCGATAGTCTCCGTCGATCCGGCGGCCACCGTCGGCGACCCCGACGTGTCGATAGTCATCTCCGGACCGACCACGACGGGGACGGTCCGCGGGTCGCTCTCGACGGTCTCACGGTAGGCGTCCTCGTAGGCGACGGTAAACTCGAGCGGGTAGTCCTGCGCGATGGCCCGGTCCGCGACTTCGAGTTTGAACCTCGCAGTCGCCGTCTCACCGGGATCGAGTGTGCCGAGACTCGCACTCGTCGAGAGCGGCGAGAACGGCTCCATGGGCGCCAGGAGGGCACGGGCGTCCGTCACCGGTCGATCTCCGGTGTTGGTCACCGACAGCGTCACCGCGCCCATCGAGTCCACGTAGAGGTCGGTACTCGTCGCCGAGAGGTCGAACGTCGGCGCGTCCTCGATGGTCACCTGCCCGGTGCGGATCTGTGACTCGCGGACCACGCCGTTGCTGTCCTCGTACCGCAGTCGGAAGGGGACGGCGTAGGTGTCCACCGACTCCGTCTCGGTGACACCGACGCGGAACGAAGCCGTCGCCGTCTCACCGGGGTCGAGGGTGCCGAGCGACAGGCCGTTGGTCCGCGGGGTCAACTGGTCGCTCGCCTCGATCAGCAGGTCGGCGTCGGTGGCCGTCTCGGACCCCTCGTTGCGGACGGTCACCTCGACGCGGCCGTCCTCCTTGGCGTAGAGATTCTCGCCGCTGACGGATTCGATACCGAGTCGGACTGCGGGTTCGATCCGGACGGTCACGTACTTGCGGACGGTGACGTCCCGACGGGTGACGAACGTCTCCTCGTCGTCGACGCTGACGGCCCTGACGTACTGGTAGTCGAGGACGACGGGAATTCGGTAGGTCCCGGGCGTGGCGTTCTCGGATACCTCGAGTTCGAGCGCCGCGGTCCGTTGGCCGTCCGGCGAGATGGTCCCGACGGACTGCTCACCCGTCCGGAGGGTCACGGGAGCGTTCGCCGATTCGAAGGTGGCGGTCGTCGCCATCGCCGCTCCCGGTGTCACGCCCGCCGTCCGGAACGCCGAGGCGATGTCGGACACCTTCCCCTCGGTGTTCGTCACGGACGTCCCGCGGTTCTGGATGCCTACTTGGAGGGTCGTCGTCTCCCCGGGGACGAGGACGTTCGACCCTTGCGTCGACGTCGTCAGTTCGGGCTCCTGATTCTCGCTGTATCTCGCCGCAGCGACCGGCGTCGCGACGGCCGACGAGACCAGCAACAGCGTCACCAACGCCACGAAAGCGGCGCGAGCGGTCTGGGTGTCGAATCTCATTGTTGTGCCCGATATACACAATACCCACTGATAAGCTCGTCGTTTCAGGGCGTTTTCGGCGGTCGTTAGTTCGAACAATCCACACAACTGTGTCGCCAGCGTGGTTCCGGTTTCGACACGCGTATCGCCGTCGATGTCCAAGTGTCGGCCGTGACAGCCGATCTGTTCGCGCCGCTGGAACTCCGTGGTATCGAGATTCCGAACCGCGTGATGGTCTCGCCGATGTGCCAGTACTCGTGTGAGGGCCGGGACGGCCTGCCGACCGACTGGCACCACACCCACCTCGTCAGTCGCGCCGTCGGTGGCGCGGGTCTCGTCATGACCGAGGCGACGGCCGTCGAGGCTCGGGGACGGATCACGCCCCACGACCTCGGTATCTGGAGCGACACCCACGCGGACGCGCTCGCGGAAATCACGGCGTCGATCCGGGAGAACGGGAGCGTACCCGGCATCCAACTGGCTCACGCCGGCCGCAAGGCCTCGAAGACCCGTCCCTGGGAGGGGAGCGACCCGCTCACCGGCGACGAGGGCTGGGAGACCGTCGCTCCCTCGGCCGTTCCGTGGCCCTACGAGGACGGCGAGACGGCGGTTCGGGAGCTGTCGATCGAAGATATCGACGGGGTGATCCAGTCGTTCGTCGCCGCCGCCGAACGCGCCCGCGAGGCCGGCTTCGGCGTCGCCGAGATTCACGCCGCCCACGGCTATCTCCTCCACGAGTTCCTCTCGCCGGTGACCAACCACCGCGAGGACGACTACGGCGGCGATTTCGAGGGCCGGACCCGTCTGCTCCGCGAAATCGCCCGCGAGATTCGTGCCGTCTGGCCCGACGAGAACCCCCTGTTCGTCCGAATCTCCGCGACCGACTGGCTCGACGACCGCGAGTCCTGGACCGTCGAGGACTCCATCCGCCTGGCCGACGACCTCGCTCCACTCGGCGTCGACCTGATCGACGTGAGTGCCGGTGGCGTCCACCCCGATCAGCACATTCCGTCGACCGGGCCGGGGTATCAGGAACGCTACGCGCGTCGGATCAAACAGGAGTCGAGCGAAGACGTCGCCGTCGGCGCCGTCGGCGGCATCACGACGGCCGAACAGGCCGACGCCCTGATTCGGAACGGCCGTGGGGATCTGGCCATCGTCGGCCGCGAGCACCTCCGCGACCCGTACTTCGCGCTTCACGCGGCACGGGAACTCGACCGCCTCGACGCCGACGGCATCGAGATCCCGATCCAGTACGACCGCGCCTTCTAGCGGGCCGGCGTGGGTGCGGCGAACTCGCCGTCGTCGTCGAACGCCAGTTCTTCGGGTTCGGCGACCACCCGCAGATCGTCGCGGTCACGCGCCGCCTCGATCAGGGGCGCGGAGGCGTAACACCGCTGCAGTCGCATCGTGTCGGTGACGCGCAGGACGCGCGCCTCGTCGCCGGCGACCGGGCCGATGGTGCCGAGGGCGCCCTGTAGTCCGGCGCGGTCGTTCTCGACGACCGGCGGCAGGCGAACGCCGCGGACGGTACTCGCCGTGATGGCGTTGATGAGTGCCTTCGACCAGTCGAGGGCCTCCTCGACGTCGCGGTGGACGAAGTCGGCCTGTCCCATCCCCATCGCGTTCCCCTTCGTCTTCTCGGTGAGTCCGCGGAGGAAGATTCGCTTTACCTCGGGGGACTCGGGTTCGGGTTCGTTGATCGTGAAGTGCCGACGGCCGGTGACGTTCGTGTCCATCCCCTGTCCGCTCACGTCCTTGCCGATCCGGTCGACGACCAACACGTCCAGGTCGTCGAAGGGAAGCGTCGGCATCCGGTCGTAGGCCGTCTCTAGGAGGTCGCGCTCGCGTTTCAGGAACCCCGACGCGGGTACCCCTTCGACGATCGTCGTGTCGTCGTGTTCGTCCTCGACGATGGCGACGCCGCCGGCGACCGGGAGGGCGTCGAGCAACTGGCTCGCGATTTCGGGGAGCATGTTCCGGAGGCTCCAGTCGACCGCCCAGTCGTGGGCCATCTTCGCTCCCTTCTGTTTCCCCATGCCGATGACGAGCATCTTCGAGAGGCCGCTCTCCACCTCGCCGCCGAAGTCGGTGTGGGGCTTGATCCGGTTGACCATCACGATGCCGTCGGCGGCGACGGCGTTTTCGTCGGCGTACACCGGCACGCCGCGTTCCGGCGTCTCGCCCACCGTCTCTACCGCCATCGTCGCCCGAATCTCACAGCCGACCGTCTCCTCGCTCACGCCGAGGGTCGCCAGTTTCTCGCGCTGTCCCTCGGCGGTCGCGCCGCCGTGACTTCCCATCGCGGGGAAGACGAAGGGTTCGTACCCCGCCTCACTGACGCCGGCGACGACGCCACGGACGATGGCGCCGAGATTCGCGATGCCGCGACTGCCGGCGCCGATAGCCACCTCGCCACCCTCGGGGACGGCCGAGAAGTCGAGCGACTGGACCGCCGACGCCGCCCGTGCCTCGATTTCGTCGGTCGGAATCGGATCGGTCTCCCAGACCTGTTCGACGACGCCCATCCGCGGCACGGCGACGTCGCCGACGGCCTTCCGGACGGTGTCCTCGGGAACGACGAGGGAGTCTGTCATACGGTGCCGGTAGCGCGGACGTGGAAAAGAAACCCGCGGTTGTGTCCGCCTACGCTGCCGCTTCGTCCGCGAACTGATCGTCGTACTCGCCCTCGTCGATACGCTCTTTGAACTGCCGGGGGTCGTTCCCCTCGATGGTGACACCGAGCGTGACGCAGGTGCCGACGACTTCCTTCGCGGCGTTCTTCAGGTCGTAGGCGAGCAGGTCGGACCGCTTCTGCTCGGCGATTTTCTGCACCTGCTCGACGGTGAGGTCGGCGACGAAGTTCTCCTGTGGTTCGCCGCTCCCCGTCTCGAAGCCGGCCTCGTCCTTGATGAGTTCGGCCGTCGGCGGGACACCCACTTCGATGGTGAAGGAGCCGTCGTCCTCGTACTCGACGGTGACGGGGACTTCCATGCCGTCGAACGCGTCAGTCTCGTCGTTGATCTGCTGTACGACGGCCTGCACGTCGACGGGCGTCGGACCGAGTTCCGGCCCGAGCGGCGGGCCGGGCGTGGCCTCGCCGCCGGGAACGAGCACTTCGATAGTTCCAGCCATACCTCATCACATCCGGGGACGACTTTTAACGGTTTTCTTTCGGTTCACGGTGTCACAGCCCCTCACACGTCGACCGCGAAGTCGTCAATCGTCCCCGCTCGCTCCGCCATCGCCCCCAGCACGGCCCCGAGATCCCGGAGGTCCGTCTCGTCGATCACTTCGACCGGCGTGTGCATGTAACGGTTTGGTAGCCCGAGGTTCAGCGACGGCGTCCCACCGCGGGCCGTGTAGAAGGCGTCGGCGTCGGTGCCGGTGCGCGTCCCCGTCGCCTGCATCTGCACGTCGACGTCCACGTCTGCGGCGGCATCCCGTGCAACCTCCACGAGGACGGGGTGGTTGGCACTTCCCCGCGACACGACGGGTCCCTCGCCGAGTTCGACCGGGCCACGCTCCTTGTCCGGAATCCCCGGCGAATCCGTCGCGTGGGTCACGTCCACGGCGACGACGGCGTCCGGCGAGAGGTCGAACCCGACCATCTGCGCGCCCTGTAGTCCCACCTCCTCCTGGATCGTACTCACGGCGTACACCGTCGCGCCGACGTCGGCCTCGACCGCCCGCCGCAACCCCTCGGCGGCCGCCCAGACGCCGATCCGGTTGTCGAGGCCACGGGCCGCCAGCCGCGACCCGTGGAGTTCCTCGACCGTCGTCGAGAACGTGACCGGGTCACCGACCGAGACGAGCGATTCGGCCTCCTTGGCGTCGGTCGCGCCCACGTCGACGTACTGCTCGCCGATGTCGTCGTAGCTCTCCTCGCCCGTCTCACGCAGGTGGATCGCCGTCTGTCCGATCACGCCCGCCACCGGTTCGTCGCCGTGGATCGTCACGTGTTGGCCCTTCGAGACGGTGCGGTCGGCGCCGCCGATGGGGCCGATGCGGACGTAGCCGTCGTCGTCGATCCGGCGGACGATGAACCCGATTTCGTCGGCGTGACCCGCCATCGCGAACGCCGTCTCGCCGCCGTGATGGATGGCCACCGCGTTGCCGTAGTCGTCCGTACGAACCTCGTCGGCGAAGTTGCTCACGTAGTCCAGCCAGACACGCTGGCCGCGCGTCTCGAACCCCGAGGGACTCGGCGTCCCGAGGAGTCGGTCCAAAAAAGCCCGGCGGTCCGGTTCGAGCGTCATGTGTGCGGGTACGGGAGCGCGAGCAAGAACCCAGCGATCCGGTGCGGGACGACGACCGTCACTCCCCCGCGATCCGTCGGCTCACTCGTGCGGACCGGTGGAAGTCAGTGCCGGGGATTCGTCGACCCGTCCCGGCAAACCACCGGTAACCAGTTACTACACACCGTATCAGTCCCCGTGACGCGTCACGCAGGTCGACAGTCCCGTCAACTCCACCGGTTCGGAGTTGTCCGGAGAGTAGACGACCATCTGCCCTTTCTCCATGTAGGGCACCTTGTCCTCCAGCGTCGGCGGAATGTTGACGCTGCTGATGGCGTCTTCGTCACCCAGGTTGAGGACGAGTTTCGTGTTCACCTGCTTGAACACCGAGTCGGCGATGTCCTGTGGATCCTGCGTGATGAGGAACAGGCCGAGCCGCTCCTTCCGACCCTGCTTGGCCGCCTCGGTGAACTTCCCGATGACCTTCCGGGCCTGCACGCTCTCGGCGTCGGTCAGGAAGTTGTGCGCCTCGTCCATGCCCACGACCAGCGGCGTCTCCTTGATCCGGTCGAACGTCGGGTCGTTCGACAGTTTCTCGTCGACCAGCAGGCTGGCGACGGCGAGAACGACCAGTTCGGTCGCACGCGAGTCGTTGACGTGGTACGTGGGCACGACTGTCAGTCCGCCGGGGCGAACGAGTTCGTGAACCAGATCCGTCACGGGGCGGGCGTCCCGATCGAAGACCCGCGAGAAGGCGCTGCCGAGCGCCCGCCGACGTACGGCGTCGAACGTCGCCTCGTGGACCCGCCCCGACTCGTCGAGTTCCTCCCGGAGCGCCGGGTCGTCGAGATAGCGCTTGAACTCGTCGTAGGTCCCCTCGTCGCCGTAGTCGCGGAAGAACCGGTCGAGCAGGTAGTCGAGCGCCTGGTACTGGTTGTCGTTGAGGCGGGCGCCCGCGACCAGCCACGGCCGCCGACGGACCATCCGGAAGGGAACGGTAAAGGGCACCTGCTCGGCACGGTGGCCGCCGCCCCCATACGACGCCCCGTCGACGTCCGGAACGAGCGCGACGGTGTCGTCGTGGCCCCCGTAGGCGATGCCCTCGCGGTCGAGTCGGCGGACGAAGTCATCGTCCATCGACGGGTTGTCGTCGTGCATCTGGGCGTACTCGTCTTGTGGGTCGAACTGGACCACCGCCGTCGACACCTCACGGCCGTCGTCCATCGGGTACGACGCGTCGAGATACTGCCGGAGGACGTTCTTCGAGGCGTGGGTCTTCCCCGACCCCGTACCGCCGGCGACGAGCGTGTGCCGGAAGACGAGTGGGTCGCCGTCCGCGTAGTCGTCCGTCAGACGGTAGTCGATGGTCGGTGGCGACGCCGCCGTCCGCACCGTCTCGCCACCGACCGAGAGATGCCCGAGGAAGACACCCTCCGAGGGGATGGCCAGCCCCGTCTTGATCTGTGCCGCGTCCGTCGCCTCGCCCACGATGGCCCCGGGTTTGGGCACGCGGTCGGTCATCCGACGTTTCAGGTCGTCGCCGTCCCGGAAGAGAACGGCCACCGGATCGAGCGAGGCCACGAACTTGTAGTCGCGCTCGGCGAAGTCGTCGCGGCGCATCGCCCGGCGGGCGTGGATTTCGGTCGCATCGTCGGCCTCGAACTCCTGGGCGTACTCCAGGGCGGAGATCCGACAGAAGAGCGTCTCGTCGTCGGGGTAGGGCACGAGGACGTACTTGCCGAGCCTGACGGATTCACGGTTGTCGCTCGTGACGAAGGCCTTGAGCGTCGTGTCGTCGCCGTCCTCTGCGACGCGGAGTCCCTGGGAGACGGAGATGGAGCCCAGCCCCCGGTCGCTCCCGGCGGGCGAGACGTCGTAGGCGTCGAAGTCGTCGGTCGTCGCCCCGCTGTCGGCTGGCTCCTCTTCCTCGCTGGCCGTCGCCACCCGCTCGTCGTCTGCGGATTCCGCGTCGTCCCGCGAGTCGTCGGGCGAGACTTCCGTGAAATCCCCGAGGTCGGACATGTCCAGTACCACGGAGGTGGGGATCAAACCCCTTTCGACGACGTGTCAGGACTCGTCCGTCGCTGCGTCCGCCGCCTCCGTCGTCTCCACCGTCTCCGTCGCCTCCGCCGATTCCGGGCCGAGAGCGTCGCCATCCGCGCTCCCGGCGGTCGGCGGCACGAACACGTAACAGCAGTCGTCGTTGAGGACGTAGTACGCGGTCCCGTCCGGCCGTTCGAACACCCGCGCGTCGACGTCGATGGCGGTGTCGACCAGCCCCTCGAGCGACACCACCTCGAGCCGGGGGCGGTCGAACACCGACGCCGGAGGCCGGGCGACGGTGATCCAGTCGTCGAACTCCTCACGGGTCGATCGGAAGTCGAGTTCGGCCCGTTCGGCCTCGGTGACTGCGAACCTGTCGTCCCACCGCCCGTAGCCCAGACCGACCAGCCCGACGAAACCGAGCACCGCCGCCGCCGGTCCGCCGAACCGCCAGAGCGGTCCGTAAGTTCGCTGTCTGGTGATTCTCTCGGTCGTCGATCCGGTCACGGCCGATCCGCGAACCGAGCCGGGCCGGTACGTGGTGCCGTCCGCCTGGATCGGCAGGACGTACTGGGCGGTTCGGTTCACGGACTGGCCGTTTACTTCGCCGGTGACCTGGACACGAGCAACCGAGAGCAACTGGAGGGAGCCCGGGGACCCCCCGAGTCGTTCCGAGACGTTCTCCATCCGTTCGAGCGTCCGGCTGACGTTCCGTGCGAACGTCACTCTCACCGGCTCTCCGGGACCGACGTCCGAGGCCTGGGTCGATCCAAGCGACTCCTCCATCCGCCAGTACTCGGTCGAATCCTCCCCCTCCGAGGCGGCACGCATCACCAGCCGGTTCCGGATCCCCACGTCCAGCGATCCTCCGTCGGATGCCCGATAGCTGAAACCGAAGCGTCCCTGCATCTCGGGGCTCACGGACAGGAAGTACGCCGGTCGGTTCGACAGGTCGGTGTCGACGGGGTACAGCGGGTTCGGTTCGGTCACCCGCGCCGCCGTGGTGTACGTACCGTTCCCCTCCCACGACGACACCTGTCGCTCCTCGACGGTCGTTCCGGGCGACGCGTAGGCGGTGTACGCCGCGAACCCCCCGACGAGCGCCAGAATCGCCGCGACGGCGACGAAGACGACGAACCACTCCGACAGGACGATACGGACCCGCGTACTCCACTCGCTCCCCCACACCATGCTCCGCCACTTTTCGAGGCCGCGACAAGAAACTTGAGGAAGCAACAACCGCCCCCGCCCCTGTCCAGTCTCTCCGACGGCGTCCGACGGTGGCCCATCAGGGGCGTGTCAGCCGAACCGCGCCCAGAGCCGTCGGAGGCGGGAGGGCCGGTCCCGGGACCGGGTGCGGATGCGTCCCGTCCCGACCAGCGAGATGCCGAGCAGGTAGAACGGCACACCGAGGACGACATCGATGACGACGATGGGCACCCAGGGGTGGATCCGGTAGAGTCCGTCGAGGACCGACGCCGGCAGGACTGCGAGGTAGCGGTGTTCGGTGAGGAAGTAGCGGTAGTACCCCGTCTCCGCCGGCGCCGTGAGCGTCAGCCCCACCGTCCCCGTCCCACGACTCCCCACGTAGACGTGGCGCCGGTCGACGGCCACACCGTCGCTACCCGGTTCGAGGTAGACGTGGACCGGCACGAGGCCGGCGTTGGGGACGTCGTAGTCGAGTGTCGACGACTCGCCCGTGGGGATCACGGTGGGATCTTCGGACTCGAATTCGGCGCTGACGACGCCGAACTGCTGCGTTCCAGCGGGGAGGACCATCGCCGCCGTCGCCGTCGACATCACGAGCAACGCCAGCCCAGCCATCACCAACTGGGTCGAGACGCCGTCGTCTCGACTCCGGCTACGCGCTCGCTTCCTGTCCCGGCCGTCGCTCGTGATCAGATCGAACAGGTAGCCGAGCACCGAGAGCACGAGCAACAGGTAGGTGAGTCCCTGGGTGCCGAGCAGCGACCGGGTACCGAAGGTGGACGCGAGCCACCGCTGTGCGCCGCCGATAGCCCCCTGGACCGCGACGACCGCCGTCCCGAAATTCGGGAGGACGACTACCGAACCGCCGACCTGGAGCGCGTGAGCGACGATCTGTTCGTCCTTCACTGGGGGTTCGTTCCCGTCCTGGTCGGTGAACGGGTTCGCATCCCCGCGGGTGATGTACCCACGATCCGTCTCGTCGACGATCCGGTGGGTGGTAAGCCCGCCGCCCTGGATCTCCTCGGCGCGGAACGTGACCACGTCACCTTCCTCCACCTCGCCCGCAACCGGCGCCGGGACGGCGACGAAGCCGTCCCCCGGTTCCATCGTCGGCGCCATGCTCCCCGTCTCGACGTAGCTCAGAAGGACCGGATAGCCGAGCATCTGCCCGGCGACCAGCGAGACGACGACGAGGACGACGAGGAGTTCGCCCCCCAGCGTCAGCACTCGACGGACCGACATTCACCACCATCCACGAACGTCGCTTCAAAAAATCCTCGGTCGTCAGGGATCCGACTGCCGGCCCCCAACGTCGAACGCCCCGATCTCCACCCCGACGTAGGGGCCGATGAAGGCCAGACAGAACCCCAGGAGGTGGACGTAGAGGTTCACGACGGTCCCGCCCCGGACGGGCGCGGCGGGGAAGCCGGCGACGGCGAATCCGAGGGTGGCGGCCACGCCAACGACGAAGACGTCGACCCAGCCGGATCGGTTCCCCGACGGACCGCCTTCGGGCCGGTCACCCGTCCGGAGCGCCGACACGGCGGCCCCGGCGTAGCCGGCGGTGCCGAGTGCCGCCGCCGCAGCGAGCCCGACGGTGACCGGCGAGCGCGGCAGTGAGAGTGCAACGAGCGTCAGCGCGGCGAAAAAGAGGACCGGAGCGTGACGGGGCCGAATTCGGGAGTCCAGACGCCGGCCGGCGTAGACGGCCAGGAGAACCGGGAGCAGTCCGGCAAAGGCCATGTTGATCCCCGAGAAGCCGAAGCCGACGGCGCGGCGCGGCACTGCCAGGTTCAGCGCCGACAGCACCGGTGGGAAGGCGAGGAGGTACGTCGCCGCCGCGACGCCGAACAGGCGTCGACAGTCGCCGAGACCCGCGAGGACGTAGCCAAGTCCCGTGAGGACGACGTACCCGAGGACGTTCGCGAGCAGGTGATCGAGCGAAAAGTGGACGAAGTGTGCGGTCACCGCCGTCACCACCGACGGGTCAGCGTAGGCGAACGTCAACGACCGCCGAACCGGCTCCGGCGACAGGAAGACGCCGACCAGCACTGTCGGAACGACGGCGAGGCCGAGACACTCTCGACGGCCAATCGCGCTCCGAACCGCGCTGGAGAACGGCGACTGGTCTGCCGGTTCCATACGGGACGAAGCGGTCATCGAGGGATAAGGCCTACTCCCGAACGCGGCGGGCCAGCGCCAGTATCACCAGCACCCCGACCAACCCGCCGACGAGCCACACCGTTTCGGTCAGGTCCCCGGCGGCCGGTTCGGCGACGGGTGCCGCGGTGCGGTCGGCCGGCGGTTCGACCGACGACGCGGTGTCCGGCGGCGTCCGCGTCGTGCCGCCGTCGTTCGGCGTCGGCCGCGGGTCGCCATCCTCGCTGGGCGGGGCCGGCCCTTCGACGACGAGTCGTCCCACGTCGGTCGCCCCCAGTCTCAGGTCGTAGGTTCCGGACCCCGGTGCGCGAACCTCGAACGTGACGTTCCTAGACGCCCCGGGCGCCAGTTCGACCCGTCGCTCGGCGACCGGGTCGCCGTCGAGGGTCAGCGTCACCGTCTGCGATCCGGTCGTGGCGCCCGCGTTCGTCACCTCGGCCGTCACCGTCGCGCGCTCGTCCGGTGTGACGGTCCCCCTCCGGAGGTCGGCGGCCGTGATCCGAAGATCCGGAACCTTCGCGGCGACGACGAACGTCGAGAAGCCGGGCGTCTCGGCTTCGAGGACGATTCGGTCCTCGCGCGTGGCAACCACCTCGACGCCGCGTTCGGACCACTCGGCCCCGTCGTACCGGTACACGGTCAGTTCCTCGGCCGAGAGCCCGGTCGCGTCGAGGTAGGCCCGGTCGACGGCGAAGCGGAGCGTCGCCCGTTCGACCGCCCCGCGGCGCTCCTCGATCCGGACCGCGCCGAGGGGGCGGACCGACGCGTCGGTCGGGAGTGCTCCGGTCGCGTTGGGAGCCGTCACGGCAACGTCCAGATCCACGGCCCCGCCGTCGCTGACCACCGAGAGTTCGTCCAGTGTCACGACGCCGTCACCGGCGCGGGCGACTACGAGGCGATTCAGGTCGAGGGTGAGCGAGCGACCTGCGGCCGTGTTGCGGAGGGTCAGGGTCCGCGTCGCGGCGTCCGGACTCGTCACCCGGGTCGTGACCGGTTCGGCGGGATCGGCCGAGGCGGCGCCCGCCGCGCGTTCGGGTGCTCCCCCATCGTCGGCGGTGCGGGCGTGGACGGTGAACGTCGCCGTCGGGGGTGGTGCCTCTCCGGTCGTGTCGACGACGAAGCCCACGGGGACGGACTCGTCGGGGGTGAGCGTGACAGTGTTGGTCGCGGAGTCGGCCCCAACGCCGCCCACGCTGAACGTGATTCCCTCGGCGTCGCTCGTGAGCCACACCGTCGCCGCCGTGTCGCCGTCGTACCGGAGACGGAAGGCGTCGGAGATGGAGGTACGGGCGCCGGGGTTGACGCCGTTGCCGCGGAGGGCGGGGTTGGACGCGGAGAGGTCGAGGGTGAGTTCGCCGTCCTGGGTGGTGCTGACGTACTCGGCGTTGGTGCTATTCGCGGTGGTGATGGTGACGCCGTCGGTGACGGGGTCGGCGGTCGTTCCGTCCATTGGGGCTGCGATGGTGGGTAGGGCAAGGGCTATCGCCGCGAGTGCGAGGACGACGGTGGAGGATCGTCGTGGTGGCATGTCTCTGGTCGGCGGGACGAGATGGGGACCGGGGTCGCTCCCGGGGGCCGTACCGGAACCATTCGGCCACTCCCCTTTGGTATTGATGTGATTGAACCGGGCGCGCGTTCGACGCCGGCCGACGATGCAGTCGATATCCGGTCGATGCGGTTGAGAGATCCCGCGACCGGGCAGGCGACTCAGGGGCTCACCGAGAACGACGCGACGTCGGTGGTCCCGTCCGGAAGTTCGACCGTGAACGAGAGGTCGAGCCGCTTTCCGGTCATGTCCACCGGCATCCCGTCGGAGTCCCGGAACGAGTAGAGGTTGACCGTCGCCGCCGTGCCCGGATCGAGGACCGCCTCCTGATCGGCGCCGTCGCGAAATCCGTCACTCTCCAAGTCGACGGTGGTCGGGAGTTGGAACTCACCGCCACCGGCGTCGACGTAGCCGTCCTGTGGCATCGCTTCGATGTGGACATCGGCGTTGAACGTGAAGCTATCGTAGTTCGTCCCGCCCTGTCGGTCGCTGACGAGGTCGATGTCGCCGTCCGCGGGTGTGATACTGACGTCGGTGATCGTGATCGGGCCACCGCCGCGGTAACGGTTCACCAGCTCGAACTGGACGCCGCTGTCGTCACCGCCCGTCGGTCCGACGGCCGTCGCGTTCCGGACGCCGAGCTGTCGTGAGGTGCCTCCCGGAACGCTTCCACCGCTAGTGGATGGCTGTTCCGCCAGGATGGAGAGCGAGACGTCGAAGCTCCCGAGGTCGGAGCCGGTGTCGATGAAGAGACCGGCCTCGAACGACTCGCCGGGCGTCAACACAACGGCGTTTGACTGTTGGTCGAGGACCGTCCCGTCTTCGCCACTGTCGATCAGCGACAGGTGATCGATAGCCGGCACGAGGTTACCCGGCTTGCTCCACACTTCGACCGTGTTGTCGCCCTGGTTCCGGATGGTCAACAACTCGCCGAACGTGTACACCGAGTCCGGCCCGACCCCCTCTCCCCGTGTATCTCCTGGGGTGCTCTCGTTGAAGCCGGGGATAGAGAAGATGACCTGACCGTCGCCGAACTCGGCCGCCCGTCCGTAGTCCGAGTCGGAACTCGGATTCATCGCCAGGTAGGCGTCTTCGTCGTCGGCAACGGCGATGTCCACGGTTCGCTGTGCGCTCGTACTGGTGAAGGCTCCCGATCCCACGCTGAACGCCGATCCGCCAGCCAACAGCCCGATCGACTGGAGGAGCCTTCGTCGATTCATCGTTCCTTAGGTCCCGTTGCCGCCATTCGCGCGGTCGCTTCCGGGTTCGACGGCCATCACGGTGATGCGTTTGTTGGAGGCAGGGACGGAGACGTTGTCCTCCGTGATCACCGAGAGGTCGACCGAGACGCTCTCCCCGGGCGTCACGAGTCGGTCGCTGTCCTGGAACGTGGCACTCTCGAACTTCTTCTCCAGGTCGACGCGGCCACCGGAGTCGATACCCATAGTGAAGTTGTCCGCCTCCGGCCCGAGACCGGGTCCGGTGCCGTTCTCCTCGTCGTAGACGAAGGTACTCAGACCGCTAGTGTCAGCCAGATGGGGCTTGGAGTTGGACTGCCCCGCCCCGTTCACGTAGACGTTGTCAGCGGAGGTACCGACGGCGAGAAGCACGTCGTTGTCGCCCTGATTCCGGATCGTGAAGATGTCGGTGAAGGCGGTCCGGGCATCCGGATTTAGCCCCTGCGCTCCGTTGTTCGAACTCGCCAGGTCGAGTTTGAGTTGGCCGTTACTATCCGTCTTCGCGCGGTCGCCGGTCGCCTGAAGGCTCAGGTACGCGTTGGCATCACTAGCGACTTGGACGTCGACGGCGCGCTGTGCCTGCACGCTCGTAAACGCACCAGTACCGGTCACGGCCGCCGCGCCAGCGGCCAGCGATCCCACACCTGCGATGAACTTTCGCCGTTGCATTGGTTGTCACGTGCCCCGTCCGGAGCACATCACACCCGTATACCCCTACCCCGTTTGTAGTGAGCCGATTGAACGGGGTACAACGGCCGGTAGAACCGGTTCAACGAGGTTATGTCTCGTCGCATATGATCGATTGAGACGGCTTCAAGCACCGTCTGAGAAGCGGTTGCCCGGGCCTGAAACACCCGTCGGTGCCCGTTACTTATGGGTCATCCCGCTATGAGAATAGCCCGACCCGGACGCGTTCCCTGGGGGGATCCGAACGACATGAGTCTGGCACGAGACGACGTTTACGAGGTGTTGAGCAACCGGCGACGGCGCTTTGTCATCCACTACCTGCGCGGGAACGGTCCGCGGGCGGCACTGGGGACGCTCGCGGAACACGTCGCTGCGTGGGAGAACGGCATCGACGTCGCCGCAGTGGGGTCGGACGCGCGCAAGAACGTCTACACGTCGCTCCAGCAGTTTCACCTACCGAAGATGGAGGATCTGAACCTCGTCCACTTCGACCGCCGCGCGGGCGAGGTGGAACTCACCGAGGAGGCCGACGACGTTGACGTGTATCTGGAAGTCGTCGAGGGACACGACGTTCCCTGGAGCCTCTATTACCTCGGCGTGGGCGGCCTGACCGGCGCGGTCACGCTGGGCCACGCGCTCGACCTGCCGCTCCTGGCTGGGATGACGGACGTCGGCTGTGCCGTCTTCACCGTCACAGCCATCGCCGCGATGGCGCTGATCCACACCTACTACACCCGGGAGATGCGCTTAGGAACCGACGGCGCGCCGCCGGAAACCGACGGATGAGTCGTCGAACCCGGCGTGCACTCGCGATGCTCGCGCTCTGCGTAGCCGCGAGCATGGCACTCGGTGTCGGGAGCTACAGTTCGGCGTCGGCCGACCGAAGTGTGAGCGTGGCCGTCGTCGAGGACGAGGAGGCGTACATCGGGATTCCGGACTCGACGCTGCGCTGTGGGCGGGGGCAGAACGCGCTCTTTTACAATCGCTTCCCGGCACCCGTGACCGACGGTCACGTCGAAGTGACGGTCGGTGACGGCGACCTGGTGGTTAAACGCGACGACGGGTTCGTCGAGTACTACGCGGGTCAGGAATTCACGGTTCCGATCGACGAGAACGTGACCGCGGGAGAGCGGTTCAGACTCCACCTGAAGCCGACGAACGAATCGGCCGAGTCCATCACCGCCCGCATCGAAGTACGGGGAACGGGGTTCAGCGTCTCGACGACGGCGACACGGGACGTGTCGTGTGAGAAGCAGGTCGACCGGTCGAGCGGCAGCGGGTAGTCGCCCGGATTCGGAGGCGGCGATCGACGATGTCGACGCGGAACGTTATCATCCCCCGGACAGTAGTCGGGGTGTGGTTCCGACATCCAGCAGACGGCACGTACCGATCGGAGGGACGGCGGCGTGACCGACCGCGCACCCGACCTCCACCCCGAGGCCGAATCGATCCTCGACCAGGTCGACCTCCCGCCGACCAGTGCCCTATCCGTCTCGGGCGCCCGCGAGGCGCTCCGGGACCTCCTCGTCTCGGAGGACACGCCGGACGACGACCTCACGGTGCGAAATCTTTCCATCCCCGGGCCGGGAGACGATCCGGAGACGTCCCTCGACGTGCGGGCGTACACGCCGCCCGGGGCCGGCCGGCCGGTCCTCGTCTACTTCCACGGCGGCGGGTGGGTCCGCGGCGATCTGGACACCCACGACGGCCTGTGTCGACTGCTCGCCGAGGCGGCCGACTGTGTCGTCCTCTCGGTGGACTACCGGCGCGCACCGGAACACCAATTCCCGACGGCGGTCCACGACGCCTACGCGGCGACGGCGTGGGCGACGGAGTACGCGGACGTCGTCGGCGGCGACCCGGACCGGGTGGCGGTCGGCGGCGACAGCGCCGGCGGCAACCTCGCGGCCGCGGTGACGTTGCTGGCACGGGAGCGTGCCGGACCCGAACTCGCCCACCAAGTCCTGCTCTATCCGGTGACGGACTACGCCTTCGACACGGACTCGTACGCCGAGAACGCCTCGGGGTACCTGCTCTCCCGGGCGAGCATGCGCTGGTACTGGGAGCGCTATCTGGGCGACGACGTCGACGGGGCCAATCCCTACGCGTCGCCACTTCGGGCGCGGGAACTGTCCGGACTGCCGTCAGCCACGGTGATCACGGCCGGGTACGATCCGTTGCGGGACGAGGGTGCGGCCTACGCCGACCGTCTGCGCGAGGCGGGCGTACCGGTCACCCACGAGAACTTCCCCGGGATGGTCCACGTGTTCGCGTCGTTCCCGGACCTCGGCCGGGCACAGGACGCTCGCCGGCGAATCGCGGAGGGGTTGAACGAGGCCTTCGGTCGGGGCTGAGACGCGTCGCCAGCGGCCGGTCGTCGGTTCTCGACCCTGATAGTCACCACACACGTCTTTTACGTTGTGCACCCGTAGCAGGGAGCAATGTTACTGATCCGCGGCAACGGCGGGGACACGACGCTCACCGGCACCGTGTACGAACGGGGTGAGCGCGCGCCGAGTTTTCAGGGCGCCCCGGACGAGGATGCCGCCTACGTGTGGGTCTGCGACGAGTTCTACGAAGTCGAGAGCGGTGGGTCGAGCACCGAAATCGACGGTGAGGAGATTCGAATCGCCTTCGAGTCGCCGATGCCGCGCGGGTTCGACACTCGAGAGCAGGCCATCGAGGCCGCCAAGGAACACCTGCGCACCCAGTTCGCTCGCGTCGGCGTCCCCGAGTCGACGGTCACCATCGAAATCGAGAAGGCCGATCCGATCGAGTGACTCGGCCGGCCCTCGGACTGTCGGCTGTAACTGTGTCGAGCGAGTCGCCACTCCGGAGTGGCGACTCCCCGTGCCGACGTACAGCGGGCAGTATCAGAACTCCCCGCCCCAGCGATGGTCGTCGTAGGTGCGCACGGACGACGACTCCAGCCGTTCTTCGAACTTCCGTCGGAGCGCCGCCTTCTCGTCGACGCCGATCCGTGCGAGGGCGTCCGCTCGTTCGACGACCGGCGGCGGGCCCCGTGCAGTCGCGACGTCCCGGAGAACCTGTCGGGTGAGACGGTCACGGGCGTCGGCGTCGCGGGTCAGGCCCGCCGGGGCTTCGACGCGGTAACACAGATCCTCGCGAGGGTCGTAGACGACGAAGAACGTCACCTCGTAATCCGCCGGGTCGCGCCGGCGGTCCACGCCGAGGGCGTCGCCGTCGGCCGCGAGCGTGCGGTCGGAGCCGCCACGTGAGCGGAACCAGCCGGTGAAGGTGAGTCGGTCCGTCGGCCGGCCGTCGTCGTTGCCGCCACCGGGTTCGAGCAGACGCGAAAAGAGCGCCGTATCGTCGACCCACGGGGCGGGGACACCGTTCTCGCGGAGCGCCCGGGTGATGAGCTTCGGCGAGGGGTTCTTCACGAATCCGGCGACTGCGACGTCTCGGTCGAGGAGGCGTTCGACGAGGCGAACGTAGTTCTCGACGATAGCTCGGGGCTTGGCCTCCGTCGCCAGCGCCCCGAGTTCGGCGTCGCGGTCCTGCCAGTTGAGCAGTTCCTTCGGATACAGCGGCCCGTCGAGGACGAGACAGTCGTCGACGGCGTCGGCGTGTTCGAGGGCGTGTGAGCTCTCGGCGAGATAGAGCGCGAGCGCGTGGACGACTCCCTCCGCGTAGCGATTCACCCGGGGGGCGTGGAGAATCTTGCGCCGGAAGTATCCCTCGTCCCGGCGCACCCAGTCGGTGCCGAGCGCGAGCGTGGGATCGTTGGCGTGGACGGTCGTCACCAGACTCCGAGCGCGGTGCAACTCGAGGTCGGACGGCTCGGCCGCCATCGCGGCGTGGGCGACGTCGAGGACCAGACCGTTCTTGAACGTCGTCGGATTGATCGTCCCCGAGTCGAGTCCGTGGACGGTCGGATAGGGCGGGTCGACGAGGGCCACGTCGTCGACGTCGACCGACCGCAGGCGTCGCTCACCGAGCGGTTCGATCACCGTGCGACCGTCGACGCGGAGCGGATCGAGCCACTCCTCGAACGCCGTCCGCGCCAGGTCGTCGTGGTCGGTGTCGTCGACCCGGCGACCGAGGAGTCCGGCGATGTCGGCGATGCCGTCGACGTGGACCGGATCGAGGGCCATGGACTACCCACCGGGCGGAGGCACAAATATCGTCGCGTTCGATCCCCGCTGGCGCCTGTCGTCGGTCGTCGAAAGACGGCACGCTCATAGGCGTCGCCGAACTAGCCGTCGTATGAACACGGCCGCGGTGGCGTTCGACCTCGACGACACGCTGGCCGTTACGACGGTCGACCGGGAGACGCTCTTGGTCGAGGCGATGCGCGCCGTCGGCGCGCCGCCCCGATCACGGGAAGCGT
This sequence comes from Haloplanus litoreus, assembly GCF_045690335.1. GTDB lineage: Archaea > Halobacteriota > Halobacteria > Halobacteriales > Haloferacaceae > Haloplanus > Haloplanus litoreus. The sequence goes on along the minus strand of NZ_CP147874.1, from coordinate 1,951,377 downwards.
ACCTCGACGCCCACGCGGAGAACCTGACCGCTCGAAGCCGCGAACCGGTGTTCGAGCGGTTGCTCGAAGGACTGGACACCGACGTCGACGCGGACGAACTCGCACGGGCGTATCGGGAACGTGTGAACGCGTCGCTCCAACCGGTCGCGGGCGTCGAGTCGATGCTCGCGACGCTCCGCGAGCGGTACCGACTCGGCCTGTTGACGAACGGTCCCGTCGTCGCGCAGCGGTCGAAACTCCGGGCGCTGGGGTGGACGGACGCGTTCGACGTCGCCCTGGTGACCGGTGAACTGAGCGCGGGGAAGCCGGACGCGGCGGCGTTCGAGACGCTCCTCGACGAACTGGGAACGACGGCGGCGGAGACGGTGTTCGTCGGCGACGACGTGGGTGCCGACGTCGGCGGCGCTGCGGCGGCCGGAATCGACGCGATTCAGGTGACGTTCGCCGGGGGACCCGCTCCCGACACGACGGCGTTCGCCCACGTCGACCGGGCCGAACTGGCGACGCGGCTGCCGGCGATTCTCGACTCGCGGTAAGGCCGGACTCAACGACCAGCGACCGCCGCCTCGACGGCGACGAGGGCGCGTTTCACCTCGGCGCCGTCCTCGACGAAGACGACGGTTCGGGGTGGATCGGCGGCCGTCGGACGGACGCGGAGGCCGGCATCGGCGGCGGCGTCGACGACGGCCTCGTGTGCGGTCGGAAATTCGAGTCGGACGCGCTCGGGGTGGACGAACGCCGTCGCCACGGCGTCGCCGTCGGCCCGTATCACGTAGGCTCGCCGCCCGTCGGCCGTCGGTTCGACGTCGGGGTCGGCGTCGGTCACCGTCACCGAGGCGAGTCGGCCCTCGTGGCCGACGAGGTCCGAGGCGAGCAACTGCGCGATTCGGACGCCGTCGTCGAGACTGGATGCGACCATGGGCCGTGTACGATCCGGAGCGGTTTCAACGCTCCTCGTCGCCGTGGCTGCCGGAGGAGTGGCTGCGGGATTCGTCGGCCCTCCGAGACGTTTATGCGTCCACACCGTCTTCTCCGAGGGGTATGGATAACCTACGAACCGGCTTGAGCTACGGTGACGTCCTGTTGGTACCGAAACGATCGCCGGTAGATAGCCGCGACGACGTCGATCTGACGACGACGTTCACGCCACACGTCGAACTGGAGACGCCGCTCGTCTCGGCGGCGATGGACACGGTCACCGAGGCGGAGATGGCGGTCGAACTCGGCCGAGCGGGGGGGCTCGGCGTGTTACACCGGTTCCTCTCGCCCGAGGAACAGGCGCGACAGGTCGAGCAGGTGGTGTCCGCGGGTGTGCAGGTCGGTGCGGCGGTGGGCATCGACGAGGACTACGTCGGCCGGTGTGCCGGACTGGTCGATGCTGGCGTCGACGTACTCGTCGTCGACGTCGCCCACGGACACCTGGAACGTGCGCTCACCGCCGTCGAGACGATCGCCGAGGAGTTTCCCGAGACGGACCTGGCCGCCGGCAACGTCGCCACACCCACGGGGGTCGAGGACCTCGCGGCGGCGGGGGCCGACTGTGTGAAAGTCGGAATCGGTCCGGGGTCGCACTGCACCACCCGCAAAGTGGCCGGTGCCGGCGTCCCCCAGTTGACTGCCGTCGACGACTGTGCGCGGGCCGCGGCTGACCTCGACGTGCGGATCTGTGCGGACGGCGGGATCCGCACCTCGGGCGACGCGGCGAAGGCGTTGATGGCGGGGGCGGACACGGTGATGCTCGGCAGTCTGTTCGCCGGGACCGACGAGGCGCCGGGAGCCGTCGTCGAAGTCGACGGGACGCCCTACAAGCGGTCCCGGGGAATGGCCACCACCGCCGCGGCGGAGGAACGCGACGACAAAGGGAACGACGTCGACGCGGACGAAGGGGTCGAGGCCCTGACGCCGTACAAGGGGTCCGTGGCCACCGTCGCGGCGGACTTCTGTGCCGGCATCCGGTCGGGACTCTCCTACTGTGGTGGCCACACCATCTCGCGCGCTCGGGACCGAGCCGAGTTCGTTCGGGTCGCCCAGAGTGCACGGGAGCGCGAGGGCTTCCACGCGGACCACGACTGGGAGGGCGTCAACGTGGACAGCGAGGCGAAGGAGGTCGACGAATCCGGCGCCGAAAGGGTCGCCGAGAGCGACGACTGAGACGGATACAGCAGCGATTGCGTGCGCACATCCGATCACCAGACCGCGTGCGTGGGGTGTCCAACGGTTACGAGAGCGCCAGCCGTGCGAACAGTTCCAAACGCGACGAGAGTCGTAACCGTGTCCCGGTGGTTCGTCGTGACGGTCCGGCGATCACCGGGACGGACTTCCGACGGTCCGGACGACGATCACGGATCGCCGGCTCCCGAACCCGGATCCGCGTCCGACCCATCGCGGAGGTCGGCGAGCGTCCGGTCGGCGGCGTCGCCGACTGCGATGTTCCGGCGGCGGGCGTAGAGGATGGCGGCGGCCTCGATGGTGACGCCGAGGTCACGCTGTCGTTCGTTGATGGCCGCGACGGCGTCCTGTTTTTCGAGACCGGCGTCGACGAGGGCCGAGAGGACGCGTTCGAAGGCGGACTGTTCGCGGAGGACCGACTCGTCGGGGACGAAGCCCTCCGGAATGGTGACCGTGGCTGGGTCGAACTCCGCGATCAGGTCGTCGTCCTCGCGGGAGAGGAGCCCACGGCCGGCCGCCACGTCGACGAGGCGCTTGGCCTGATCGGGGGTGAACCAGTCCCGGTCCAGCGAGAGGGCCACGACGAACTCACCCTCGCCGAGTCGCGACCGACCCCGGTCACGGAAGGGCGCCGCCACCGCGGCTTCGAGGCTCATGCCCCAGAGAGCGCGGGCCGGTCCACTAAACCCTATCCGTTCCGGCTCCGCGTTCCGAGCGATTCAAGTAGTTGCTGGGACTGGATAGCGGTATGAAAGACCAGGGACGCTCGACGCGTAAGCGGACGGGCGGCCGCCTCCGGCCGTTCCGAAACAAGAAACGGTACCAGCTGGGTCGCCAGCCCGCCGAGACGACGGTCGGCGAGCCGCGGTTCCAGACTATCGACGCGCGTGGCACCGGGACGAAGACCCGGGCACTCGCCACGAACGTCGCTCACGTCGCCGACGGCGGCGAGACGACCGAGGCCGAAATCGAGAACGTAGAGGAGAACCCCTCGAACACCAACTACGCCCGACGGAACATCGTCACGAAAGGCGCGATCATCGAGACGAGTGAGGGGCGTGCCCGCGTCACGTCGCGACCCGGACAGACCGGTCAGGTCAACGCCGTCCTTCTGGAGTAGGGTGCTGTCGGGCCGACGTCATCAAGGCGTCGGCGCCGCCTTCTGTAACGCCGTCTCGGCGATGTTGCCGCCGTAGTCGGCGCTGCGTGACAGCGAGTCGACGACGAGTCCCAGCAGTTGCGCTCGCGTCGGGTCGAGTTCGCGCAGGAGTTCGTCGATGGAACGGGCGTGACCGTCGATGCTCTGCACCGACTCACGGGCTCCGTTGGCCCGATGGGTCGCCTCCTCGCTGTCGTCGAGAAAGAGCGCGTCCATCGCGGCATCGGTCACCGATGCGGCGTCCTCGTGGAGTTCGTGGAGCGCCTCGACGACGTCGTCCGGGAGCTCCGCCTCGAAGTTGAGCGAGAGGTGGGCGATTTTTGTCGCGTGGTCGGCGATCCGTTCGAGCTGTCGGGCCGCGGACTGGTAGTCGAAACACACCTCGCGGGTGACACCGAGTTCCTCGGCCGCGCGTGGACTCCGGAGTGTCGCCCGGAAGATGCGGGAGACGACCATCCAGAGGCGATCCACGTCGTCGTCGCGCTGGATGACGTCGCGGGCCAGGTCGTCGTCGAGTTCGACCAGCGCCGTCACGGCGTCTTCCAGCATCGAGAGGGCGATCAGGCGCATCCGGGTGACTGCGTTGTTGATCGACAGCTCCGAGGAGTCGAGCAGATCGCGGATGACCACCCGGTCGCGGGTTTCCTCGAGGACTTCCAGGCCGACCAGGCTCTGAGTGGCCTTCCTGATGGTCCGACGCTGATCGGTCGTGATCCGAGCGCTCTCTAGGGCGATGATGTCGAACCCGCTGACGTACATCGTCATCACGGCACGGACGAGTTCCTCCCCGACTAACTCGCCGATGTCGAGTGTCCCCTCGGTCCGTTCCTCGCCCGTGCGGGGCGTCATGAACAACGAGTCGCCTTCCGGGTAGAACGCGACCGTACTCCCGGCGGAGACGTCGTTGTCTTTCGCCCAGTCTTTCGGAATCGACACCGTGTACGTCGATCCACCCGTCACCTGCACCTTGCGGGTCTCGACCATACGCGGAGGAAACCGGCGGGGCGAAATAAAACCACCCATATCTATATACTTCTCGTTCGGTTGGCGGCGACGTCGCGGCTAGACCGGTCGAAACGCGTCGTCGTCCCCGTTCGTGACGCCCCCCGCTCGCCGGCTACGGTGCGGGATTTCGAGAGCCGATATGGCCGGAATTGACGCACAGAGAGCGATAACTCCGCGACCGTGGAGTCGGCGAACGGGTCGTCGTGTCGAGTCGCCGGACGGGATCATCGCCACGAGTTCCCGTACTTAGAACTATATAGTTATCATAGTAGGGTACTTACGGTACAGTCCGCCACGTACTGGCGATGACCGACGAACCCTCAGGTGGATCCGCATCACGACGAAAGTTCCTCGCTGCGGCCGGTTCGGTGGGCGCCATCGGGCTCGCCGGCTGTACGCAGAGCGGGGACGGAGGGGGCAGTGACGGCGGCGACGGCGGCCTGTCCGGCACTATCGACATCGCGGGCAGTTCGACCGTGTTCCCGCTGGCGACGGCGATGTCCGAGCGGTTCCAGTCCGAACACGACGACGTCAACATCAACATCCAGTCCACCGGGTCCGGGGGCGGGTTCGCGAACCACTTCTGTCCGGGACGGACGGATTTCAACAACGCTTCGCGGCCGATCCAGCCCGAGGAGGAAGAGGCGTGCTCGTCGAACGAGGTCACGCCGGTCGAACTCACCGTCGCCACGGACGCCCTGACCGTCGTCGTCAACAACGACGCCGACTGGGTTGACTGTCTGACGGTCGAGGACCTCCGCGAAATCTGGTCGGCCGAGTCGTCGCCGACGAACTGGAGCGACGTGAACTCGGACTGGCCGGATCGAGAACTGGAACTCTACGGTCCGACCGACGCATCGGGGACCTACGACTACTTCATCGAGGCCATTCTCGGCGAGGAGGGACCGGGCCACCGCCAGGACTACTCCGCGACGGAGCAGGATCGGACGATCATTCAGGGCGTCGAGGGCTCGACCGGTGCCATCGGCTACCTGGGCTTCGCGTACTACAGTCAGAACACCGACCGCGTGAAGGCCCTCGGCATCGACGACGGCAGTGGCTGCGTCGAACCGTCGCTCGAAACCGCCCGTGCCGGCGAGTACACGCCGCTCTCCCGCCCGCTGTTCACCTACGCCAAACGGGAGGCCCTCGCCGAAGAACACGTCGCCGAGTTCGCCCGCTACTGGATGGAGAACGCGACCAGTCAGGACATCGTCGCCGACGAGGTGGGCTACGTCCCCCTGAGCGACGAGGACCAGAGCGAGGCGATGGACCGCCTGGAGTCGGCCATCGAGAACGCGCAGGGTTGAGCGACGGTCGAACGAAGGGTTTTTTCCACCGAACGCGAAACCGACCACACATTAGATGAGTACGGACGATTTAACACGGGACCTCACCCGCCGAACGGAGAACGCGCCACAGGAGCTTCTGACGCGCTCGTTTTTCTTCCTGTGTGCGGTGCTGTCCATCGTCACCACGATCAGCATCATCGTCCTGTTGACCACCGAGGCGGCGAAGTTCTTCAGTGTGACCGCCCCGTTGCTGGGCGTCGAGGGGTCGACGGCGTCGGTCGTCGACTTCTTCACCGGCACGAAGTGGGTCATCAACAACGAACAGTTCGGCGTCCTGCCGCTGGTGTCCGCGACGCTCGCCATCACCATCGGATCGGCCGTCGTCTCCCTTCCACTCGGCGTCGCGACGGCCATCTATCTCAGCGAGTACGCCACCCCGCGTGCGCGGTCGGTCCTCAAGCCCGCACTCGAAGTGCTCGCCGGCGTCCCGACGGTCGTCTACGGCTTCTTCGCCGTCGTCTACATCACCCCCGCACTCAAGACGATCATCCCCGATCTGGGCACCTTCAACATGCTCTCGGCCAGCATCGTCGTCGGGATCATGATCATCCCGATGGTGGCCTCGATCAGCGAGGACGCGATGTCGGCCGTCCCGGCCTCGCTCCGACAGGCCGGCTACGGCATGGGCGCGACGAAGTTCGACGTCTCCGTCGGCATCGTCGTTCCCGCCTCCCTGTCGGGCATCTTCTCCTCCTTCATCCTCGCACTCTCGCGAGCCATCGGTGAGACGATGGCCGTCACCGTCGCGGCCGGGTCGCAAGCGAACCTGCTCAACCCGCTGAACCCCGCCGCGTATCTGGAGGGTGCGCTGCCGATGACCGCCGCGATGGTGAATCTCCTCACAGGAGACATCACCGGCGGCGGGGTCGCCTATCGCAGCCTCTTCGCCATCGGTCTGACGCTCTTTGTCATCACGCTCGTCATGAACATCGTCAGTGACCTCGTCGCACAGCGATACCGGGAGGAGTACTGAGATGGCGACCGAACAACGGGAGATCGAAGGGTTCGGCCACGTCAGCCGGACCGTGGGCACCGTCTTCAGATATCTCCTGCTCGCGGCGACGCTGTTCGGTATCGTCGCGCTGGCAGTGCTACTGCTCTACGTAGCGAACGACGCGATCCAGCCGCTAACCGCCGATCCTGGCTGGCACCTCACCTTCTTCCTGACGCTCGTCCTGCCGACGCTTCTCGCCAGCGGCTACCTCCTCCGAACTGATCCGGCGTCGTTCCGGTTCGGCGGGGCCGTCGTCGGTACCCTCGCCGTCAGCACCATGTTCGGCGGTGGCGCGGCGATGATCTTCGTCGACATCGTCGCACCGGTCACCTGGTTCGCCTACGTCCTCGCGATCTGTCTCGCGCTCGCAGGTGTCGTCGCTATCGAACGCTTCGACCGACAACTCCCCTTCCTCGTCCGCTTCGTCGGTGCCGGAGCGGTCGTCCTCCTCGCGCTGTTCGTCGTCCCCGGATTCATACAGTCGTTCCCGGTCTACCCGACCGACGGCATCCTGCTGACGCTCTCGCTCGGTGCCCCGATCGCGCTCGTCGTCGGCCGATACGTCGCGTTCGAGGCCGGCCGCCGGGGCCGACTGCTGTCGGTCGCCGGGGCCCTCGTCGCCATCGCCCTCGGCGTCGTCGTCGGCCCCCTCGTCGGAATCACGCCGGTGCCCGCGACGGTGATGCTCGCCGTCGCCGTCGTCCCGACAGGCGGCTACGCCCTGGGGCACGTCCGTCGCAACCCCGCTCGACGGGCCGGCCTCGGCTTCGCCGCCGTCGTCCTCGGCGGCGCCGTCGTCGGGGCCGTCGCCGTCGACGTCCTCGGGTTCGCCGGGCCGCAGTCCTGGGTCGACTGGGGATTCCTCACCAGCGCCCACAGCGGCACTGCGGCCGACGCCGGTCTCTACCCGGCCATCGGCGGATCGATCCTGCTGATGGTGACCGTCGCCGCCCTCTCATTTCCCCTCGGCGTCGGTGCCGCGGTGTATCTGGAGGAGTACGCCCCCGACAACCGACTCACCCGCTTTATCGACGTCAACATCTCGAACCTGGCGGGTGTTCCTTCCGTCGTGTACGGCCTCCTCGGACTCGGGGTGTTCGTCACGTATCTCGGACAGCCGACCGGAACCGTCCTCATCGGCGGCGCGACCCTCGCCCTCCTCATCCTGCCCATCGTCATCATCTCCTCACGGGAGGCGCTCCGGAGCGTTCCCACCGAGATGCGTCAGGCGTCCTACGGCATGGGGGCGACGCGATGGCAGACGATCAAGAACGTCGTCCTGCCGCGGGCGTTCCCGGGCATCCTGACGGGCACCATCCTCGCGCTCGGCCGGGCAATCGGCGAGACGGCACCGCTCATCATGATCGGTGCGCCGAACGTCCTCTTCTCCCTGCCGACGGAACTCTCCTCGAAGGTGAGTGCGATGCCCCTGCAGGTGTACGCCTGGGCGAGCCTCTTCGCCAGCGAACCCTTCTATCAGGCGGCCGTCCCCGCGGGCGTCGTCGTGTTGCTCATCGTCCTGTTGAGTATGAACTCCATCGCCATCGTCCTGCGGAACAAGTACGAGGCAGATCAGTAACCATGTCAGACAAGCAAGAACAGGAGTACGCCGACGAACCGACCGACGACCCGACGACCGACGACATGCGCATCGAGACGGACGTGAGCGAGAGCGTCGCCTCCCCGGGGGCAACGATGAGCACGAACACCGTCGTCCGCGCCGAGAACGTCGACGTCTGGTACAACGACGAACAGGCCCTACAGGACATCAGCCTCGACATTCCGGAGAATCAGGTGACGGCCATGATCGGTCCCTCCGGGTGTGGCAAGTCCACCTTCCTCCGGTGTATCAACCGGATGAACGACCTCATCGACGCCGCGCGCGTCGAGGGTGACCTCTACCTCCGCGGGAAGAACGTCTACGACGACGACGTCGACCCCGTGGCGCTCCGGCGTCGGGTCGGCATGGTGTTCCAGTCGCCGAACCCCTTTCCCAAGAGCATCTACGACAACGTCGCCTACGGCCTGAAGATCCAGAACAAGGAGGGCGACTACGACGAAATCGTCGAGGACTCGCTGAAACGGGCGGCGCTGTGGGACGAGGTGAACGACCGCCTCGACGAGTCGGGACTCGAACTCTCCGGCGGGCAACAACAGCGCCTCTGTATCGCCCGTGCCATCGCGCCGGACCCCGAAGTCCTCCTGATGGACGAACCGGCGTCCGCGCTGGACCCCGTCGCCACCTCACAGATCGAAGACCTCATCTCCGAACTCGCCGAGGAGTACACCGTCGTCATCGTCACGCACAACATGCAACAGGCCGCCCGTATCTCGAACAAGACGGCCGTCTTCCTCACCGGCGGCGAACTCGTCGAGTTCAACGACACCGAGAAAATCTTCGAGAACCCCGAGAGCCAACGCGTCGAGGACTACATCACCGGAAAGTTCGGCTGACGTCTATAGATATTCCTCGGGAGAGCTATAGATCACTCCATAGTGGACTATTGACGGGGGGATAACGCTTAGGGGAATCGAGGCGAGTGTAGTGGTATGGCGCGAACGGACTACCAGTCGTCGTTGGAGGAACTCCGCGACGACGTTCTCTACATGAGCGAAGTGGTCGCGGAGCGACTCCGTGCGGGGCTGGACGCCCTCGAACGGAAGGACGAACGACTCGCCCGGGAGGTGATCGACGGCGACGACGAGATCAACGACATGTATCTGGACCTCGAGGGTGCCTGTGTCGACCTCATCGCCCTCCAGCAACCGGTCGCGAGCGACCTGCGCTTTATCGCTGCGTCGTTCAAGATCATCACCGACCTCGAACGCATCGCGGACCTCGCGGTGAACCTCGGCGGCTACACCCTCGACGCCCAGCGTGACCTCTTTCCCGACGTGGACATGCAACGGATCGGTCGGACCACTCTCGAGATGCTCGATCAGGCGATGACCGCCTACGCCGACGAGGACACCGACCTCTGTTACGAAGTCGCCGAGCGCGACGAGGAGGTCGACACGATGTGCGAGGCGGCGAGCGAACTCGTCGTCCGCGACCTGATCGAAAGCGACTACCTGGCAGACGACAGCGACATCGAGTCGCTGATGCAGGACGTCTCCCGCCTCCTGCTCACCATCCGCGACCTGGAGCGCGTCGGTGACCACGCCGTCAACGTGGCCGCGCGCACCCTCTACATGGTCGAGAACGACGACGAACTGCTGTACTGATCACGCCCTCCGGCGGCCGACGGCCGCCCGCATCACCGTCGCCTCTGCCTTCCGGAGATGTTCGGCCGCGGTTCCCGGGGCAACGTCGAGGGTGGCAGCCACGTCCGCCACCGACCCCTCGCGCGGCGAGTCGTAGTATCCACACGCCACGGCGGCGGCGACGGCCTCGCGCTGTCTGTCGGTGAGCCGGCCCCCCGGCGACCCCACCCGACGGCGGTACGGTCCGACCGACCGCACGGTCGCTCGCAGGCCCTCCGGCAGCCCGTCGACGGCGGCGTCGAGGTCCGCAGGCGTTCCCACGAGCGCCAGATCCGTCGTCCCGTCGGGGTTGAACCTGATCGGCGGAATCACGACGAGCGTCCCCCGGGCGAACGCCTCGATATACCCCTCGTCCGACGCCGTCACCCGGTCGCGGACACAGCAGTAGAAGACGCCGTCCGAAACGGGCGAGAGGCTGTAGGACACCGTCACGTCCCGGGCATCGAGTTTCGCCCGAAACGGCGCCGGGTCGCCCCGGACCCGGAAGACGAACGTGTTCGTCTCGTCGAGGACCGTGTTCCAGTGCAGGAGTTCGGCCCGGTCGATCCTGTCGTGTTCCATCTCGAAGGCGTGCATCGGGTGGAGGGTTCCCGGCTCGTGGTGGATACGCAAGCGAGCGTGCTTCATCGTCCGAACGACGTGTGGGTAGAAATAAAACCCTCGGCAATGAGGCAGCAACACCTCCCGGCGCCGGGACGCATACACGGCCGCATGACGCCGACGCGACTCGCGTTCGGGGCCGGTTTGCTGTCGGCCGCCGGCGTGTACGTCCTGATACTCGGAACGCTGTCGACCGACTACGAGTGGTGGCCGCCGGGCGACCGGACGCCCGCGTACTACTGCCACTGGACGCTCGTTGGCATCTTCGACGTGGCGCTCCTGGCTACCGCCGCCCTCGACTGGGGCGCGTGGGGACTGCCCCGTCCGGTGTCGCTCGCCGGACTCGCCGCGGCCCTCGTCGGTACCGCCGTCTTCGTCTGGGGGGCGCGGACGATGCAGTCGGCCGAGACGATGGGCGTGACCGGTGACCTCTACACGAGCGGTCCTTACGCCTACACCCGCAACCCGCAGTACGTCGGGATGATCGTTGGCGTCACCGGCTTCGCTCTCCTCGCCGATTCGGCACCCGTCGCGACGCTCGCAGCCGTCCACGTCGGGTGGGTCCTGTTGCTGCCCCGAGCCGAGGAACCACACCTGCGGGCGGAGTTCGGCGACGCCTACGACCGTTACGCCACGCGTGTTCCGCGATTCGTTGGCCTCCGGACGGTCCGGCGGGCCGTCTCGTCGGTTGAAAGAGTTAACAGTCGGGGGAGCGACGCTCACCCCATGGACGCGGACGGGACCATTCGGGAGTACTACGAGGCGCTTCGCCGGGGTGAACCGCTCTATCCCTACTTCGCCGAGCGCGACGACGTCGTGAAGTTCGGTGTCGGCGAACGACTCGTCGGGTACGACGCCATCGCCGAGGGACTGCGCGAGCAGACTCGAACCACCGAGGACTGGACCGTCGAGAGCCAGGCCCTCCGGGTCACGGAGCGCGACGACCACGCCCACTTCTCGGACACGGTGTTCATGGCCTGGACCGACCGGGAGGCCGACACCGAGTACGCCCTCTCGACCCGGTGGAGTGGCACGCTCGAACGGCGGGACGACGAGTGGGTGTTCGTCGGAATGCACGTGAGTACGCCATACGTCGAGTGATGGTCGGGCCGAGCCTCACCGACGCCGAACGGCAGGTCGCCTCCAAGCGGCTGAAACTGGGGTTCGTCGCGCTCGTCGGCGTCTCCGGGGGACTCGTCGCCCTCGCGGCCGGTGCCACGCCGGTGCAGGGCCTCGTCGGCGTCGGCGCCGGTCTCGTCGTGGGCTGGTTGCTCCTTCGCTACCTCGCGTCCGTCGGTCGGGAGTGGAAGGGGTCCCGACGACGGTAACGACCGACCTTACGCGTCCTCGCCGACCCGCGCCAGCCACCGTTCGGGTGCGTCGAGTTCCGCGTCGGTCGGCAGATTCTCCGGGCGCTCCCAGACGGCGCTCGCCCCCGCCAGACCGCGGGCGTCGGCGACGGCCCGGAAGAAGGCCGCCCCGCGCTCGTACTGTCGGCGTTTCAGTCCCAGACCGAGCAGTCGGCGGACCAGCCGAGCGATCGGACCGCCCCCCTGCCGCCGGGCATCGAGTTTCGCCCGGAGGTCGGTGTAGTCGTCGTCGAACGCCCGGTCCATCAGTAGCTCCGCGTACCCCTCCACCGCCGTCATCGCCACGTCGAGTTCGTGGAAGGCTTCCCGGTCCAGATCGCCGGCCGCGAGGGCGTCGACGCCGCGTTCCAGTCGCGTCTCCAGGTGCGTCGACAGCCAGGGCGCGGCGCCGAACTCGGCGGCGTGAGACACCTCGTGGAAGGCGATCCAGCGCCGAAATCGGGGTCGCGAGACGTCCAGCGAGTCCGCCACCGCGACGATGTTCGGGTGGACGAAGTACAGCCCGTGGTCCCGGTCGACCGGGTCCGCCTCCGCGAGGAGGAGCGGATCGTACTGGCCGAGGACGTTTCGCCCGAGGAAGGCCATCATGAACGAGAGCGTGGCGGTGTTGATCACCCGGGAGAGGCCGGGAAACAGGACCTCCGGACCCTGGGACTCGACGGGCTCCATCACCCGGCGGAACGTGTCGACGTTCGCGTCGATCCAGTGGTGGCGGTTCTGTATCTCGACCGTATCCGGCAGGTCGAACTCGACGCCGCCGAGTCGGTGGAGTCGGTCCCGTGCGTCGCGAACGTCCGCCGCGTACCCCTCCCGCTCGGCGTCGGTGAGTGAGAGATCACCCGGTGCCGTGCCGTCTTTCGCCGCCCGGGCGACGGCCGCCCAGTCGACGTAGCCCGTCCCCGAGGCGGTGGTGACGGTTCGAACGCTCCGAAAGAGATCCATACCTGTGGGTGTCGGTACCGAGTGAAAACCCTTCCGCGCGCTCGGCGGTGCCGTCGCTGTCCGGAGCGGGGCTCGTGAAAAGTATCTCGATAGCGCCTTAGATGCCCGCCTCGAAGTCGTCGAGGGCGTAGGCCGGTTCGGCGCCGCGACGGTCGAGCGTCTCGTTGGCCAGCAGCCAGTAGACGACGGACAGCGCACGCCGACCCTTGTTGTTCGTCGGGATGACGAGGTCGACGTTGCTGAGCTGATTGTTCGAGTCGCACATGGCGATGACGGGGATGCCGACCGTGATGGCCTCCTTGACCGCCTGTGAGTCACCGATGGGGTCGGTGACGACCACCACGTCGGGCTCGATGTACCCGTCGTAGTCCGGGTTGGTCAGCGTCCCCGGGATGAACCGCCCGGTGCGGGCGCGGGCGCCGATGGCCTCGGCGAACTTCTCGGCCGGGAAACGGCCGTACTGCCGCGAGGAGGTCACGAGGACCTGCTCGGGCGAGTAGTTCGCGAGGAAGTCGGCGGCCGTCCGGATGCGCTGGTCGGTCTGGCTCACGTCCAGCACGTAGAGACCGTCGTCACGGACGCGGTGGATGAACCGCCCCATGTCCTTGGTCTTCTGCTGGGTGCCGATGTGGACGCCCGCCCCGAGGTAGTCCTCGACCGGGATGAGGAGGTCGGCCTCGTCGTCGGGCATCACGTTCTCGTCGAACGGCGAGGCGTCGTCGTCCGCAGCCTCGGCGTCCACGTCTTCAGCCTCGGCCGCCTCGTCGGCCGCCTCGGCGGTCGGTTCCTCCGGTTCCTCGGCCCCGGCGTCGGATTCGGGGGCGTCCTCGGCCTCGGCGGCCGCCGCCTCCTCGTCCTCGACGTCCGGGGATTCGATGTCGTTGTCTGTCATACAGCGTCCTCCGCGATGCGGATGAGTTCGTTGAGCTTGGCGGTTCGCTCGCCGCCGACCGTCCCCGTCTTGATGAAGGGAGCGCCGGTCGCCACGGCGAGGTGTGCGATGGTCGTGTCCTCGGTTTCGCCCGAGCGATGCGAGACGACGGCCTCGAGCCCGTTGCGGGTCGCCAGTTCCACCGCATCGACGGCGTCCGAGAGCGTTCCGATCTGGTTGGGCTTGACGAGGATGGCGTTGCCGGCTTCCTCGTCGATCCCCCGCTGGAGCCGTTCGACGTTGGTGACGAAGAGGTCGTCGCCACAGAGCACCGTCCGGTCGCCGACCCGGGTCGTCAGGTCGGCGAAGCCGGCGAAGTCGTCCTCCTCGACGGGGTCCTCGACGTACGCGAGGTCGTACTCGTCGACGAGGTCGGCGATGTAGTCGACCTGTTCGGTCGGCGTCCGCTCGACGTCGCCGTAGCGGTAGACGCCGGCGTCGGCGTCGTAGAGTTCCGACGCCGCCACGTCGAGGCCGACTGCCACGTCGAAGCCGACGTCTTCGGCCACGTCGTCGGTCGCCGCGGCGACGATCTCGAACGCCTCGGCGTCCGTGACCGTGGGCGCCCACGCGCCCTCGTCGCCCTTGCCGGCGGGCACGCCCCGCTCGTCGAGCAACTCGCCGATTCGGTCGTGGACCGCGGCGTTGGCGAAGACCGCCTCCGAGACGCTCGGCGCGCCGTGCGGGACGGCGAGAAACTCCTGGATGTGGGTCGCCTCCTTGGCGTGTTCGCCGCCGCCGACGACGTTCCCGAGCGGAATCGGGAAGTTGTCGCCGCGGAACGTGCCGCCGAGGTGCTGATAGAGCGGGGCGCCGAGCACGTCGGCACCGGCCTTCGCGGCCGCCATGGAGATGGCGACGGCGCTGTTGGCGCCGATATTCGAGAAGTCGTCCGTTCCGTCCGCGGCGTGCAGGGCCGCGTCGACTTCCCGCTGGTTGCCCGCGTGGACCTCGCCCACGAGACGGGGAACGGCGTGTTCGCGTGCCGATGCGATGGCCTCGCCCGGCGGGAGTTCGATCGCCTCGTACTCGCCGGTTGATGCGCCGCTCGGTGCCGCCGCGCGTCCGAAGCCGCCGGACTCGGTCAACACGTCGGCTTCGACCGTCGGGTTGCCTCGGGAGTCGAGAATCCGGCGGAGACCCACCGAGCGAATCAGCGTCATTTGCCCTCCCGCCTGACCGTGAAGGGGAGTACCCCGGCGTCGTACTCTTCGGCTGCGACGAGAATGGGTTCGCTCTGTTCGGTGTCCACGAGCACCGGCGCGCCGTAGGACACCTGCAGGGCTCGCGCCCCCAGGATGCGGGCCTTCTCGTACCGATTGTAGCGTCCCTGGCTCATTGGTAGGGTGAGACGACGTCGACCAGGTCCTTGTGCGAGACGAACATGCGTCGACAGCAGTGCCGGGTCACGCCCAGGTCGTCGAGCACCTTCGCGGGGTCTTCGCCCGCGTCGAGACGAGCCTGGTACTCCTCCCAGTGCTCGCCGATGACCTTACCGCACGTGAAACACCGGACTGGGATCATCATGGGTGGATCACCTCAGCGGTAGGACTTCTGGTAGCGGGCCCGCGCACCGGGACCGCCCCACTTCTTGGGTTCGGACTGGCGCACGTCGTTGACCAGCAGCGACCGGTCGAACTCCATGAACGCGTCGCGGAGTTCGGCGTCGTTGTGATGTTGCACCAGTCCGCGAGCGATGGCGGTCCGCACCGCGTCCGCCTGCCCGGCGAAGCCGCCGCCGGAGACGGTCACGTCGATGTCGACCGTATCGCGCAGGTCGTCGCCCGCGATGCGGAACGGCTCCAGCATCTTCAGACGCGAGAGCTCCGGTTCCACCAGTTCCACGGGTTGGGAGTTGATTCGCACGCGACCCTCGCCTTCGCGCACCGTGGCGCGGGCGACGGCCGTCTTCTTCTTACCACTCGTGTTGGTTACCATGTGACGTTCGCACCCAGTTGTTCGGAGACGTCTCCGAGGGAGACGAATTTGATGTTCGAGAGGCGGTTCAGCGACGTGCCGTCGAGCACTTCGCCGTCCTCGTCGAAGGGGTTGCCGACGTAGACGCGGACGTTCTCGAACGCCTCGCGGCCGCGCGGCTTCTTGTAGGGGAGCATTCCGCGGATCGACCGCTTGAAGATGCGGTCGGGGCGCTTCGGGTAGTACGGCCCGCTGTCGGAGCCGAGACCCGCGCGCGTGCGGTACGTCTCCATCGTGTCCTCCTCGTTGCCGGTGATGACCGCATCCTCGGCGTTGATGACGGCGACCGTCTCGCCGTCGAGGGCGCGCTGGGACACCTCGCTGGCGACCCGACCCATGATGCAGTCCCGGGCGTCGACGACGACGTCGGCGTCGAACTCTGCGAGGCTCATCGAATCACCCGCACGTTGGATCCGTCGGGGTTCTCCCCGGCGACGTGTTCCAGTCGCTCGGCGTTCCCGACCTGTTCGATCTTCTGTCGCGCCGTCGACGAGAAGTCGACGGCCGCGACGGTGACGTTCTTTTCGAGCACACCGCTCCCCAGCACCTTGCCGGGGACGACGACGGTCTCCTCTTCGCGGGCGTATCGTTCGATCTGCCCGAGGTTGACCTCCGCGTGGGTGCGCCGTGGCTTCTCCAAGCGGTCCGCGACGTCCTGCCAGACACCGGCACCGGACTCGCGGGAAACCGCCTTCAACTCGGCGATGAGACTATTGAGTCTCGGATTGGTCTTACTCATTGTCTACCTCCAAAAAGGAGTGCAGGGAGCAGGATTTGAACCTGCGGACCCCTATGGGACAGCGCCCTGAACGCTGCGCCGTTGGCCTGACTTGGCTATCCCTGCACGCATGTCGCAGTATCGGTCGCCCCTTCAAACCAGTTTCGATTCCGTGGCCCCGCCGGGCCGCGGCGCTGGTCGCGGCCGCGGGGACGGGGATGGATGTCGATGGTTGGGTCCGGGGCATAGTGGGGTCTCAGACTGCGACTTTCGTTTCCAGTTCCGCCGCACGCTCGCCGATGGACTCGGCGGCGCGCGTGACCAGTTCCTCGACGCTGAACGACCCGTCCGTTTCCACGTGGAAGACGAACGCGTCGGGCACGTCGGTGACCTCGAGTTCCTTGCCGGGATATCGGGTGGTGAGGTCGTGATCGAACTCGTCGGTCGCGACGAGTTCGCCGTCCTCGGTTTCGATGACCCCGCGAAGGATGTTCGGCTCCTGTTCGTCGAACTCGCCGGCATCGCCGAGGACTTCGACGCGCTGGAGATGGCGGTAGCCGACGGCCACGCCGCCCTGGTGTTTGGCGTGGTCGCGGCCCGTTTCGAGGACGGCGTCCGCCTCGAGTTCGATCCGCTGTTGCTCTTTGAGTTCGATGACCGGGATGTTGTCGTCCGCCGGTTCGACCAGCGGCTCGGACGTCTCGATGTCGCCCGAGTAAGCCGTCGCCGGTCCCTCCACGTCGAGCGCCAGCGTCACCGTCTCGCCCACCTCGAAGTCGTCGAGGGGGGTCGTCAGTGGCACCAGCCCCAGTCGGAGGCCGATCATCTCGTCGAACATCACCGACGAGTTCTCGACGAACCGGACGGTGTCGATGGAGAAGGTCGGCACGTCGGCGATCATCGCCCGGCGGATGCCGTTGGCGAAGGCCGGCGAGACCCCTCGTACCAGAAACCGTGCGTTCCGGTCGTCGCGTTCGATGAACTCGACCTCGAAGTCGGCTACCATGATGTTAGAGGCGGCTGTTTTTCGGCGCGCGAGTACCGTCGTGCGGCATCGGCGTCACGTCCTCGATGCGGCCGATCTCGAGACCGGCACGGGCGAGCGCGCGGATCGTCGCCTGCGCGCCCGGCCCGGGGGACTTGTTGCCGTTGCCACCGGGGCCGCGCACGCGAACGTGGACGCCCTCTACGCCGGCCGCGAGGACTTCCTCGGCGACCGTCTCGGCCATCTGCATGGCCGCGTAGGGCGACGCCTCGTCGCGGTTCTGTTTCACGACCGTCCCGCCACTCGACTTGGCGATGGTCTCGGCACCCGTCTGGTCGGTGACCGTAATCAGGGTGTTGTTGAACGATGCGTGGACGTGGGCGATACCCCACTTGTCCTGTTCTTCTGCGCTCATTCTTGGGCCTCCGCGCGTTCAGGATGCAGGTCGTCCGCGAGCGGACTGTTCTCGTCGAAGGCGACGGTCGGCTGTTCGTCGACCTCCACCTTCTTCGACGGGGTCTGTACACGCGCACCGTCGACGGTGATGTGGCCGTGACTGACGAACTGTCGAGCCTGCTGGGGCGTGTGTGCCAGCCCCTTCCGGTAGACGACCGTCTGCAGTCGTCGTTCGAGCAGGTCCGTCACCTCGAGCGAGAGGACGTCACTGATGTCGTCCTCGCTCCCGAGGATGCCGATCCGCTGGAGGCGGGCGACGAAGTCGCTGCCGGCCTCCGCGGCCGTCTCGACGTCGCCCTGGGCGTCGCCGAGCAGTCGTCGCGCCTCGCGGCGCATGGACCGCAGTTCGGACTGTGCCCGCCAGAACTCCTCTTTGTTCTTCAGGCCGTAGCGACCGAGGAGGTCCGCTTCCTCCGCGATACGCTCGCCCTGATACGGGTGATTCGGCGTTTCGTAGAACTTGGTGTTCTTGCCGGTCGTCATGGGTTAGGCCTCTTCCTCCTCGGCGGCTTCTTCGGCCATGTCTTCCTTGATGGCCTCGACGTTGACGCCGATGGTGCCTTCGGTGCGGCCGGTGGACTTCGTCCGCTGGCCGCGCACCTTCTGTCCGCGCTTGTGCCGGACGCCACGGTAGGAGTCGATCATCTTCATGCGATTGACGTCCTGTGTGCGCGTCTGGCTGAGGTTGGAGCCGACTCGATGGCTGCTCTCGCCGGTGTAGAAGTCGTTCCGGCGGTTCACCATCCACTCGGGGACTTCGTCGGCGAAGTTCTCCACGACCTCGATCACGCGGTCGATTTCGTCGTCGTCGAGTCGCCCGAACGTGGCTGTTCGATCCACGTCGGCCGCGTCGGCGACGATGCGCGCCGTGCGCTTGCCGATGCCGTTCATGTCGGTGAGGCTCCGCTCGACGGCCTTCGTCCCGTCGAGGTCGGTCTGTCCGATTCGGACGAAGTACCGAAGGTCTTCGTCGTCCTCGGGGGAGCCGTCCTGTGGTTCTTCTGCACTCATGGATATGTGGGTGCGAGCGTTGCGGCGGGGATTCGAACCCCGGAGGCTTGACGCCACAGAGTTAGCAACCCTGCGCCTTGGGCCAGGCTTGGCTACCGCAACACCTGCGTTCGTATCGTCGCCCGCGCAAACCCGACGGGTTTGCTGGCAGGTGGGTTGGTTCACAACCCATCGACCTCTCGGACTCGGGGCCGGACGCCCCTGCAGCGTATGCACTCGGATGAACCCGGGGACGATACTTAAACATCACGAAAGGCCGGGGACGTGTGCCGGCCTCGCACGGCGGCGGCGGAGGAGAGCGACCGGGGGGCGTTCGTACGGACCGTTGTACGCCGGTTTCGGCGGTCACCACCCCCGTTGTCGGCGGCCGGGACACGGTGACGACGGTCCGTATCAGACGGTCGGTGCGCCGAGGTACTCCTCGTTGATCTCCCACTCCCCCTCGTCGTTCCGGATCATGTACTCGCCGTAGTAGGGGACGCGGTTGGCGACGGTTTCCCGGAACGTCTCGCGGATCTCGTCTTTGGTCATCTCACCCATCGACCGGAGGTCGTCGTTGCGGTTGAGACAGCCCTTGAGGTACCCCTCGTGGGTGACGCGAACTCGGTGGCAGTTGGCACAGAAGGTGGGGTTCTCGACTGGGTCGACGATTTCGACCATTCCCCGTGCTCCCGGCTCCGCGACCCGGGCGTCCGGATCGGTCCCGCTCACCCAGTAGCGTTTCCGGTCGTGCATCTCCCGGTGTTCCACCTCGTCGGCGATGTCGGCCAGCCAGTCGTGGACGCGTCCGATGTCGATGTTCCACTCCGGCTTGCCCGTGAGTTCGGGCATGTACTCGATGAGCTGCAGCTGGAGCCCGTCGTTCTCGGCGACGTGGTCGACCATCCCTTCCACGTACCCCGCAGTGTGTTCGAAGACGACCATGTTCAGCTTCACGGGGTCCAGTCCCGCGTCGAGCGCCGCGTCGACGCCCTCCATCACCCTCTCGTAGGCGCCGGATTTCGTGATTTCGGCGAAGGCCTCCGGCTCCAGAGCGTCCTGAGAGACGTTGACGCGTTCGAGGCCGGCGTCGACCAGCGCCTCCGCCCGTCCGGGGAGGTAGGTCCCGTTGGTCGTCATCGACACTTCCATCGAGTTGGGCGTCCGTCGGATGATCTCCTCGAGGTCGTCCCGGAGCATCGGCTCCCCGCCGGTGAACTTCACGCTGTCGACGTCGAACTCCGCGGCGACCTCCAGAAAGCGGACGATGTCCGCCGTCGACATCTCGTCGTCCTGTGGCTCCATCGGGCCCCGGGTGTCACCGAGCCCCTCGTTGTGACAGTAGACACAGTCGAAGTTACAGCGGTCGGTGAGCGAGACGCGCACGCCCGACACCTCTCTCCCGAAATCGTCCTCCAGCATTCTACCCGAGACTTCGTCCGAAGAGGCTTAAATGGAGACCCTTCGGGGCGGTCTATGTAACTGATAGCAGTTACACCACGCCGCCGGTAATTACGGCGGTCGGTTTCGTTCGGCCTGGGTGCGACAAAACCCTTATCCGGCGCTCACGCCGAGGCTGTCCATGGACGAAGCCGACGTACGGGAGCTGCTCGGGGGCGTCGAGGACCCCGATCTCGGTGACGACATCGTATCGCTGGGCCTGGTCAACGGCGTGGCGGTTGAGGACGGGGTCGCGAAGGTGTCTCTGGCCCTCGGGGCGCCGTACGCACCCACGGAGAGCGCCATCGCCGCGGACGTTCGAGAGACCCTCACAGACGCCGGACTGGAGGTAGAACTCACTGCCAAGCGGCCGGCCGCCCTACGTGACGACGAGGTGTTGCCGGGCGTGAAAAACGTCGTCGCCGTCGCCTCCGGGAAGGGCGGCGTGGGCAAATCGACGGTCGCCGTGAACCTCGCGGCCGGGCTGTCGAAACTGGGCGCCCGCGTCGGCCTGTTCGACACCGACGTGTACGGCCCGAACGTCCCCCGGATGCTCGACTCCGAAGACCCGCCGACCGCGACGGACGACGACACCATCATCCCGCCCGAGCGCTACGGCGTGAAGCTCATCAGCATGGCCTTCATGGTCGGCGAGGACGACCCGGTCATCTGGCGCGGCCCGATGGTCCACCAAGTGCTCACCCAACTCGTCGAGGACGTCGAGTGGGGCGAACTCGACTACCTCGTCCTCGACTTGCCGCCGGGTACGGGTGACACCCAGCTCACCATCCTCCAGACGCTCCCGCTCACCGGCGCCGTCATCGTCACGACGCCCGAGGAGGTGGCCGTCGACGACGCTCGCAAAGGTATCCGGATGTTCGGCCGCCACGACACGAACGTCCTCGGCCTCATCGAGAACATGAGCAGCTTCGTCTGCCCGGACTGTGGCGGCGAACACGACGTGTTCGGCTCCGGCGGCGGGCGGGGCCTCGCGGAGGCGAACAACCTCCCCTACCTCGGCGGCGTTCCCCTAGACCCCGAGATCAGAACCGGCGGCGAGCCGATGGTACTGAAAGAGGACAACCCCACGGCCGACGCCTTCCGCGTCATCACCGAGGACGTGGCCAACAACGTCGGCGTGGTCAACCGTCGCCGCGTCTCGAACTCCTGATCGAGCCGGCACAATTTTCAACGTGTTGGAACGAACGGGAGGTCCTTTGTCCGTCGGGACCGACCGTCGGGTGGTGACCTTCGCGTGTCGAGACCGTACCACACGATAGTGACCGTCGCAGGATCGTCAGACCGCACCGCTCCCTGGAGCGATACCCCATGACGGATCACGTGCTCGTCCCGGTCGACGGCTCGCCCCTCTCGCTGGACGCACTCCGTCACACGCTGACGGATTTCCCCGAGGCGTCCGTCACCGTCCTCCACGTCGTCGACCTCTTCGAACCCGACCACGGGGTCGGGGTCGACGGCGACACCACCTACGAACCCCTCGTCGGCTCCGAGGAGTGGTACGCCCGCGTCGAGGAGCGGTCCGAGGGAATCCTCGAGGAGGCACGAACCGTCGCGGCCGACCACGACCGTGACATCGAGACCGTGTCGGAGATCGGGACGCCCGCCCGGATCATCGTGGAGTACGCGGCCGAGGAACCGATCGACCACGTCGTCCTCGGCGCCCACGGTCGACAGGACGAGGACCGAACCCTGCTCGGGAGCGTCGCCGAACTCGTCACGCGCCGGGCGACGGTGCCCGTGACGCTCGTGCGGTGACTGATACGGCTCGTCGTTACCGTGTCTCGACCAGCGCCGACCACGGGAACGGCGACGGCCGGGAGCGGCGTACGACGACCCGTGTGATGCCGACCCGCGGATTCCCACCCCGTGGGAAGGAGACTTCGAATTTTTGTCAGCAGAGTATGATTGGTGTGCTGTCATGCCAGTTCAGAATCTCGCTGTCGACGTGGTGACGACGACCGGAGACACGACAGTCGCCGACGCGGCCCGGACGATGCGGGACGAAGAACTCGGGGACCTGGTCGTCGCCGAGAACGACCGACCGGTCGGTATCGTCACCGACCGCGACGTCGCCCTGGCCGTGGCCGAACACGAGGACTTGGCCGCGCTCACGGTGGCCGACATCATGACTACGGACCCGATCACCATCCACGAGGACGCCACGGCGACCGAACTGCCGGCGACGATGGCCGAGGGCCGAGTCCGCCGGATTCCCGTCGTCGACGACGACGGCCGACTCGTCGGTATCGCGACGCTCGACGACGTCGTCGCTACCACCGGCGAGATGCTGAAGGACGTCGCGACGGTCATCGAGGGGCAGTCCCGAGAGTACGAACCGGAGGCCTGACCGGCCGAACGGCGCACGCTCCCGACCGCTTTTGTGCCCGGGGAATCTGGTCGGCGTGTGGACCCAGCACAGGATCATCCCGACAACCCGTTCGGCATGGACGCCGACTGTCAGAACTGTCCGAACCTCTGTGACGTGCGGTCGAACGTCGTCCACGGCTACGGCGACGTGGCGGCCGACTTCATGTTCGTCGGTGGGTGGCCCGGTCCCGGAGCGGACCGCACCGGTATCCCCTTCACCGGCGACGACGCCGGGCGCCGCCTCCAGCGAATCCTGGGCGACCTCGGCTTCTCGAACTCTCCGCCGGACGCCGACCGACCGGACCTCGACGGCGCCTACCTGACGTATGTCACGCGCTGTCGCCACCCGGATCGCGGGCCGACGGCCGAGGAAGTCGGCACGTGCGACCCCTACCTGACCGCGGACGTGCGCATGATCAACCCGGAGATCATCGTCCCCATCGGAGCCGTGGCACTCCGGGAACTGGCAGTCGAGCACACGACCATGGACGCCGACTCGCTCTCCGTCGACGAGGCACACGCGACGACGATCAGGGGGCGCGGGTTCGAACTCGTCCCGATGCGGGGGCTGGCGGATCAGACGGACGCGGAGACGGAGGGGTTCGTCGAACACGTCGCCGAGTCGGTCCTCGGACGCGACTACCGGCAGACGAAGGGCCGGAGCGGCGCCCACGACTAGCCGTCGACCGGCGCGTTCAAGGCCACGCCGCCACGAACGACTGCCATGACCACCATCGCCGTCATGGCGGACCCCCCACGTGAGGGCTTGGTCGCGACTGAGCTCGCGGCGACGAGCCCGCTCACCGAAGCCGAGGCTGCGGAGCTGTACGCCGCGATGCTCAAGGACGTGTTCGTCGCCGTCACCCGCTCCGGCGGCGACCTGCTCGTCAACTACCGATCCGACGACCTCCTGCCGGCCGAGCACGTCACCGACACGCCGGCCGAGGCGGAGGTGCGCGCGCTCGCCGCCACGGCGCTCGACGATCCGAGCGACGCCCGCCTCGAACCGCAGGTCGGCTCGACGTTCGACGCCCGTGCCGGGAACACCGTCACCCACCTCCTGCGGGAGGAGGGAGTCAACTCGGCCGCCGTCGTCGAGGGGTCGGCGCCGTTCCTCACCCGGCCGCTCGTCGACAACGCGGCGATGAAGCTCCGACGGTCCGAAGTCGTTCTCGGCGCGTCCACCCGCGGGCGCGCCTACTACGCCGGCTTCACCGAGCCCATCGACTTCACCGACGCGTTCGCAGCACCTGAACTCGAGACGCTGACCGCTCGCGGCCGCGACGCCGGGCACGAGGTTGACTTCACCCCGATTCAGCCCGTCGTCGAGACGGGCGAGGACCTCCTCGACGCGCTCCCCCTCTTGAACGCACGCGTCGGCGCGGAGCGGGCCGTGCCAGTCCATACGGCCACCGTCGCGGACGAACTCGGCCTCCGGGTGGCGTACGACGAGTCGGACCCGCGAGTGGTTCGGGACTGATACGGACTGGTGTAACGGAGTCCCGGCCGTCGCCCCGCGATATCGACGCCGCGGAGCGACACGCGACACGCCGTCGCACTCGGCCGTCCGTACTCCGCTGTCGGGGGGCCGGACCCGTCATCGGGTGGTGTGTCGTCGCTGTCGGCAGCCACGCCCACGACGCCAGCGCCGGCGATTTACAGTCCCGGATCGCTAAATCGTCCCTCCTGTTCGTAGCTGTTCACGAACTCCTCTATGAACTCCTCGCGCGTCTCGTCGGCAGCACGGTGTTCGTCCAGTCGTTCCACGAGTTCGTCGGCGAGTTCGATTGTCTGCGACATACCCGATAGATGGCGGCGCAGGAAGGAAAACGGTGGCCACGACCCGGAGGCTCGCCGCCGCCAGCGGTCGTCGCTCCCGTGCAGTGGGGAGAACGATAGTTTCAACTTCGTCGGCCCGGTTCGTACGAATTGACCCCAGCGGCGCTCGAAGCCGACGATTTCGTGGGGTGTATGGTGGGATGGCAGAGCGGCCTATTGCGCCTGCCTTGAAAGCAGGTAGCCTCACGGCTTCCTGGGTTCGAATCCCAGTCCCACCGCCTTTTTGCGAACGACGGTGAGCGAACGGTGGAGCGGCAGGGATTCGAACCAGAGAGGGCGAGCACGGCGAGTTCAGAGCGAGCAGGTCCGACCGTGGTTCGAATCCCGGTCCCACCGCTTCTCCGTGAACGCCAGTGAACGGAGAGCGACCGCAGGAGAGCCGAGAATCGGCGGGACGACCCGGGACCGACGTCGACGAATCGCGTCGGGAACGCATCACCGCCCTGTCGGAGGGCGGGAGCCGCTAGATGGGGAGAAATCGGCCGCCTTCGTCGTGCCAGGAGACGACGAGGGGATCGTCGTCGTCCGCGGGCGAGAACTCCCCGTAAACGTCGCGCTCGACGGCGTAGAGTACCGCCTCGCGGGCGCCCTCGTCCACCGAGTGGACGGCTCGATGCGTTTCCGCCTGGGTATCCTTGTACACGCGGCCGACCGAGACGCGGTGACCGCCGGCGAAGAAACTGCCTCGGTCGTCGGTACAAAACGTCGATTCCGGATTCCACTGCTCCGGTGACGGACCGGAGTGGTCGGAAGGGCGTTCGGGCTCGGAATCGGGGGCGTCGTCCGCGGTCATTACATCTATGCACGGGGCGAACCAGCCTAAAGCGCTCGAAAACCTGCGTTTTATGCGTCCCGAAGTGGGTCCCGGCCCGGATCCACCGACCGGGTCGACGCCCCTTCCCTCGCCGTCCGCGGTGCGTGAGAACGCGAACCGTGACAACGAATGACCTGAACAATAATTATATACTTGGCCGTGTATATCTCGGGTATGTCGACACAGGAGTCGACTCCGGCGTCGTTGCACCGATGCGGCTGTGGTGAGACGTTCGACTCGACGGCGGAACTCCTCGAACACGTCCGAGAAGTACACCGGTTCACGCCGTGGTGACCCGGCCGAGCCGTCTTCTGGCAGCACGAACGTAACGGCTATGGGCCGTCCGTCCGAGAGGCCGGTATGGACTGGCCACACGACCCCGACGGTGAGGAGGGAAGCGAAGGCCGGCGCAAGTACGGTCACGCCGTCATCGCGAAGAAGATAGACGAGGAAGAGGACTTTCCGCTCGACGTCTCGGCGTTCGTCGAGGAGTACGGGGACGATCCGGTCCGGATCGACTTCGAGACGGTCGTCGCCGTCCGTGACATTTTCGACGACATCGAGCAAGACGAGTTCGGCGACTTCGTCGCGCTCCACCGTGCCCTCGGCGAGACGATGCGCGAGAACGGATACTGGTTCTACGAGGGTGCCGAGACGTTCGTCGGCGACGCCTGATTCGGATCGTCGTCACCCGTCCCGACCGTCCCGTAATCGGCGGCGGCCGGAAACGACGGACGATAGCCCGCGTGAAACGGGGTCGTCGGTTCGTGGCGGACCATCCGGTGGATTGATACCCCGAGATCGCAGGCCCGTGTGATCGACGGACATCGGATTTGCGGAAGAGTTTATAAATTATCCGGCCGTTGGAGTCCGTATGGTACATGATATCGGACGGCGTGAATTCCTCGTCGGTACCGGAACGGCCGGAACCGTCGGCCTTGCAGGATGTATCGGCGGCGACGGTGGTGGGGGCGGCGACGGCGGCGACGGTAGTGGGGGTGGCGACGGCGGCGATGGGAGTCCGGAGATGCTCGTCGTCATCGGCTACCCCGAGAGCGGGATCCAACTGTTCCGTAACTACTACTCCATGGCGAGCGGCGAGCGTGACGTGTTGGTACCGGACGGCCTCCGCGACGGGGCGATGCCCGGTCAGGTCGGCAACGACATGGCCAACGTCATCGGAACTGCGCCGGCGGCCGGCGGGCCGAACCAGTCGGCGTTCAACCAGCTGTTCCAAGACCAGTACGGGTCCTCTCCCGGGGTATTCACCTCGCAGTCCTACGATTCGGTCGCGATTCAGATCCTCGCCAACGCGGCGGCCGGAGAGAACGACGGAACGGCCGTCCGCGACCAGATGCGCCGCATCGCCAACCCCGGCGGAACCGAGTACGGCCCGCAGGACTTCCTCGACGCCGTCGAAGCGGCGGCCAACGGCGAGGACATCAACTACCAGGGCGCCTCCAGTGCGACCAACTTCAACTCGGCCGGTGACCCCGCGTCCGCGGCCTACTCCATCTGGGAGTTCCAGGGCGCCGACACGGAGGGAACCACACAGATCGAGGTCCAGAACTTCGAGAGCGAGAACCCGGAGGGCGGGGGGCCGAGCGCCGACGGCGGCCCGGGCGGGATGGGTCGTACCATCGACGTGGGTATCCTCCTGCCCGAGACGGGTGACCTCGCGTCGGTCGGCGGGCCGATGATTCAGGCGGCCCAGTTGCCGGCCCGGCAGGTCAACGACTCGGATCTGGACCTGGAAGTCAACGCGCAGGTCGAGGACACCCAGACCTCGCCGTCGTCGGGCGTCAGCGCGGCGGAGTCGCTCGTCAACGCCGGCATGCCGAGCGTCTGTGGCTCGGCGTCCTCGGGCGTGAACGTTCCCGTTTCCCAGGAGGTGTTCATCCCCAACCAGATCGTCGGCTGTTCCCCGTCGAGTACCGCCCTCTCGGTCACCAACCTCGAGGACGACGACTACATTTTCCGGACGGCCCCCTCGGACCAGCTCCAAGGTCGCGTGATGGCCCAGGTGGCGTCCGAGCGCCTCGGAAACTCGACGGCCGCGACCCTCTACGTCAACAACGACTACGGGCAGCAACTCTCCGAGCGGTTCACCGAGGTGTTCGAGAACACCTTCGACGGCACCGTCACGGACCAGGTCGCGTTCAACATCGGCGAGTCGTCGTACACCTCGGTCATCGAGACGGCGCTGTCCGGGTAGAGCTTAGCCGCCCAAGAACTCCCGACGGACCTCGTCGTCGTCGAGGAGCGTCCGCCCGTCGCCTTCGAACCGGTTCCGGCCGTTGGCGAGGACGTACCCCCGATCACACCGCCGGAGTGCCTCCTTCGCGTTCTGCTCGACCATCAGGATGGCCGTCCCCGCGTCGTTGATCTGGTCGATCCGATCGAACATCTCGTCGACCAGATCCGGCGCGAGACCGGCGCTCGGTTCGTCGAGGAGAAGCAGGCTCGGATCGAGCATGAGCGCTCGGCCCATCGCGAGCATCTGTCGTTGCCCACCGCTGAGCGTCCCTGCGGACTGGGCCTGTCGCTCTTCGAGGATGGGGAACCGCTCGAACACCGCGTCGAGTCGGTCCTGAGGGATGTCGTCGAGGATGTACGCCCCCATCTCGAGGTTCTCCCGGACCGAGAGGGAGGCGAACACGTTGTCGGACTGTGGCACGTAGCCGATACCCTCGTGGATGATCTCCTCCGGCGATCGGCCGGTGATGTCCGTCCCGTCGAAGCTGACGGTTCCGCCCATATACGTCGTCAGGCCGAACACGGATTTCATCACGGTCGACTTGCCGGCGCCGTTCGGACCGACGATGGTGACGTACTCCTCGTCGTCGACGGTCAGGTCGACGCCGTCGAGGATCTGCAGGTCGCCGTAGCCCGCATCGAGGTCCGCGACGTAGAGCAAGTCGGCCGCCGCCTCCGCACCGACACTCATACGTCGCCTCCCAGGTACGCCTCGACGACGTCCTCGTTTGCCTTGACCTCCGCGGGGGTGCCCTCGGTCAGGATCCGTCCCTGGTGCATCACGATCACGTGCCGGCAGTTGTTCATGATGAGGTCCATGTCGTGTTCGACCAGCAGGAAAGTGTACCCCTGATCCCGAAGTTCGTGGATGTGTTCCAGGAGTCGGCGTTCGAGCGTCGGATTGACGCCCGCGAATGGTTCGTCGAGCAAGAGTACGTCCGGGTCGGTCAACAGCGCGCGGGCCATCTCCAGGAGTTTCCGCTGGCCGCCCGAGAGGTTGCCCGCGTACTCCTCGGCGAGGTGTTCGATGTCGAAGAACTCCAGCGTCTCCCACACTCGATCCAGCAACTCCGTTTCCTGCTCGACGACGCTCGCGCGAGTGACGGGGAGAACCGACCGCCAGAGCCGTTCGCCGCGTTGCCCCTTCGGCGCGAGCATCATGTTCTCCAGAACGGTCATCTCCTTGAGTTCGCGCGCGATCTGGAAGGTGCGGACGAGGCCGCGGTCGGCGATCCGATGGGGGGTCAGGCCCGTGATGTCCTCGCCGTCGAAGGTGACAGTCCCGGCGTCGGGCGTGAGCATCCCTGTGATGAGGTTGAACGTGGTCGACTTGCCGGCGCCGTTCGGGCCGATCAGTCCGGTGAGCGTGCCCCGCTCCACCTCGAACGTCGCGCCGTCGACGGCGGTGATCCCCCCGAACTGCTTCTCCAGTCCCTGGACCCGGAGCGGCGTGTCGGTCACGTCCGGTCGCGACCGCTCCGACGCCTCACTCATCCTCCGCACCTCCGCCCGTCTCGGCCTTGGAGGCGACGCCGGCGCTTCTGTCGCCACCGGCGGGACGACCGATCAGCGGGATGGCCGCCGCCGTCTCCTTGCGGTGGCCGAGCATCCCCTCGGGCCGGTTGTGCATCAGCCAGATCAACACGACGCCCATGACGACGAGCTGGAGCTGGCGGACCGAATCGAGCGTGTAGAGTAAGAAGGGGATGGGATCCAGATTCGCGATCAGTGGCGCGACGGCGGGACCGAAGCTTCCGGGGGCGTCGCCGGGCTGGAAGACGCTCGTGACGAGGTTCTGGAAGTAGAGCGGACCCTGATAGAGTGCGGCGGCGAAGATAGCACCGCCGACGACGCTCCCGGTGTTCGACCCGGCGCCGCCGATGATGAGTGCGATCCAGACGAAGAACGTGAGCCGCGGGCGGAAGAAGTTCGGCGTGACGGCACCCTGCCCCATCAGCCAGAGGATGCCGACCAGCCCCATGAGCGCACAGCCGAGCATGAACGACGTGATCTTGAAGCGGTCGGTGTTCTTGCCGAGGGCGCGGGCGACGTCCTCGTCCTCGCGGATGGCCTTCAGCACGCGACCGAACGGGGATTCTCCCGTCCGCTTCAGGAGCCAGAAGTAGGCGGTGACGACCCCCAGGAGGACGACGCCGTAGACGAGGCTGTGGACGATGGGGTCGGGGTTGTTCGTGACGACCCGCCCGACGAGTGCGACGAGGGCGTCGTAGACACCGGAGAGGCCGAGTGCGTCGATGAACGTCAGCAGTGGGTCTGGGAAATCGAGGATGAGACCGCTCCCGCCGCCGAAGCCGACGCGGGTAGTGTCGCCGGCGAGCGTGTGGGGGGACTGGAACTGCTGGAAGGTCGAGGAGAGGAGGGAGAAGCGGACGATTTCGGACATGGCGATGGTGACGATGGCGAGGTAGTCGGCGCGGAGTCGAAGTGCCGGGAGCGCGACCACGAAGCCGAGGAGGGCCGCGGCGACCATTCCCGCGAGGATACCGATGGGGATGGGCAGACCGAGACCGCCGACCTGCGCCGCACCCCCGGAGCCGTAGAGTGGTTTCGAGACGAACGCCATCACGTAGATGCCGACGGCCATGAAGCCGACGACGCCGATGTTGAACAGTCCCGTGTACCCCCAGTGGAGGTTCAGAGCGAGCGCGAGCGTGGCGAAGACGCCGATGTAGAACGTGAGGGAGGCGATGGAGTTCAACTGCCCGCGGAGGCTGTAACCCAGGATCTGCCCGCTCAGCAGGTACGCGGCGTAGATGACGATGAGGACGGCGGTGATCTTGACGGCGTCTTCCTCCCAGAGCCGTTTCGCGGACTCGGCGGCGCTCATGCGGTCGACCTCCCGGAGAACAGCCCCTGCGGGCGGACCAGCAGGATGACGATCATGACGACGAACGCGGCCGCCCGCGAGAACGCGGAGGGGATCCAGAGCACGGAGACGGAGGCGGCGACGCCGATGACGAGGCCGCCGGCGATGGCGCCGTAGATGGAGCCGATGCCACCGAGAATGACCGCCGCAAAGATCAGGAGCAGGAGCAACCAGCCGTCGTTGAATCCGAGAGTCCCCTTCCAGAGGACGAACACGTAGCCGGCGACGCCGGTGAGACCGCCGCCGACGATCCAGGTGGCGCGGACGACCCGTTCGGTCGGGATGCCGGTGATCCGGGCGAGGTCCTCGTTGTCGGACATGGCCCGCATCGCCTTGCCGAGTTTCGTCGTCTGGAGCAGGAGGTGGACGCCGAGCATCAGGCCAGTGGCGACGACGAGGAGCGTGATATCGTGGGCGTCGATGCGGACGACGCCGTCGACGAAGTAGAGCGGGATCTGCGGGATGGCGCCGGCGGCCGTCGTCCCGCGGACGTCGGAGCCGAAGACGAACTGGATCAGGTACCGAAGCGCGAACGCGACGCCGATGCTCGTGATCAGGAGGGTGATGCCGCTCTCGTCGCGGATCGGCCGGTAGACGATCCGGTCGAGAGCGAGCGCCAGCAGGACGGTGACGACGCCCGCGACGACGACGCCCGCGACGACGGCGACGGGAGTGGTCGTCACACCGATGCCGAGCGCCCCGCCGAGGACGGAGCCGCCGGCGCCGACGAGTAGGAGCGAACCGACGTCCGCCCGGCCCAGACCCGCCAGCAGGTAGGTGGTCGCCCACCCCGCGAACGCGCCGCTCGTGATGTAGTCACCGTGTGAGAAGTTAGCGAAATTGAGAATACTGTAGGTCATCGAGAGACCGATACCGGCCAGACCGACCACGAGACCGCGCATCAGACCGTCCCAGACGAGCGAGCCGACGCGGGAGAACGTGACCGCGTCGGAGATCAGCAGCCCCCAGAGCAGGTCGCCGAGCAGAAAGAGCCCGATGGCCACGAATACGGCCGCCAGGGCTCGGTCGACCGTCAACAGTCGCCCGCTTGCGTGCGCGTCCGTGAATCCCATAGTGGAAGTCTCGTGCTGTGTGGGAACGTGACACGGTCATAAACCTTTCTTTCAATCGGGTGACTGAAGTTCACCACCGGCGTCGGTCGCCCGGACGGAACTGACTTCGGCGACGTTGCCCTACGGAGCGTATGGTCGCCGTCGAGTCGGCGGAGCCGGACGACGCTGATGCGGTCGCCGACCGGTGGGCCGACCTCGCGGCCGGACAGCGCCGCTACGGCTCCCACCTCCGCCCGGACGAGAGCGGGGCGGCGATTCGGGAGCTGATGGCCCGGGCCGCGGCGGACGGCCGTCTCGACGTCGCCCGTACCGACGACGACATCGTGGGGTTCGTCCGCTACGACATCGAGCGCGGTCCGCTCGCCCAGGACGTGATCCGTGGCGTCGTCCGGGACCTGTACGTCGACCCCGAGCGGAGAGGTGAGGGCGTCGGCGGGGCGCTACTCGACGCCGCGGAGCGCGAACTGCTGGCGCGCGGCGCCGACGTCGTCACGGTGGAGGCGATGGCCGACAACGAGGACGCGATCCGGCTGTACGAACGGCGCGGGTATCGTCCGCACCGAATCGCGTTCGAGCGAGAGGTCGAAAACGATAAACGCTCCCGCGGGAACCGATAATCCACGCGCCAGGGGAGCATGGGCGGTTCATGCACTCGACTTGTAATCGAGACTTCGTGGGTTCGAATCCCACCCCTGGCTTCGAGCCAAAGGTGCAAAGCCTCGCCTGCCGTCCAGTTGTCTGCGATGGACAACGATCTCGAGCCGCGGATCGAACGGCTTCGCGACCAGTGGAGGCCGTCGAGCGCGGCGGCGCCGACGACCGTCTCGGCCGGGAACTCGTCAACCGTGCCGCCGTGATCCGGACCGCAGGTGTCTTAGAACGTCCGGTGACAGGGTTTCAGAATCCGTGCTGAACGTACGGTACGTCCCGGTCACGACACCCGACCGGTCGCGCTGACGGCGACATGTGTCGTGCCTTCGGGGTGTCATCGTCGCCACTGCACCGAGGAGTCGTTGCTCAATCTGGCTGTTCACTGCCATCCAGCAGGGACGATACGACGAGCCGCTTGATTCCACGTCGAAGGAGACCACTGGCTGCAGGTTGAGAGATATCCAGATCAGCGGCGACCTCGCTGAGAGTCGCGTTCCGTGGTTCCTCGAAATACCCTGTTTCGAATGCGACGAGGAGTGCTTCTCGTTGGCTGTCGGTCAACCCCGCGTCCGTATTACCCAAACTAGCGTATTCGTTCACTCGCAGTAAATCGATATCAATGTCGTTCTGTTGTGCATAGTCCCAGAGGTGGACCAGCCCCGATCGGTCGGGCATCCACACCGTTAGGATCCAAGCGCTTCCGTCGTTCTCCATGTCGAGGATGACACCGCTCGCGGCCGAAATGACTGGAGAGAGAATCTTCGCTTCGTCCGTATACTCGAAGCTATAGATTGCCTCCTCGTCTCTGGTTTCGATGACCCGTTCGAATTGGTCGATGGTGCGATCACTCCGTAATCCGTCTTCGAACTGGAGAAAGTCGGAGGACTCTATGTGATAGAAGAATCGTCCCGACGTTGGATCCGTGCCTGCCTCTGACACCGACCTGACTTTCGAACTTCGGTCGTGAGTGACCGTCTCGGTGAGCACTATGTCGGGGTGCTTGACTCGGACGACCGCTTTAATGTCAGTCATTGTTTTGTAGGGCGGTAGTTTTAGCGTATCAAAACGTACAATCGAGATGGTTCAGATGTCTGTCGGAACGCCACGTTGCACTGTTGCTCTCCGATAGTAGCAGTGGCCGTGTGACGGCTTAACTGAGTCGGCTGGTCATCGGTTCCGAATACGAGGGCCCTGTTCGATATCACCGCTCAGATGAGACGGACAGACCGTAAACCACTCAGGAAGGAACATACCCCCCCGCGAATCGGCCGTTTCAACGCGTTCGGCCGCAGCCATCTCGATATCTCAGATGCGATGGTTGAACAGTCTCGCCCAGAGACGCTCAAACCGACCGGCTCCGAATGGCGGGAAGACCCCGGCGGGGAGGTAGAATTTTGATTCAGGGGCTCTGCCTTGCTCGTCGGTGTGGGATCTCTGTGTCATACAGGTGAATAGTGGACCCGTGACCGCATTGCTCTGTAGCTTATTCGTATAACCCGTTTATACCGTGTTTGGAAGAGTTCCTGCACCCTGACACCTTCCGCACGCCGCTCGGTGGAACCGATGGAAACGACGAGAGGCGAGTGAAAAGACGGCTATCGTCACAGAGAACGCCGCGAGAGAGTTTCGAGGCGTGTCCGTCCCCGTTCCGGGTCAGTGTGCTACTAGCTCTGTGGTGCCACTCTCTTATCTCGTCCCCCGGGGCCACCGGATCCCAGACCCACAGAGCAGCGCCCGACTGCTGAACGCACTTTCTACCGTCAACAGCCGGATCGTTCGCTCACGCTCCGCTGATTACAGCGCGCGAGTTCGGCACACACTGGCCCCAATCGCCGGTCACGGGGTATGGTGGGAATCGCCGTGCCGCCTCGGACGTGCCACATATTACCACATCGCTCGGCGAACTGAACGGGGCGCGATCAACACGCCAGTAAGGGCTAACGAGGGTGCGGATCGCTCACTACGGAGAACACGGATAGCGTCGGCTATGTGGGTGACCGTCCGAAAAATCGATGTCGTTGTTCGTCGCTGTTCGTCGCTGTTCGTCGCTGTGAGAGACGGGGTGTCTCGGGCTTACTGCCGGACGACGTTCGTCGCGCGAGGCCCCTTCGGTGAGGACTCGATGTCGAACTCGACTTCAGTACCTTCGGTGAGGTCCTCGCCGCCAACGTCCTCCATGTGGAAGAAGACGTCTTCGTCGTCGTCGAGGTCGCCGTCGTCAGTCGAGATGAAACCGTAACCGCCTGTGTCGTTGAAGAAATCAACCGTACCGTTTGCCATTACAAACGAACGTAGGTGCGAGAACGGCATAACCCTTCCGAGGGTCGGGGTACCACGACCCGTTACAACGTGTTCGCATGCGAACGTAGCAACGTTGCCGTTGGCCGGAGCGTGCTGAACACCTGTCGTATATTAGCAAGTGCACTGTAGTCTGGAGTG
Organism: Haloplanus litoreus; assembly: GCF_045690335.1. GTDB lineage: Archaea > Halobacteriota > Halobacteria > Halobacteriales > Haloferacaceae > Haloplanus > Haloplanus litoreus. The sequence continues at coordinate 1,916,678 of NZ_CP147874.1, read as the reverse complement.
ACCGTTCGATATCGGTATCCTGCCCAATGCTTATTCGGTTTCCACACCTCCTTCGAACGGTGAGTCTATTCGAGAAAGCCGGCAAGAAGTTCGAGGAAACGAAACGGATGTTCACGGATGGGAAGGAAGCCGAGTACGTCTGCCGATCCTGTGAGGAGCCAGTGGCTGAAAACTGTGGGTACTGCCCCCACTGCGGCGAAGAGGCGGTCGAACCCGTAGAGTGACCTTCTCGCCGAGAACCGCCCGTGGTCGAGCCTCGATCGGTCTGTCCACCCCCTTCTTGGCGGCTGTGTCGGCTCATCGTGGACGGAGCGACCACTCGGAGTTTGCTGACCACATTCTCCCCGTTCAGTACTCCGTTCCGTCTAGAATCCGTGTAGGTCTCAGCAGCCGTGCCCGAATCAGTATGGACGACGGGAGTACTGCCTGTCACTAACACAGCAATACGCCCCGATCACGCGAAGGCTGTAGCCTCGTTCAGGCGGATAACGAGCGGTAGACGAAGCCCTAACTCTTTTTTTGCAAGCAAACTTGATGAGGAACGTGACAGGGATCCTGATAGTCGTGGGGTTGCTGGTGGCGGTGTTCGTCGGCTTCAATATCGGGGGATCATCTACCGGCGTTGCGTTCGGCCCGGCGGTCGGTAGTCGAATCGTCAGGAAGGTCACCGCCGGAGCGCTGTTTACTGTGTTCGCGTTCCTCGGAGCGTGGACGATCGGTCGGAACGTCATCGCGACGATGAGTAGGCAAATCGTCGATGCAGCAGCCTTTACACCCGCGGCGAGCGTCGGCGTCCTCTTTTTCACCGGTCTCGCGCTCTTGATATCGAATCTCTATGGAGTCCCGGCCTCAACCTCGATGACCGCTGTTGGGGCGATCGTGGGACTCGGGCTGGCAACGGGGACACTCAACGCGGAACTGATGTTTACCATCCTGTCGGCGTGGATCGTTGCTCCACTGATAGCCCTCTCTATGGGCGCGTTCATCGGCCGGTACCTCTATCCCTATCTTGACGCCAAACTCGCGTTTGGTCGCCTCACCGATCCGTTGATCGCCATCGACACTCGGGGGACAATCCCGCGACTGTCGGTCAACGAGAACGTGGCGCCTCGGGATATAGCCGGCTCGGCGCTTGTGGTGGCAATTGCCTGCTACATGGGGTTCAGCGCCGGGGCCTCGAACGCCGCGAACGCGATCGCCCCACTCGTCGGAAACGGAGCCATCGACCCCAGCCCGGCGATTCTTCTGGCGGTCGGGGCGATCAGCCTCGGTGGGTTCACGATCGCTCGGCGGACGCTGACGACCGTTGGAGATGACGTCACGGACCTGCCAATTCTGGCAGCGCTCATCGTCTCGTCTGTGGGTGCGACGATCATCACCGTCCTGTCGTGGCTCGGGATTCCGGCCAGTCTCGCGGTGAGTACGACCAGTTGTATCATTGGGCTCGGGTGGGGCCGAGCAAGCCGTGCGCGGACGCTCGCGGAAATAGCCACCCCGTCTCCTCCCGGCGAGCCTGGTCTGGGGGTCACGACCGGCGCACTCACAGCCCCTCCGACTGAGGGCGCTGCGGACGTCGCCGCGAGCCCGACGGTCGGGGAACTCGCTGAGGGCGAAACGCCTGAGCCAGACACACTGCAGGCGTCTCCGGACCGCGTACCACGGGTCGGCGAGGAAAATCCCGAGGAACTGTCCGCCGAAAGCCTGTTCGATCCCGCAGCGACGGCTCGCATCGTGGCACTCTGGGTGATCACGCCGACGATATCGGTCGTGGGGGCCTACCTCCTGTTTTCACTCCTCGCCTAAGAGAGCACCCGCCCGCCGAGACGGAGCCGTATCGGGGTGGTGCGGAGGGGAGTAGTACTGACCAGTCGGACACCGTTAGCTGTGCTCGAGTCCGTCTGTCCGGCAGTCTCAGTGAACGCCACTCACCGGGCGACGATGACAGGGACGGGCGAGTTGCGGAACACTTTCTGGGCGACGTTTCCGACGGCCAGTCGATCGGCCAACGAGCCGCCGTGGCTCCCGATGACGACCGCATCGAAATCGTCGGCTCTGTTCAGAATCGCCCGAGCTGGGTGGCCCAGTTGAACCTCGGTGGTGATCTCGACGCCGTATCCGGCCGCAAGTTCCTGGGCGTCAGCGAACACCTCCGTTGCGCGTTCCTCCGCAGCCCCTTCAAGATCCTCTTCGAGAGCAAGTGACGTGGCTGCTCCCCCCCAGAGTGACGGTTCGCCCACGACGTGCAAGACGGTGATCTCCGCGTCGGGGTGGTTCTCGAGGGCGTACGCGAGCGCCTGCTGGGCCATCTCCGAGTCGTCCATCGGAACGAGAATTCGTGAGATCATGGGGTAGTTACGGCCGTGAGGTGAATAAAACGGCAGGTTGGTCCTTCGGGTCATGGGGTGCCACCGTGACGCGAGGGTGCCGGCCTCGGTGATCGGTGAGCTGATCGGATGCACTGTTTCCTGACGAGCCGATCGCTAGCAGTAGCCACACGGACGCGGGCCGTGTTTCGGAATTCGAATGGCTTGCGATCCCGGCCGATCCAGACCCGTTCGTGTCACTCTCCCTTCAGCTCAGCCATACACTCGGCGCAAACTTTCAAATCGTCTTCCCCAGCAAGGTCTTCCTCGCCGTGGTCGATTGAGTCGATTAGCTCTTTCGAGATGACGTCCGGCGAGATGCGTTGAAGATCGTCCACATCACGGCCGCATCGAGCACAGTTGACCATGAAAATGAAGTAGCGAGGTCGCAATTTAGTACTGTTGGCTACGAACTCTGCCGTCGACACCGTACCCTATCGTTACCGATCTACTGAGTTCTTCCAAACGCCGTGACGAGGACAGTAGACTGATAGGCAAGGGAGAAGACAGGCCGGTATGCGACGGCGCACAGTCCTCGGTGGAATGGTGGCGCTGCCACTCCTCACCCGATCGACACCTGACGACACCGCACGAGTGGACTCCGTCGACGATGAGCGCCGCTGCTACGGCGCCTTTCAGTACTAACCATGCCTGACGACATTCGGAATGGGTGGGGGGCACACGCCCTCGACGCCAACCAACAACGGAACCGCTACCAGAACGCCATCGTCTCGGGGTGTGCTGTGTCGGATGGGGCGAACGCGATGGAGGTCGACGTGGCTAGCGGCGACGCCATCGTCGCCGGGTCGAAGGTCCCGGTGAGTGCGACGACGCTGACGCTTAGTGCGTCGAACAGCGACCCGCGAAAAGACGTCCTCTACATCGACTCCGAGGGGACGCCACAGGTTGCCGAAGGGCACACCGCACCGGCCCAACCGTCCGGTGAGACGCGGCGGGATACCTACCAGCCCCGGCCAGCCGACCTGTCGGCGACCGACGCGGCAGTCGTCGCCGAGGTGTGGGTCGGTGGGGGAGTGAGCGATACGGCGAGTGGCGACATCTCGGACCGTCGCGTGTTCGCGGATATCCGCGTCGGCGACATCGTCTCGGATTCGCATACTACGGACGAGCGGACGACTGGGAAGACAGTCACACCCGCACCTGCTGCCGATCTCACCACGTTCATCCCGAACTACGCTGGTCACGTGATAGACCTCGCCGGCCGCGAGTACACGGTGTCCTCGACGGTTACGGTCCCCTCGCCGATCACGATTCGGAACGGGACGATCAAGCCGGATTCCAATTCCAGCGTCTCGGACTTTACCAGCGACTGGATGATGCGGACGGACCCTACATCTGACCACCGTCGTGTCGAGTTCGAGAACGTCACCTTTGGTCCCCGGAACGCCGTTACCGTCGCCGGGATACAGTTCAACAACGTTGCCGAATCGAGGTGCACGTCCTGTACTTTCGAGGATATGTGGGGCAATTCCCTCCAGGTCGCCGGCAAGAACTCATCCCAGAACGAGTGGGGCACCCTCCGGGTGGCGGACTGCCAGTTCAACGGCTGCACGCTCCAAGTCAATGCGGACGCGGACTACGTCATGTTCGTCGGCTGTGACATCTCGAACCAATCGACGCTCACGCTCGCCGGCGAGAACAACACCGTCGCGTCGTGTCACGTCTCGGCCGGTGGCACCGAGGACAAGATCATCATTACAGGAAACAAGAACAAGATCTACGCCACCACGATCAACCACACCAATCGTGCCATCGTGGCTACGGGATGTTCACGACTCCACATCGACGGTGTCCAGTCGCTCATATCGGCCGCACACGCCGTGTATTTCGACGGCGTGACGAACTCAACCGTCGACGGGTTGACCGTTGGACGGGCAGGTAATTCTACGACCGGCGACGCGGTGCATCTAACCGACACCACTGCCACCTGTACGAGAAATGTGATCCGAGACGTGCAGGCGGACGTGTACGCCAACGATTCGCCGACTACTCGTGACGTGGTCCACGAAACGACCGGTGTCTCCGGCAACAAGATCCACGACTGTACGCCACAAGGTGGGGCAGGGCTCACACTAAATTCGACGACCACTGCCAACAACACCTCGATTTAAGTACAAATCGCTACGTGACTGTAGTGAGCCGACATTCCAGCGCTGGCCGTCTTGGGAGCGCTCGTGAAGGATGTCGACGGCCTCGTGTGGATCGCGTGCCGCACCCCGTCGACGGGTGCGTGCCTCGTAAACCACGAGCGGAACACCAACGTTGGCTCCTCCCGACGGTTCGACCACGAGTAGTCCGTCGGTGTCGACGCCGCCCGAACGATCAAAAACGGGGATGTGGGGAGCAATGGCGGTCGGGAAGACGACCGCAGTCTCGCTTCGGAGCCGCCGAAGAGTAAGCCCACGGCCACCGTTTCGGAGACTGAAACACCGTGGATTCGCGGCCCCACCCGTCGGCCGACGTCGCTCACACCACCCGCTTTCGCCCGATCACCGTCTCCATCCCGAGTTCGTACAGCGAGAAGGACACGTCTTCGACGGCCTCGTCGAACAGACGAAAAGGGGGGAACCACTCGTTGATCGTCGTCTCGTCGGGGTCGCCGTCCCACTCCCGGATCGGGCCACGGACGTGGATGCTCCAAGACGCCTCCGGAGAGTCCGTGTACAGGGCGAATGTGGCGGTGTCGGTGGTCTCAAGAAAGCGGCGCTTCTCGGCGTCGTCGTCGTGGGTGCTGACGCGGAGGAGCAGTCGGTCGCCGTCGTAGTGGTAGCTCAGCGGGACGGCGTAGGCCTCGTCGCCGTCGGCGAGTGCGAGAACGGCGTCCGTACCCTCCCGGAGGTGGGAGTCGACCTCGGCGTCGTCCATCCCCGTCGTGTACACGTAGTCGACGTGATCCATATGGTGCATAGGTCGCGGAAGGGGAAATAGCCGACCGCCGCCGCTCGGTCGGCGTCGACGAGTTCGAACAGCCGATCCCATCCCTCGTCCGCGGGGAATCGTGTCCGGAGCCGTCGCATCTCGTCGGGCGCGCGACGTCGTTCAGCAGGGCGGCGCCCACCCGCACGTGGGAGGCGGCGTCGGCACCCGACTCCGAGTCGGGGGAACTCCTCGCCGCTCGGGACCCCGGACGGCACGCAGACGGACTGTTGTACGTCATGTCCAGCCGTCGCCGACTACGGTGGCGGCGACGGCCGGTAAACAGTTACAACAGTCCGTCTCAGACGACGATGACGGGACGACCGGCGTTCCGCACGACTCGGTCGGTCACGCTCCCGATGTGGTCGGTGGACCCGTGGGACTGCCCCTGGTAGCCGAGGACGATCACGTCGGCATCCACGTCGTCCGCGTAGGCGATGATCTCCACGTGTGGGTCGCCGTGACAGCAGCGTGTTACCACGTCGACACCCAGGTCGTCGGCCCGGTCGACAACCTCGTCGAGTTGCTCGCGTCCCCAATCTTCGATGGAGTCGACGACGAGTTCGGTGCTGCTCAGCGCCGGTTCCCCGTACCGGCCCGTGTCGACGACGAAGATGGCGTGGAGGGCCGCCCCGTTGGCCTCGGCCTGATCCAGGGCGTGGGCGACCGCACGGTTCGCGGCGGCACTTCCGTCCGTCCCGACCAGAATGGTGTCGTACATATCCGTAGTAGGCAGAGAGTGACAATAAATATAGGTGTTTGCGGGACGAGGGCGGAGCATTCCTCGGCGCACCGTCGTGTCAACGGGTACATCCATTAGGGTGGCGGCTGTTCGTGGGAGCGTGTCCGGACAATCACACGGTCGGTCGGTAGACGAAGTGTTGTCGGCCAACGACACCGACGCCGAGGGGTTATCCGCCGACGAGGCGCGACGGCGCCTCGACGAACACGGCGAGAACGAAGTCGTCGGGACGAGCGGTCGGGCGTGGGTCGATATCCTGCTGACGCAGTTCGACAGCGTCCTGATCTGGGTGTTGCTGGTCGCCGCCCTGCTCTCGGTGTTGGTGGGCCACACCGTCGACGCCATCCTCATCGCCGTCATCGTCGCACTCAACAGCGTCTTCGGCTTCGCCCAGGACTACCGCGCCGAACGCAGCCTCGAATCACTCCGAGAACTGACGGCGCCGACTGCGACCGTTCGACGCGATGGGGAGTCGACGGAGGTGGACGCCACCGAACTCGTCCCCGGCGACGTGATCGAACTCGAAGCCGGGGACGTGGTTCCGGCCGACGGTCGCCTCCTCGAGGTGAGTTCCCTCGAAGTCGACGAGGCGGCGCTGACGGGAGAGAGCGCACCAGTGTCGAAGGCCACCGACCCGGTGGACGCCGAGGCGCCGCTGGCCGAACGGGCCGGGATGGTGTACAAGGGAACGAACGTCACCCGCGGGAGCGGGGTCGGGGTCGTCACCGCCACGGGAATGGACACCGAGGTCGGTACCATCGCACGGAACCTGACGGACATCGAGGGAACGGAGACCCCCTTGCAGCGCGAACTCGACGTACTGGGCCGTCATCTCGGAGTCGGTGTCGCCGTGCTGGCGAGCCTCGTCGTGCCGCTCCTGTGGATCCGGGGGACGGACATCGTCGACGCCGGCCTCACCGCCGTGTCGCTGGCCGTCGCCGCCGTGCCCGAGGGCCTGCCGGCCGTGGTGACCCTGACGCTCGCCCTCGGGGTGCGAACCATGGCCGACGAGAACGCGCTGGTCCGCCGACTGCCGGCCGTCGAGGCGCTCGGCTCGGTGGACGTGATCTGCACCGACAAGACGGGAACGCTCACCGAGGGCCGGATGACCGTCAGCAAGGTGTGGGTGAACGACGCGGTCACCGACCTCGACGACGACGAGGCGTCCTCGGACCGCCTGGACCTCCTCTTGCGCGCTGGGGCGCTCTGTAACGACGCCACCGTCGACGATGGCGAACCGACCGAACAGGCCCTCGTCGAGGCGGCGGCGGAGCGCGGCATCGACGTGACGGCGCTCCGCGAGCGCCACCCCCGTACCGACGAGGTCCCGTTCTCCTCGGAGCGCAAGTGGATGGGCACCGTCCACGACGACGTTGGCTACGTCAAGGGCGCCCCGGAGGTAGTCGTCTCGAAGGCGGCGGGCGTCCTCGGGTCGGACGGGTCGGTCGACCGGTCGTCGGCCGCGATGGATCGGGTTCGCGAACAGGTGCGGTCCTTCGCCGACGACGCCCTCCGAGTGCTGGCCATCGCCTACACCGACTCGCCCGACGACCTGGAGGAGGAACTGATCCTCGTCGGTCTCGTGGGACTGATCGACCCGCCGCGCGAGGAGGTGGCCGCCGCCATCGAGGAGACGAAGCGGGCCGGTATCGAGGTGAAGATGATCACCGGCGACAACGCCCACACCGCGGCGGCCATCGCCGAATCGCTCGGTATCGGCGGAGTCGTCGTCGAGGGTCGCGACGTCGAGCGACTCGGGGAGACGGAACTGGAAGAGCGGGTCGAGTCGGCGGACGTGTTCGCCCGTACGTCGCCGGAACACAAGGTGCGGATCCTGCAGGCCCTGAAGCGAAACGGCCACGTCGTCGCGATGACGGGCGACGGAGTCAACGACGCGCCGGCGCTGAAAAGCGCCGACGTGGGCGTCGCGATGGGGAAGCGAGGGACCGACGTGGCGAGACACGCGAGCGACGTGGTGTTGCTCGACGACAACTACGCGACCATCACGCGGGCCATCGAGCGGGGGCGTGCCATCTTCGACAACGTCTGGAAGTTCGTCGCCTATCTGCTCAGTGCGAACGTCGCCGAAATCGCCATCGTCTTCCTCGCCTCCCTCTACGGCTACCTCGTCCTCCCGGCGGTCCAGTTGCTGTGGATCAACCTGCTCACCGACGGGTTGCCGGCGCTGACGCTCGGGGCGGATCCGCAGAGCGGCGACGTCATGGAGCGACCGCCGCGCGACCCGGAGCGCGGCATCGTCGACCGGAGCACTCTGAGCCTCATGGGCGGGGCGGGCGCCGTCTCCACGGCCGTGATGCTCGGTGTCATGTTCTACACCCTCGACGGCGCACCCGACGTGACGCCGTACGCGATGACGATGGTGTTCACCGGGTTCGTAATCCTGGAGTTCGAGAAACTGTACGTGATCCGGTGGCTGCGGGAGACGCCGACGCTCTCGAACCCGTGGCTGATGGCCGCCGTCGGGTCGTCGCTGGCGCTGCAACTCGCGGTGCTCTATACGCCACTCAACCGGTACTTCGGGACGGTCCCGCTGGCGCTCGGCGACTGGCTACTGATCGGCGTGGCGGCCGGCGTCGCCCTGCCCGCTTACCTCGTCGTCGCCGTCGGTGTCCGGCAGTTGTTGCGGTAGTCCCGCTCCACTCGTACGGACGGCTGTACGTCAGTTCCGACCGAGAAACGGAGACATCGATCCGGATCAGTCCGCTTCGAAGCCCCGCGGTTCCTCGGCCCCGGTGTCGAGGCGGTCGGGAGTGCGGTTGGCGAGCCGGTGGCGAACCGTCGGGAGGTCGACCGACTCGCTTCCGATCACCCCGAACCCGACGAAGATGGTCAGGAAGCCGACGACTGCGAGGGTGGAGATGGTCTCACCGAGGAGTGCCCACCCACCGACGGCGGCGACGACGGGCACCAGATAGAACACGAGGTTCGCCCGGATAGCGCCCGCGGCGTCGAGGAGGCCGAAGTAGGCGATGTAGGCCACGGCACCGGCGAGCAAGCCGACGTACCCGAGGGCGACGATGGCCTCGGGGGTCCAGCTGATCGCCCCGGGTGACTCGCCCGCCCACAGGCTGAACAGGTGACAGCAGAGCGCCGCGAAGGGAAGGCCCCACGCGGTGCGGGCCGTACTCGACAGGCCGCCGCCGGCCCACCGGATGAGGACGCTGCCGAATGCGCCGGTCGCCGCCCCGGCAAAGAGGATAGCCTTGCCGACGCCGCCGGTCATCAGACTCGCCGGATCGGGGTTGACGACCAGAGCCACGCCGACGAACCCTAGAGCCATGCCGGCGACGCCCCGAACCGAGAGGCGTTCGTCCGCCAGCAGGAGGGACGCGAAAAGCGGCGTCAGGATCGGGTTCAGGCTGAATACGATGGCCGCGACGGCGCTCGTGGTGTACTCCTGGCCCACGAACAGGAGGGCGTTCGTGATGCCGATGGCGAACACGCCGGTCGCGAGTATCCCCACTACGTCGCGCCGGGTCGACGGAAGGAAGTGCTCACGGTCGGTGGTGTAGGCGGCGAAGGCGAGCAACGCGACCGCCGCGACGTCGAACCGGAGCGCGACGAACAGGAGGGGTGGAAAGTACGCGAGACCCGCTTTCGCCGCGACGAAGGTCCCGCCGAAGAGAATGCCCGCGACCGCGAAGGCGATCAACGAGCGGCGATCCGCCGCGCTCACTCCCCGCCCCCGCCGCGGATCGATTTGCCGCCTGTTCCGCCCGTCGAGAACCGCGATAGATCACTCATCGCCGGGTCCTACGAGCCGCCCACGTATAGTTTAATTCGTAAAATCTTTCACGTCAAGAAAGGAACGCAGTCCGCCGTAGGTCTTCGTGGCGTGCAACGATTTCACGGGGCGAAAGTGGTTTGTCGCGGCGGGGACCACTGCGGGTATGGAGTCCGCACTGTCGGAGATCGAGTTTCTCGCGCTCTCCCCGAACCGGGTGGCAGTGCTTCGACGCCTCGCTCGGGAACGGCACACGCGGACGGATCTCGCCGTGGCGACCGGTGCCTCACAGGCGACACTCGGGCGGATCCTGCGGGACTTCGAGGACCGCTCCTGGATTCGCCGGGCCGACGGCGGGTACGCCGCCACGGCGACCGGCGAACTCGTCGCGGACGGATTTCTCGACCTCCTGGAGATCATGGAGATAGAGGGCGACCTCCGGCCCATCGTTCGGTATCTCCCGACCGACGCCCTCGGGTTCGACCTCCGCCGGTTCGAGGACGCCACGATCACGGTGCCCAGCGGGACGAAACCGAACGCGCCGGTCAAGCGCATCCTCGAGTTCCTCCGTGACGGGGACGAGGTCCGCGTGTTCTCCCACGCGTTCAACGAGGGGAGCCTCAGGGTCATCGAGGAGCGAGTCAGCGCCGGCGAGACGACGTTCCGTGGGGTGTTCTCGCGGAGCGCCCTCGACGCCGTCGCCGACGACGCCGGTCTCCGGCGGCGACTCGACTCGCTCCTCGACACGCCGGATGCACGGTTGCGGGTCAGGGACGGAGAGATTCCGGTGGCGGTGACGGTCGTCGACGACGTGGTTCACCTGCTCTTGCGGGACGCAAACGGCGTCCTCCAAGCCTCGGTCGACACCGACGACACGACGGTTCGCGAGTGGGCGACCGAGACGTTCGACGCGTACTGGGAAGCGGCGACGCCGGTCGATCGGGACGAACTCTCCCACTGACGACGCGACGATCAGGACCGGGAGCGTCGGTAGTTGGCCAGACGACCGCCACAGGTCGGGCAGGTCATGCGAAACGGCCCCGCTTCGAGTTCCCGGTCGCAGCCGGGGCAGACGTAGCGTGCCATCACGGGTTTCCCCAATGGACTGTTCCTAATTAAATATTTCCGTGTGATCTCACCAAGATCGTCGATATATAGGGAAAATCACGCCACGATTGGACACACACTCGTCGTCGAGAACCCGCGGACGAGGGGAAACACTTAGCACGCGCGTGTGGGAGTTGTCGGTATGGTCCAGTTGCGGTCCTGTTACTTCTGTGGTGGCATCGGCGACTCGCTTCGGGAGTACGAGGTGGTGCCGGATCACCTCGGCTCGGCGGAGGGTGGACGGTCGGCGGTGCTCTGTTCGACCTGCCACGAGAAACTTCGTCGCGTCCTCGAACCGCTGGCGGCGGCGGCCGAATCACCGAGTGCGCCCGACCCCGAACCCGCGTCGCTCCAGGAGGTGACCTTCGAATCGGGATCTGTCGCGTCCGACGACGCGACGGCGCCAGCCGAGAGCGAGTCGGCGAACGGCGAGGAGACGTCCGAAGGAGCGTCCACGGCTGAAGGGGACGTATCCGCCGACGAAGCACCGACGAGGGCCGCCGAGGCTCCCGAGACCGGGACGGCGGACGCGGCGGCCGACGGCCCGTCGGAGGGCGCCGACGCGAGCGAGTCGACCGCCGCAAGCGACGGAGCGGCGGTGCCCGAGGAGTACTACAAGGTCCTCCGACTGCTCCAGAACCGCGAGTTCCCGATGGAGCGGGCCGACCTGACCGGTCTCGTCACGGGCGCGTACGACGTCTCGGAGCCGCAGTGCGAGCGGATTCTGGAGACGGCCATCGACCGCGGCGTCCTGGTGGAAGAGGGATCGACCCTCGACCTCGGCCGAAACTGACGGCGCGACGGGGGAGACACGAACAGTTATGAGTGATAATTGAGAACATGGGTGATGGTGGTGTTGCATGAGCCTCATGGACAAGGTGAAAGAACTCCTGGCGCCGGACGACGAGGAGACGATACTCTACGACTACGAGTGTCAAGACTGCGGCAAAACCATCACGTCCAGCGACGAACCGGACGAAGCCACCTGTAGAAACTGTGGCTCGGCCGACTTGGAGGAGGTCGGGCGGATGTACGCCGGTGGCGGCAGTGGCGGCGGCGCCGGATAACCTACCCCCCGCTTCCCGGGAGCCGTTCCGGCGTTCCGGAGCGGAGGATGTACTCGATAGCGATGCCGTTGAGCGGTGACCCCGCCGCGTCGGCGTGGTCCCGCGCCAGGTCGAAGTATCGCTCCGTGATCGAGAGCACGTTCGCGTAAGCCGCCTCGTCGTCCTCGGCGAGGACGTACTCGGCCGTGACGGGCGTCAGTTGCCCCTCGGCCACGTCGTCGCGGTAGTCGTCGACGTCGTCCAGCCAGATCTGTGCGCCGATGATGGCGAGGACGATGGACGTGCCGAACGCCGCGGGGACGTCGAAGCCGACGCCGCGATAGGCGTTGAGCATCCCCTGGTAGATGACGCCGACGCGGTCGTACTGGGTCCGGAGATACGGCAGGTCGTGGTCACGGTCCGGAACTGGGGAGTCGTCCGGAACGGGCGCGAACTTGTACTCGGCCTCGATGCGGTCGGCCGCGTCCGGGTCCCCGTCGAGGGCGGCGGCCAGCATATCGCGGAACCGGTCGTCCTGCTCTTGGTGGGCCTCGGATCGGTCGACTGCGTCGTCGTAGGCCGCCCGGACTGCGTCCGGCGCACGGTCGAACGCCGCCTCGACGACCCCCTGGAGGTACCGCTGGGCTACCTCCGCCACGCGACGTCGGTCGGGGGCTGGATCGCCGGATATCTGCACCTCGAAGTCCTCGAACTCGTCGTCGTTGATGGCGTCGCGCATGTCGCCGTCGAGCAGCGCCTGAACGATGAGACTCGTCGCGTCCTCGGCTCGTTCGACGTACTCGCGGGCCTCGCGGTTGGCGGGGGCCGACGGGTCGATCCGGCCGAGGCGACCACGGATCCCGGTCCCCACGTCCTCGATGGGGTCGTATCCCGGTGTCGACCGGGCGAGCGCCCGCCGGTAGAGGTAGCCGAGGGTGAGCTCCGCCGGGAGCGTCAGCTTCGTCTCGTACTCGAACGCGACGTCGTCGGCGCCCAACTCGTCGGCGACCGCGGCCTCGACGCCGCGGTAGACGTCGTCGAGGATGGCGTCGAGGGTGTCGTCGACGGCCGACTTGATCCGGAGTGCGCGGTAGTCGAGGCGACCGGTCTCGGCGTAGTAGCCGAGGATCGCCCGCTGGGCGGTCGGGAGGCGGTCGGTCGCGGCGAGTCGGCCGGCGACGGACCGTGCCGGCGAGGTGATCACCGCCACGGACGGCCAGTGGCGCCGGCCGTCGTCAACACCTCCGGACGGGAGTCTCGGGTCCTCATTGGCGGAACCGTCCCCGGCGACGGGTATCAACCTTGTTATCGGCGGTCCCGATGGGACAGCTTTTCGGGGACGGGCCGCCCAGAAACGCCCATGCAGGTCCATACGGTCGGTGAGGGGACCCCCGAGGTCGCAGTCGTCGGCGCCGTCCACGGGGACGAACCCTGTGGCGCCCGCGCAATCGAGCGATTCCTCGACGGTGATCCCGACGTCGACCGCCCGGCGAAACTGATCGTCGCCAACGAACCCGCGCTGGAACGGGGCATCCGCTACGTCGATACGGATCTCAACCGTTCACTCCCCGGCGACCCCGAGAGCGACCAGTACGAGGAGCGACTGGCGCACGAACTGATGACAGAGGTGCAAGGCTGTATCTCCCTCGGGATCCACTCGACGGTGTCGTACGGCCGACCCTTCGCCAACGTGGCGTATCTGAACGAGCGAAAGCGCGAGGTAGTCGCCCACCTGCCCGTCGATCAGGTGGTCGATTTCACCGTCGTCGCCGACGGCCGGTCGGTCGAACTCCCCGGCTTCCTCGACGTGGAGGCGGGTCACCAGGGGTCGACCGCGGCCGTCGACAACGCCTACGACTGCATCGTCGCCTTCCTCCGGACGACGGGTGTCCTCCCCGGCGATCCGCCGGCCCCCGATCCGGGGTTCTACGAGGTGACCGAGCCGATGTACAAGGAGCCGGGACGGACGTACCGTTTCCGCGGCGCGAACTTCGAACGCGTCGCGCCGGGGGAGCGGTTCGCCGACGTCGACGACGACCCGCTGGTGGCCGACGAGGAGTTCTGGCCCGTCCTCATGTCCGACGACGGGCACGACGTGCTGTTCGGCTACCGTTCCACCTACCGCGGCCCCCTGTCGTCGCTCTCGGCGCCGAGTCACGGGGACGCGAACGCCGAATCCGTCACCGACGACTAGCCGTCGACGAGCGTCAGGTAGCCCGGCGGCACCCGGTCGACCGTGTACGTCTCCGCGCCGCGTTTCGTGATCCGATACTCGTCGGTGAGCGACGCCGCATCGACCGCGAACACGACCGGCGCGGGCGCGTGCCGACGGCCGACCGCGCGGGCCGCCGGACGAGTCCCGGCGAGGTGGACCTGCTGGCGACCCATCGGCTTCAGCCCCGCCTCGTGGATGGCGTCGACGTTCTCGGGGGCGGTACCGTGGTAGAGTTCGTCCGGGACTGGCCGGCCGGCCGATTCGAGGGAGACGTCGACGGAGTGGCCGTATGCCGCCCGTACCCGGCCCTCCGTGCGTTCGAATCGTCCCTTGGGATCGGCGGTGACGACGCCCGGAACCGCGTCGGCGTCGGCCCAGGGGTACCGCTCGCTCGCGGCGGCGACGAGATCGGGCCACGCGGCCCACCCGTGGTCGTCGAGCGAGAGGCCGGCGTCGTCGGGGAAGTGCCGGAGCGCGCCGCTCAGAAATTTCGAGAGTCGCGTCCGGCGGTCGGCCGACAGCACCGTCTCGCCGACGGCGCCACAGTCGGGGCACACGCCGGCGACGAAGCCGTGGTCCGGACAGCGGCGAACGGGATCGGTCACGGTCGAACGAGGGGACCGCGACGGAAGACGTTACAGGTAGTCCTCGATGTGGTCGGCGACTTCCTCGGGAGTGTCGCCGACGGGGACGCCGGCGCGGTTGAGCGCCTCGATCTTACTTTCGGCCGTCCCCGTACCGCTCCCGGAGACGATAGCGCCGGCGTGGCCCATGCGCTTGCCCGGCGGGGCCGTCCGCCCGGCGATGAAGGCCGCCACCGGTGTGTCCATCTGGCTGGCGATGTACTGGGCTGCCTCCTCCTCGTCCTCGCCACCGATCTCACCGCACATGGCGATGGCCTCGGTCTCCGGATCGGCCTCGAAGAGTTCGAGGGCGTCGATGAAGGAGGTGCCGATGATCGGGTCGCCGCCGATGCCGATGGCGGTGGTCTGCCCGATGCCACGGCCGGTCAGGTTGTCGACGACCTGGTAGGTGAGCGTTCCGGAGCGAGAGATCAGTCCGACCTTGCCCGACGCGAAGATGTTGCCCGGCAGGATGCCGAGTTTCGCCTCGCCGGGCGTGATGACGCCGGGGCAGTTCGGGCCGACGAGGTAGGTGTCCGTCTCGCGGAGGCGACGGTTCACCTTCGCCATGTCCTGGGTCGGGATTCCCTCGGTGATGGCGACCACCAAGTCGAGGGAGGTGTCGAGCGCCTCGAACAACGCGTCGGCGGCGAACGCCGGCGGGACGAAGACGACGGACGCGTCGGCGTCCTCCCTCCGAACCGCCTCGTGGACGGTGTCGTAGACGGGGACGCCGTGGACCTCCTCGCCCCCCTTGCCGGGCACCGCGCCGGCGACGACGTTCGTGCCGTACTCGATCATCTGCTCGGCGTGGAAGTTCCCCTCGCCTCCGGTGATACCCTGCACGACGACGCGGGTGTCCGCGTCGACCAAGACACTCATGATTGCACCTCCGCGGCGTTGGCGACGGCACGCTGGACGGCGTCCTCCAACGTCCCCTCGACCTGGACGAGGCTGGTGTCGAGAATCTCCATGCCCTCGCTCGCGTTCGTGCCCGCGAGGCGGACCACCACGGGCTTGGGAATCTCGTCGAACTGCGAGAGGGCGTCGTTGATGCCACGGGCCACCTCGTCGCCCCGGGTGATGCCGCCGAAGATGTTGAACACGACCGAGTCGACGTTCGGATCGGAGAAGACCATGTCGAGAGCGTTGGCGACGCGTTCGGCCTTGGCGCCACCGCCGATGTCGAGGAAGTTGGCGGGGGCGCCGCCGTAATGGTCCACGAGGTCCAGCGTCGCCATCACGAGGCCGGCACCGTTGCCGATGATGCCGACGTTGCCCGAGAGGCGGACGTAGTCGAAGCCGTACTCCCCGGCCTTGCGCTCTAGGTCGTCGGTGTAGGACTCCTCTTCCATGTCGGCGAGGCCGGGGTGCCGGAAGAGCGCGTCGTCGTCGACGTTCAACACGGCGTCCGCGGCGACCACGTCGCCGCCGTCGGTCACCATCAGCGGGTTGATTTCGGCCTCGCTGGCGTCGTTTGCCTCCCAGAGGTCGTAGAGCGTCTCCAGAACGCTCGATACCGCCCGGGCGACGTCGCGGGGGATACCGGCCTCGTACACCGCCTTGCGGGCCTGATACGGGTGCATCCCGAACGCGGGGTCGACGTGTTCGCGGGCGATGGCCTCGGGTGTCTCCTCGGCGACGGATTCGATGTCGACGCCGCCCTCGGAGGAGACCATCGCGACGGGTTCGCCCTCGCCGCGGTCCATCGTCACGCCGAGGTAGAGTTCGTTCGTGAAGTCGACCGCCGACTCGACGAGGACGCGGTCGACGTGATAGCCCTTGAGATCCATCCCGAGGATGGCGTCGGCCGCCTCACGCAGTTCGTCCTCGTCGGTCGCGATTTCGATGCCGCCGGCCTTCCCGCGGCCACCGACGTGGACCTGTGCTTTGACCGCGACCGGGTAACCCACGTCGCGCCCGGCGTCGACGGCCTCCTCGACGCTCGTCGCCAGCCGGGAGTCGGGGGTCGGAATCCCGGCGTCGGCGAAGACACCCTTCGCCTGATACTCGTGAAGTCTCATGCTAGTCGCCCAGAGGTTCCGGCGACCGGGAGTTAGTAGTACCGGTCGGGCGAGTGCCCCCCCGACAGCGCGCGTTCGGGGGCCGAAGCGCGCTCGCATAGATGTTCTCTCGCATACACGTCCGATAACATTACAATCTATGAGAGAGTTTACCAAACGAACAGTTCGACGACGAGATAGCGGGTCGACCGACCCGGAATAGACGTTACCAATTATCAATGCATGAGACGCAACACGCTACTCATCGGCGCGATGATCGTCACGGTCCTGTTGCCGATGTGGTTCGTCGCGCTCCACGGCGAACCACCCTCCGAGGAGATTGCCATCGACGAGAGCGTCACCGACATTCGCCCGCTGGAGGGCTTCGTCGACACGCCGAACAAACTCTCGCCGAGTCAGGTCGGCGTCGTCGTCTGGGTCGCCCTCTTCGCGCTGATCGGTGTCCTGACCGCCGCGCACCGGTTCATGAACGAGGCAGTCAGACCGCCCGACAGCGCCGACTCCCGCGCCGTGGAGTCGGACGGCGGCACCGTCACGTTACCGTGGGTGGAGACCGACCACCGGTGGATCGTCGAGTATCACGGTGCCTCCGACGCCATCGAGGGGCTGATCGCGATGGGTGGGTTGACCGTCCTCGCCATCGTCTTCGCGGCGCTCTTCACTGGCGAGTACCTGACGCTAGCCCGGACGCAGTACTTCGGGCTGTACGCCACGGGGATGTTCACCTCGCTGGCGCTGTCGACGGTGGCCTACTACGCCTGGTTCATGCCCCACATCGAAGTCGCCGAACACCGGGGGCACGACCGATGACCGCGCCGGACGACGACCCCGAAGACTGCCCCTGTCACGGCGAGGCGACGCAACCGAGCATCTACACGGACACACGCGCCCGGGCCACCGTGCGCCGCCGTGACGTCGCGAAGCTCCTCGCGACGGTGGGGGGCCTGACGGCAATCGGGAGCCTCGCCGCGCCGCTGGCCGGGTTGACGCAGGTGTTCGAACGCGGGTACAGCGGGCCCGTCTACTCCGACGGCGTCACCCTCGTCGACGGTGACGGCGCCCGGATCACCGAGGACCGACTGGGGGAAGGCGAACAGCTCACCGTCTTTCCCGAGCCGCGACCGGGCATCGAGGACGCGCCGACGCTCCTCGTGCGGTTCCCCGAGAGCGCCTACGGCGGCGGGACCAACATGGCATTCACCGTCAGCGGGTACGCCGCCTACTCGAAGGTGTGTACGCACGCCGGCTGTATGGTGTCCGACCGGGAGGGCGACACGCTGGTCTGTCCCTGTCACTTCGGGAAGTTCGATCCGACGACGGGGGCGTCGGTCGTCGGCGGCCCGCCGGGGCGTCCCCTCCCGCAGTTGCCGATCACCCTCACCAGCGACGGGTACCTCGTCGCCACGGGCGACTTCGAGGCCGGCGTCGGTCCGGGAGGTGGCGAGTGATGTCCGACTCCCGCGCCGACCGACTGTACGCCTGGTTCGATACCCGACTCGACCTGGAGAACGGGCAGACGTTCCTCGGGAAGGCGTTCCCGGCGGAGGACTCCTTCCTCCTCGGAGAGGTCGCCCTCTTCTGTTTCCTCTTTCTCGTCCTCTCCGGGGTCTTCCTCGGGTTCTTCTACGAACCCTCCACCTCGGACGTGGAGTACGACGGGAGCGTCGCCGCGTTCCAGGGTGAGGAGATGCCCGAGGCGTTCGTCTCGGTGTTGCATATCACCTACACCGTCCCCTTCGGGATGTTCATCCGCCGCCTCCATCACTGGGCGGCTCACCTGTTCGTCGCCTCCATCGGCTTACACATGTTACGAGTGTTCTTCACGGGGGCGTACCGCAACCCCCGCGAACCGAACTGGCTCGTCGGAACGGGGCTGGCAGTGCTGGCGATGGGGGCGGCCTACACCGGCTACGCGCTCCCCTTCGACGAGTTCGCCGCGACGGCGACCAGCATCGGCTACAACCTCACGATCTCGGTGCCGCTCGTCGGGCAGTTCCTCGGCGAAATCGTCTTCGGCGGCCAGTTCCCGACGAGTGCCACCATCCCCCGTCTCTACTTCCTGCACGTCCTGATCATTCCGGGGGCCATCGCCGTGGGCCTCGCCGTCCACATGGTGATCCTGATCCGGCAGAAACACACGGAGGCGCGGCGTGACGACGACGTGCGGGGTGGTGGCCGGACGGTCGACCGGGACGACGGCAGCGTCATCGTCGGGCTCCCGGCGGTGCCGAATCAGACCGCCGTCTCGGCGGTGATGTTCTTCCTGACCGCCGCCACGCTGTCGGCGCTGGCCGGCCTGTTGCCCGTCCACAACGTCGCGGAGTACGGACCGAACGACCCCGCGTCCACGCCGGCCCTCATCATGCCCGACTGGTTCCTGATGTGGGTGTACGGCTTCCTGAAACTCCTGCCGGAGTGGATGTCTTTCTCGATTGGATCGGTCCACATCTCCACGGAGTTCGTCGGGGGCATCATCCTCCCCGGACTCATCTTCCTCGCCATCGTAGTCTGGCCCTTCGTCGACCGAACGGAGCCCGTCCACTTCACGAGCGATCCGCTGGCCCGTCCCTGGCAGACCGCCGTCGGCGTCGCCGCCGTCGCGTTCATCATGATCGCCTCCATCGCGGGGATGAACAACATCCTCGCCGATCAGGTGCTCGGCACGACGACGGAGGTGGTCAATCCGATCCTGACGGCGGCGTTGCTCGGGGTTCCACCGCTGTTCGGCGGAATCACCTACGTTCTCCTTCGCGAGGGTGGGAGCGACCCGGACGCAAGGGAGGGCGGCGCGACGACGACCGGAGGTGGGGGAGATGACTGAGGCCGACGCTCCGATCCGCGTCTCGCTCCCGGCCCGAACGTACAGCCTGCTAGATACGGCGAGCAAACTGCTCGGCCTCGGCCTCGTGGCCGCCGGCCTCGACGCCGGTGGGGGGACGCCCGTCGGCCTCGCCCTCGCCGCCACCGGCGCCCTCTGTGCGACCGTGACGGTGTTCGTGACCAATGAGTGACAATACGACGAACGACGACTGGACGGACAGCACGGGAATCGGCAGACGTGACTTCGTGAAAGGCCTCGGCGTCGCCTCCCTCCTCGGGGCGACTGGCCTCTCCTTCGCGGACGACGGCATGAGCGGCCTGCAGAC
Organism: Haloplanus litoreus; assembly: GCF_045690335.1. Classification (GTDB taxonomy): domain Archaea; phylum Halobacteriota; class Halobacteria; order Halobacteriales; family Haloferacaceae; genus Haloplanus; species Haloplanus litoreus. The sequence goes on along the minus strand of NZ_CP147874.1, from coordinate 1,896,730 downwards.
CGTCGAGGACCCTATCGGAAACTACCCCTACCGCGACTGGGAGGACCTCTACCGCGAGGAGTGGGACTGGGACTCCATCTCCCGCTCGACCCACAGCGTCAACTGTACGGGGTCGTGCTCGTGGAACGTCTTCGTCAAGGACGGGCAGGTCTGGCGCGAGGAGCAAGCGGGCGACTACCCCACGTTCGACGACAGCCTCCCGGACCCCAACCCGCGCGGCTGTCAGAAGGGAGCCTGTTACACCGACTACGTCAACGCGGACCAGCGCGTCCTCCACCCGCTCCGTCGCACTGGCGACCGGGGAGAGGGGCGGTGGGAGCGCATCAGCTGGGACGAGGCGCTGACCGAAATCGCCGACCACGTCATCGACGAGGTGCGGGTCGGGCGGTACGACGCCATCTCGGGCTTCACTCCCATCCCCGCGATGAGCCCCGTCTCCTTCGCCTCGGGGAGTCGCCTCCTCAACCTGCTCGGCGGCGTCTCACACAGCTTCTACGACTGGTACTCGGATCTGCCGCCGGGCCAACCGATCACCTGGGGGACCCAGACGGACAACGCCGAGTCCGCCGACTGGCACAACTCGGACTACCTGATCGCCTGGGGATCGAACATCAACGTCACGCGTATCCCGGACGCGAAGTACTTCCTCGACGCGGGCTACGAGGGGGCAAAACGCGTCGGCATCTTCACCGACTACTCCCAGACCGCCATCCACACCGACGAGTGGCTGGCGCCCGAGGGTGGTACCGACACCGCCCTCGCGCTCGGCATGGCGCGCACCATCGTCGACGAGGAGCGGTACGACGAGACGCACCTGAAAGAGCAGACGGACATGCCGCTGCTGGTGCGCGAGGACACGGGCAAGTTCCTCCGGGCCGGCGAGGTTGGCCTCGCGACGGACGCCGCCGACCCCGACAAGGTGTTCGTGATGGTCGACGCCGACGGGACGTTGCAACCGGCCCCCGGGTCGCTCGGGGAGCGGGACGGACAACACGACCCGTCGGCCAGCATCGCACTCGACTTCGACCCGCAGTTGGACGTGGCTCGATCGGTCGACGCCGACGGCGGGAGCGTCGCCGTCCGCTCCGTCTGGGCGAACCTGCGGGACGAACTGTCGGCGTACACCCCCGAGTTCGTCCACGAGGAGACGGGCGTCGGCGAGAACACCTACCAGCGGATCGCTCGCGAGTTCGCGGACGCCGACGCCGCGAAGATCATCCACGGGAAGGGCGTCAACGACTGGTACCACAACGACCTGGGCAACCGAGCGATCCAACTGCTCGTGACGCTGACCGGGAATCTGGGAGACCCCGGGACCGGTCTCGATCACTACGTCGGCCAGGAGAAGATCTGGACGTTCCACGGCTGGCAGGTACTCTCCTTTCCCACCGGGAGCGTCCGGGGCGTGCCGACGACGCTGTGGACGTACTTCCACGCGGGCATCCTGAACAACACCGATCCCGACACCGCGGCGAAGATCCGAGAGTCGATCGAGAAGGGCTGGATGCCGCTCTATCCCAGCGAACGCGAGGACGGCTTCCGACCAGATCCCTCGACGCTGTTCGTCTGGCGTGGAAACCTCTTCAACCAGGCCAAGGGCAACGTCGCCGTGGAGGAACAGCTGTGGCCGAAACTCGACCTCGTGGTCGACATCAACTTCCGGATGGACTCGACGGCGATGTACTCGGACATCGTCCTCCCGGCGGCCAGCCACTACGAGAAGTACGACCTCTCGGAGACGGACATGCACACCTACGTCCACCCGTTCACCCCGGCAGTGGAGCCACTGGGCGAGGCCAAGTCGGACTGGGCCATCTTCCGCGACCTGGCCGAGAAGATTCAGGAACGCGCCCGGGAACGGGGGGTCGACCCCGTCGACGATCGGAAGTTCGACCGCACCATCGACCTCACGACCATCTACGACGACTACGTGCGCGACTGGGAGACCGGCGAAGCCGGCGGATTGGAGGACGGGCGGGCCGCTTCGGAGTTCATCCTCGAACACTCCGAGGAGTCGAATCCGAGCGACGACGACGAGCGGATCACCTTCGACGACACCGTCGAACAGCCACAGCGACTCCTCGCGGCGGGCGACCACTGGACCTCCGACATCGAGGACGGCGAGGCCTACGTGCCCTGGCAGCGGTACGTCCACGACAAGGAGCCGTGGCCGACGTTCACCGGCCGCCAGCAGTACTACATCGACCACGACTGGTATCTCGAACTCGGCGAAGAGCTCCCGACCCACAAGCGCGGGCCGGCGTCGATGGGCGGGGACTATCCGCTGTCGTACAACACGCCCCACGGTCGGTGGTCGATCCACTCGACGTGGCGGGACAACACGAAGATGCTCCGCCTCCAGCGCGGCGAACCCGTGGTCTACCTCAATCCGGAGGACGCCGCGGAGCGAGGTATCGAGGACGGCGACACGGTCGAGGTGTACAACGACCTCGCGAGCGTCGAGGTGCAGGCGAAGCTCTACCCCTCGGGCGAACCGGGGACGCTCAGACAGTTCTTCGCGTGGGAGAAGATCCAGTACCCCGACCGGAACAATTTCAACTCACTCGTACCGATGTACATGAAGCCGACGCAGCTCGTCCAGTACCCCGCCGACACGGGCGAGCATCTCCACTTCTTCCCGAACTACTGGGGGCCGACCGGCGTCAACAGCGACGTGAACGTCGACGTGCGGCCCGCGGACGATGCCAGCGGCGCGTCGGCAGTGAGACGGGCGGAGTCCGACCGAGGTGACAGCGAATGAGCACCAACGACGACACCAACATCGACGTGGCGGAGGGGATCGACCACCAGGTTGCGATGGTGATGGACCTCAACAAGTGTATCGGCTGTCAGACGTGCACCATCGCCTGCAAGGACCTCTGGACGGAGGGGGGTGGCACCGACTACATGTACTGGAACAACGTCGAGACCAAACCCGGCGAGGGCTACCCCCGCGGCTGGGAGGACTCCGGCGGCGGGTGGACCGAGGACGGCTCCGAACGGGTCGACGGCGAGATTCCCTCGCGGGAGGACTACGGCCGGCCCTGGGAGTTCAACCACTCCGAGATCATGTACGAGGGGAGCGACGAACCCCTCCGCCCGCGCGAGGGCGCCGAGTGGGGTCCCAACTGGGACGAGGATCAGGGCGCCGGGGAGTACCCCAACAGCTACTACTTTTACCTGCCCCGGATCTGTAACCACTGCACCCACCCCTCCTGTGTGGAGGCCTGCCCGCGACAGGCGCTCTACAAGCGCGAGGAGGACGGCATCGTCCTCGTCGACCAGGAGCGCTGTCGGGGGTACCGCTACTGCGTCGAGGGCTGTCCGTACAAGAAGGTGTACTACAACACCGTCTCCAAGAAGTCGGAGAAGTGCATCTTCTGTTACCCTCGGCTGGAGGGCGAGGGTCCCGACGGAGAGACCTACGCCCCGGCCTGTGCCGAGGAGTGTCCGCCCCAGCTCCGGCTGGTTGGGTTCCTCGACGACGAGGACGGCCCCATCTACAAACTGGTCGAGGAGTACGAGGTGGCCTTGCCCCTCCACCCCGAGTTCCGCACCCAGCCCAACGTCTACTACATCCCCCCCTACGCGCCCGGCCAACACACGGAGGACGGCGAGTCGGTAGACGTCGACCGCATCCCGCGAGGCTACCTCCGGGAACTGTTCGGCGACGGCGTCGACCAGGCGCTCAACACCATCGAGCGCGAGCGTCAGCGCGCCCGTCAGGGCGACGACAGCGAACTGATGGAACTGCTCCAGCACAAGAATCCGGCCAAACAGTACCGACTGGGTGTGTTCGACGATGACTGAGGATCGAACGCGCGCACTGCTGACGGCGGCGTTCGTCGGCGCCCTAGTCGTCTCCGCGACGGCGGCGCCGGCCGCCGACGCCCGTCCCGCCCACGAAATTCCGGTCAGCACCCTGCCGGACGCTGCCCTGGCGGGGCCGGACGCGTCGGGGTGGTCGCAGGTGCCCGCTGCGGACGTGGCGCTGTCGAGCGCCCCGAGCGACGTCCCGGACGCCGCCGACACGTCTATCGAGCGGATCCACGTTCAGGCCGCGCGGAGCGGGGACGTCTTCCACGTGCGCCTCCAGTGGGACGATCCGACGCGGAACGTCAGCGTCGATTCGCCGCGGACCTTCGCGGACGCGGTGGCCGTCCAGTTCCCGGTGGACACGAGTTCCCGTCCCCCCATCGCCATGGGTGGCGCCGACAATCGGGTGAACGTCTGGTACTGGAGCGGCAACGGGGCGACCCAGGAGTTGCTCGCGGGCGGTGCGGGCACCACGACGACGTTCCCCGCGCCCACCATCGACGCCAACGCCACCTACGCGAACGGCACGTGGACGGTCGTCTACTCCCGCGAACTCACGACCGAGAGCGCGAACCGAACGACGCTCGACTCGGACGACCGACTCGACGTCGCCTTCGCCGTCTGGGACGGGGGCAACGCCGAACGTTCCGGTCGGAAAGCCGTCAGCGAGTGGCACTACTTCCCGACCGGCGACGGGCCGGCGGGGCCGCCCTATCAGGCGTTGCTCTGGACCGTCGCCGGCGTCGCCATCGTGGCCGTCGTCGGCGTGACTGCCTTCGGCGTCCTCCGCACTCGCGGGGGCGACGGGGGGCGTTCCTGATGGCGACGACCGATCCCCGCGACGACGTCGGGAGCGTCGACACCGACCCGGCGGCACGGGGGACGGTGTACACGACGCTCGCCCGCGCCTTCCGCCATCCCGACCGGGAGTTCCACGAGGCCGTCGCGGCCGGCCGTCTGGGTGAAGAACTGACTCGCTGTCTGGATCACACGGCCCTCGACGTGGCGGTGCCGGACCTGAAGACGGCGGACGACTACGAGACGCTGGCGGCCCGGTACAACGACCTGTTCCAACTGGGGTACGCGGAGTACGTCGACCGGACGGACGGTACGCTCGACTCAGAGGGGCCGCCGGTCCCGCTGTACGAGTCGAAGTACCGCCCCGATCAGTCCTGGAACGACGTCAACCTCGACCTTGCGCGGGCGTACAACTACTACGGACTGGAGATCGACACCGACGAACGCGACAACCACGACGCCCTGACCTACGAACTGGAGTTCGCGGGCTATCTGGCCCGGCGGGAAGCAGCCGTCGACGACGGTGACGCCGCCGCCAGACTCGACTTCCACGACCGCCACCTCGGCCACGCCGCCGCGGGTATCGCCGAACGCGTCGACGGCGAACCCGGGACCGGCGTCTACGGCGGCCTGACGGCACTGCTGGAGGCGTTCGTCAGAGCCGACCGTAACGACCTCGCGACGCGACTGGAGGGGTCGATATGACGGCCCGAGCGAGCGCGGGGCGGCGACACTGGCACCCACCGATCCCGGAGGACCGCCGTCGGGCGGTCGTCGGGGGGGCCGCTGGCGTCGCTGCGCTCGGCGTCGCCGCCAAGTTTCTCCTGACCGTCGTGATCAACGCGCCGGCGGGACCGCCGGTCGGCGGCGGCGACGCGGCCGCCGTCGGGGCGACGGCCGTCGCCGGGGTGGCGGCCGTCGTCGTGGCGCTCACCGAGACCGATCCGGTTTCGGGCGTCGGCCTCCTGTTCGTCGGCGTCTTCGGCCTGCTGTCGCTCGGCCCGGGCGCCGTCGTCGCGCCCGCGGCCGTCGCCGTCGCCGCCGGAACGACCGCCGTCGCCGTCGCACACCGGCATCGGTTCGCGAACGCCCGCGGTATCGCCCTCGGGACACTGCTCGCCGCGCTGACCGTGTGCCTCGCGAGCGGCGTCGGGGGGTGGGTCGCGCTCCGACCGCTCGGATCGACGCTCGCGCTCGTCGGCGTCGCCGTCACACCGGCCTTCGCGGCGACGACGACCCGGTCCCTGCTCGGCGGCGGCGCCGCGTTCGCCGCCGTCGTCGCGCTCGGCCTCTCGCTTCCCTTCGTCGTCGGCGCGGTCACCCTCGTCGGCGGTGGGGTCGTCGGCAGTTCGCTCCCGGTCGCCGCCATCGCGGTCGGCGGGGCAGTGACGGCGGGGAGCGCGGCGCTGCGACGGCGGGAGTGGTCCCTGCTCGCGGGCGTCGTACTCGTCGCGTTCGCCGGCGTCCCGGCGGCGCTCCCGCGAGCCGTTCCCTTCGCGCTCGGCGCCGCGACGTTCGCCGTCCGGGAGGGTCGGCGATGACCGACGACGAGTTCGAGAAACACCTGAACGAGGACCCCGACCCGGGTCTCGATCCGACGCGGAGTCCGGGCTTCGGGAGCGACATCGAAGCGCTCGAAGACATCGAGGTGAGTCGTCAGGACGTGACCATCGGCGAGGCGTCGCCCGCGGAACTCTCGGCGGCCGACACGGAACCGGTCGCCGACAGCGACGCGGCGGCGCTCCTCGACGACCTCGGGGCGGACGACCCGATCGACCGCCGCCGCGCCGCCCTCGCGCTGAAGGACGAACCGACGGCATCGGCGGTCGTGTCGGGGCTCGCACGGGCGGCTACCACCGACGCGGACGCGGACGTGCGGCAGTTCGCGGTGGAGGCGCTGACGGCTCACGGCGGGGACGGGACGGGGGCGATCGGCGAACGGGCGGCCGCCGTCGCCGTCGAACTCCTCGACGACGACGACCCCTGGGTTCGTGCCGAGGCCGTCGTCGCCCTCGACAACCTCGACCGGGAGGCCCACGAGGCCGACGTCGCGGCCGCTATCGACGACGACCACCACGCCGTGCGCCGGAACGCCGCCGTCTCGCTGTTCAAACTCCGCGGCGAGGCGATGGCCGACCGGCTGCTCGACCTGAGCCACGACGAGAGCGAGCGGGTCCGCGAGTGGGCGGCCCACATGCTCGGCGGCGTCGACGAGGACCGCGCCCGCAACCGACTGCGTGACCTGACCGAGGACCCGGCGACGGTGGTCCGCCAGACGGCCGAACGGGCGCTCGAAGCCGATCCGGCGCGGTTCCGGCGGACCTTCGGCGCCCTGGAGAACGACGGACGCCTCCTGCCCGGCGAGGACCGACTCAATCGGATGCCCGACCTATGACGGACACCACGAGACTGACGGACCGAGTCGAAGCGGCACTGCGAACGGTTCGCGACCCGGCGGCCGACCTCTCCGTCTTCGAGGCCGGGTTCGTCGAAAACGTGGCCGTGACCGACGGCGACGTGACGCTGGAGACCGACCTGACCGCCCTCGACGAGGCGACGAGTCGGGGGGTGATCGAGGCGATGTTGCGGGCCGTGGACGACGTTGACGGCGTCGAGAGCGTCCACGTCGAGCAAGCGGCGCCGTCCAGCGAGGGGAGTGGCGGCGTCGAGTCGTTCGATCACGTCGTCGCCGTCGCGAGCGCGAAAGGCGGCGTCGGCAAATCGACGGTCGCGACCCACCTGGCCTGTGCGCTCGCAGCCGACGCCGAGGTGGCGCTGTTCGACGCCGACATCCACGGGCCGAACGTGCCGACCCTGCTCGACGTGAGCGGCCCCGTCCACTCCAGCGAGGCGGGCGACCCCCTCCCGATTCGTCGGGGCGGGATGGACGTGATGAGCGTCGGCCTGATGGAGTCGGGCGCGCCCCTCGCCTGGCGCGGGGCGATGGCCCACGACGCGCTCTCCGATCTCTTCGAGAACACGGCGTGGCGGAACGACGACGTGCTGGTGGTGGACCTGCCGCCCGGCACCGGCGACGTGGTGCTCACGACGCTACAGGAGGTCCCCGTCGACGGCGTCGTCGTCGTCACGACGCCGTTTCACGCCGCCGTCAGTGACACCGAACGGACCGTCGAACTGTTCCGCGACAACGACGTGCCCGTCTTGGGTGCCGTCGTCAACATGGCCGAGTACGTCTGTGACTGCTGTGGCGAGGCAAACGAGCTGTTCGCGGAGGACGCCCTCGACGGGTTCGATGCGCCGATCCTCGCGGAACTGCCGTTCACGCGGGCGCTGCAGGGGCGGCCGGAACCGGGCGACGTGCCTGCGGTGGTCGCCGACCTCGGGGAGCGGACGCGAACGGCCCTCGACGCCGCGGGCGAGGTAGACGTGCCGGACGACGCCGTCGACATCCGTGGGGCCGCCCCGCAGGCGCGGAAGGAACGAGTCCGCGACCGGTTCGCGTCGCTCGACGCCGGGGAGCGGTTCGTCCTCGTCAGCGACCGCGATCCGACGCCAGTCGGCGAGTTTCTGAGTCGCGTCGCGGGCGAGCCGCGCGAGTCGTTCGACGTCGAAGTTCGGCGCGCGACGCCGACTGACTGGGTGCTGGAAGCGGTCAAGTAGGGTCACACCGGCGGCTCCGTGGTGGAGGTTGGGGCTTTATTCGGCCCTTCCGCGTAGTCCACCACATGCGCGCAGTTCGATATCACGAACACGGCGGGCCCGAGGTACTGCGAGTGGACGACGTCGACCGACCGGAACCGGGACCTGGAGACGTCGTCGTCGAAGTGGCGGGGGCGGGCATCAACCCCGTGGACACCTACTTCCGCGAGGGGGCGTACGAGCCGTTCACCCTGCCGATGGTGCCCGGCGTCGACGCCGCGGGGGACGTAGTCGCCGTCGGGGAGGACGTCGAGGGGGTGAGCGTCGGCGACGCCGTCGTCGCCACCGGCCTGAGCAAGGACCACTACGGCGCCTGCGCGGAGTACGTTGCGGTGCCGGACGACCGGTTCGCCACCCTCCCGTCGGGCGTCGATCCCGTCGCCGCCGGCGGGGCGGGGGTCGCCGCGGTGACGGCGTGGCGCGCACTGATCGATCACGCGGGTCTGGAACCCGCGGAGACGGCGCTGATCCACGGCGGGAGCGGCGGCGTCGGGCACGCGGCCGTGCAGGTGGCCGCGGCGGCCGGCGCGCGGGTCGTCACCACCGCCGCGCCGCCGTACCACGACCGACTGGACGCCCTCGGCGCCGACGTCGTCCTCGATTACGGCCGCGACGACCTGCGCGAGGCGGTCGGCGACGCGAGCGACGGCGGCCCCGACGTGATCCTCGACCACCGCCTCGACGACTACCTGCAGTTCGACGCCGACGTGGCCGCCCACGACGGCCGCATCGTCGGCATCGGCGAGAACGACCCCGCCGTCGGCTTCACGAACGACGGCGTCGCCCGCGGGAAGGACCTCACCTACCAGTTCATGAGTATGTTCAACACGCCGGAACTGAGCGCCCCGCTGGGACGGGTCGCCCGCCTCATGGGGACGGGTGACCTCGAAATCGAGGTGGCGCGGACGGACGACCTGGCGGAGGTAGCCGACGCCCACCGCGACGTGATGGCCGACAGTTTCCTTGGGAAACTCGTCGTGACGCCCTGACCGCGCCGGCGCGCTTTTTGTGTCTCGGTACCGAACATCACGGTATGAGCGCGAGCTTCGACTTCGGTGATCGGGTCGTACTGGTGACGGGCGCGTGCGGCGCCCTCGGAAGCGCCGTCGCGGCGGCCTTCGCCGACGCCGGCGCGACGGTCTGTGGAGCGGACGTGGTCGCCCCCGACGACGAGGACGCCCTCGTCGACGGCGAGGTTCTCGACTACTACCAGGGGGATTTCACCGACGAGGACGACGTGGCGCGAGTGGTCGGCGACGTCGTCGAGACCCACGGCGGGTTGGACCACCTCTGTAACGTGGCGGGGACGTGGCGCGGCGGGACACCGATCCACGAGACGGACGCCGGGACCTTCGACTTCCTGTTCGACGTGAACCTGAAAACGATGTTTCTGGCGTCGAAACACGCCCTGCCACACCTGCAGGCCACGGAGGGGACGGTCGTCAGCGTCTCCGCCCGGTCGTCGCTCTCCGGGGGTGAGGGCGACGGGCCGTACCGCGCGTCGAAGGCCGGGGTTCGGCTCCTGACGGAGACCATCGCCGCGGAGAACGAGGGCGTCGTCCGGGCGAACGCGGTGTTGCCGAGCGTCATCGATACGCCCGCGAACCGCGAGATGATGCCCGACGCCGACCACGACGCGTGGGTCGACCCGGCGACCATCGCGCGGACGGTACTCGCGCTCTCGTCGGACGCCACGGCGGCGACGAGCGGTGCCGCCGTCCCCGTCTACGGCGAAGCTTGATACGGATGCTGTGACTGTGTTCCGGCCGTCGCCGTCACCGATCACGGGACGTCGGTGCTGACTTACAACAGTCCGCACGAACGCCTCGAGGCGGCCTGTAACGGCTGTGACAGGCGCCGCGACGTATCGTGATCCTTTTTTCGGTGCTGGGGGTAGGACCGGCCTATGTCACAACGCGAGACGTGGGCGACGAGGGTGGGCTTCATCCTCGCCGCCGTCGGCAGTGCCGTCGGACTGGGTAATATCTGGCAGTTCCCGTTCCAGACGGGGGCGAACGGCGGCGCCGCCTTCATCGTCGTCTACCTCGCCGCCGTCTTTTTGATCGGCTTTCCCGCCATGCTCGCAGAATTCGTCGTCGGCCGCCGGGCCGAGCGCAACCCCATCGACGCCTTCGCCCGTCTCGGCCATCGGAACTGGAAGATCGTCGGCGTCCTCGGTACCCTCTCGGCCTTCTGGATCCTCTCGTTTTACAGCGTCGTCGGCGGCTGGGTCGTCCGGTACGTCCTCGGTAGCGCTACCGGCGCCTACTTCTCCGGGTCCGAGGCGTACTTCGGCGCCATCTCCGCCGGCCCCGAGGCCGTCGGCTTCCACGCCGTCTTCATGGCCCTGACCGTCGGCGTCGTCGCCCTCGGCGTCACCGACGGCATCGAGCGGTCGACGAAGCTGATGGTGCCGAGCATCGTCATCCTCCTCGGTGGCCTGGCCGTCTGGGCCGGAACGCTGGAGGGCGGCGCCGCGGGCTACGCGTACTACCTCTCGCCCGACGTCGACGTGTTGCTCGCGAACCTCGGGTCGATTCTCCCCGCCGCCGTCGGGCAAGCCTTCTTCACCCTCTCGCTGGGGATGGGGGCGATGATCACCTACGCCTCCTACCTCGGACGCGACGACTCCCTGCCGGTCGACGGGGCGACCATCGTCGTCCTCAACACGTTCGTCGGTCTCCTGGCGGGACTGGTGGTCTTTCCCATCCTCTTCTCGCTGGGTATCGAGCCCGGGAGCGGTGGGCTCGGTGCGGCCTTCATCACGCTCGCCGGCGCGTTCGCCCAGTTACCGGCCGGGCGCTTCCTCGGCGTCGGGTTCTTCGTCGTCCTCCTGCTCGCCGCGCTCTCCTCCGCTATCAGCCTCCTCGAAGTAGTCACCACCTACCTCGTCGACAACACCGACCGCTCGCGCTCGACGCTCGCCGTCGCTCTCGGCGCGGCCATCTTCGCCCTCGGCGTGCCGAGCGCCCTCGGCGTGCCGATTCTCTCCTGGTACAACGCCATCGCCTACAACCTCCTGCTCCCGCTATCGGTGCTCACCCTCCTCCTGTTCGTCGGCTGGGCGGACACCGACGACGCGGTGGCGGAACTCCGGCGAGGAACCGACCTGAGCGAGGGCGGTGCCGTCGCGTGGCTCTGGTTCGTCCGGACGCTCGTCCCCCTCGGCGTCCTGGCGACCCTCCTGCTCGGATTGCAGTCGCTCGCGGTCAAGGCGGGACTGCTCGCCGCACCGCTGGTGTGATACGGCACGTCGGCCACCAGACGTCACACTCGATTGACGACTTCCGACTCGAAACCCACTTCACCGGGTTCCGCCGACGATGTGATAATGGCACGAGAGACGTGGGGTACGAGAACAGGCTTCATTCTGGCCGCCGCGGGGAGCGCGGTCGGACTGGGGAACATCTGGCGGTTCCCCTGGATGACCGCCGAAAACGGTGGCAGCGCCTTCCTGCTCGTCTATCTGGTCATCGTCCTAGGGGTGGGCGTTCCCGGACTACTCGGGGAGTTCGTCATCGGGCGGCGGGCGCGGCGGAACCCGGTCGGTGCGTTACGCAACCTCTCCGGATCGCGCCGCTGGGCCGCTGTCGGCGGCATCTCCGCGATTACGGGCGTCGCACTCCTTTCGTTTTACAGCGTCGTCGGTGGCTGGATCCTGCGGTACCTGCTGGTCTCGCTGACCGGCCCCTTCACCGGTGGCGCGGCCTACCTCGCGGACCCGGGCGCGTACTTCGGGAGTGTCTCCTTCGGCGTCGCGGCCGCGGGCTATCACCTCCTCTTTCTCGCGCTCACCGGCCTGATCGTCCTCGGTGGCGTGCGCCGCGGCATCGAACTGGGAACGAAAGTGATGATGCCCGCCGTCCTCGCCTTGCTCGTCGGGATGGCCGTCTGGGTCTCCACACGACCGGGGGCGGGCGCCGGCTACGACTTCTTTCTCAGCTTCGACCTCGAAACGATTCGCGCGAACTTCTTCTCGATTCTCGGGCCGGCCGCCGGGCAGGCGCTCTTTACGCTCTCGGTCGGTGCTGGCACCATGATCACCTACGCCTCCTATATCGACGAGGACCGATCGCTCCCGTTCGACGGGTCGGTGATTGCCCTGCTCAACACGGGCGTTGGCGTCCTCGCCGGACTGGTGGTCTTCCCGCTCCTGTTCTCGCAGGGCATCGATCCCGGGAGCGGCGGCCCGGGCGCCCTCTTCGTCGGCATCGTGGGGGCGTTCGGCGCCCTGCCCGGCGGCAGCGTGCTGGCCGTCCTGTTTTTCGGCGTCGTCGCCTTCGCCGCCCTGTCGAGTTCGATCAGCATGCTGGAGATTCCGGTCTCCATCCTCGTCGACGAGGTCGGTTGGTCGCGACGGAAAGCCGTCGGCGCGCTGCTCGCGCTCATCGCGACGACTGGGACGATCACCGCGTTCCAGCCCCCGCTGTTCGATTTCGTCGCCGGAACGCTGGTTGACCTGTTGCTCACCGTCGGCCTGGTCGCCTTCCTGTTGTTCGCGGGGTGGGTCCTCGGTCGTGACGCCGTCGCGGAGTACGCCACCGGCGCGGGACCGCTGGCGACCCGTTTCGGTACCCCGTGGCTCCTCGCTATCGGCGTCGCCATCCCGCTGTTTCTGGTGTTCACCTTGCTGACGACGCTCGGAGTCGACGCCCGCATCGGCTTCTGGCCCACCGTCGGCGCCGCCGTCGTCGTCGTCGGTCTGGTCCTCGCCGGACTGCGGCGCGGTCGTGTGGCGGTCTGAGCGGGGCGGAATCCTTTTGCCGCCGGTCGAACCTTTTGTCTACAATGACAGGTGGTCGGCCATGACCATGGACGAGCGGATCGAGGAACTCCGCGAGAAACGGGAGCGGGCACTCCTCGGCGGGGGCGAAGACCGGATCGAGTCCCAGCACGCCAAGGGCAAGATGACTGCCCGCGAGCGAGTCGACTACTTCCTCGACGACGGGACGTTCAGGGAGTTCGACCAGTTCCGGACCCACCGCACGCACAAGTTCGGGATGGAGGAGAAGAAACTCCCCGGCGACGGCGTCGTCACCGGCTACGGGCAGGTGAACGGGCGCAAGACCTTCGTCTTCGCCCACGACTTCACCGTCTTCGGCGGATCGCTCGGCGAGGTGATGTCCGAGAAGATCTGTAAGGTGATGGACAAGGCAATGGACGTTGGCGCTCCCATCGTCGGTCTGAACGACTCCGCGGGCGCCCGCATCCAAGAGGGGGTCCGGAGTCTCGCCGGCTTCACCGACATCTTCCACCGAAACGAGCAGGCCAGCGGCGTCGTCCCCCAGATATCCGGCATCATGGGTCCCTGTGCCGGCGGCGCCGTCTACTCCCCCGCCATCACCGATTTCATCTTCATGGTGAAGGACACGAGCCACATGTTCATCACCGGGCCGGACGTGATCAAGACGGTCACCGGCGAGGAGGTGTCGTTCGAGGAACTCGGCGGCGCAGTCACCCACGCCTCGAAGACGGGCGTCGCCCACCGTGCCTTCGAGGACGAGGAGACGGCGCTCGACAGCATCCGGCGCCTGCTCTCCTATCTCCCGCAGAACAACGTCGAGGACCCGCCACGGGTCGATCCGTGGGACGACCCGGATCGGCCGGCCGAGGCGCTCACGGACGTCGTCCCCGATCAGCCACAGAAACCATACGACATGACCGACGTGGTCGGCGTCGTCGTCGACGAAGGCTCGTTCTTCGAGGTTCACGGCGACTGGGCGAAAAACGTCGTCGTCGGCTTCGGACGCCTCGACGGCCACTCGGTCGGCGTCGTCGCCAATCAGCCGCGGTCGAACGCGGGAACGCTCACCGTCGACGCGAGCATGAAGGCCTCGCGATTCGTTCGCTTCTGTGACGCCTTCAACGTCCCCATCATCACGTTCGTCGACGTGCCGGGCTACATGCCCGGCACCGACCAGGAGCACCGGGGGATCATCCGCCACGGCGCGAAACTGCTCTACGCCTACTCCGAGGCGACGGTGCCCCTGCTGACGGTCATCACGCGGAAAGCCTACGGCGGGGCCTACTGCGTCATGGCGTCGAAACACCTCGGCGCCGACGTCAACTACGCGTGGCCGACATCGGAACTCGCCGTCATGGGACCGGAGGGGGCCGTGAACATCCTCTACAGCGACGAACTCGACGACGCCGACGACGCCGAGGCGAGACGGCAGGACCTCGTCGACGAGTATCGCGAGGAGTTCGCCAACCCCTACACCGCCGCAGACCGTGGGTTCATCGACGACGTGATCGAACCGCAGGAGACCCGGAGCCGACTGGTCGACGACCTCCACATGCTCAAGACCAAGCGTCGGAGTAATCCCGAGAAAAAGCACGGAAACATCCCGATCTGAGATGGTGGACGACACGCTCGACATCCCGAACGACGCCACCGACGAGGAGGCGGCGGCCATCGCGGCGGCAGTCGGCGCTCACGTGCGGGACAGTTACCTCGCCGCGGTGGCCGCGACGGCGTCCACCGAGGAGACGTGGGATGGCGACCGCTGGAGCTTCGCCGGACGAATCCACGGGCTCCAGGGGCGGTCGGTTCGCGTCCCCGAGACGGCGCCGACCGACGCCTGGACGGCCGCGGGGCGGACGGACCGGCTCTGATCGGGACTCCTGTGTCGGCGGGTACGAACTCCAGTACGCATATACCCACCCCGATCGAAAGACGCTCTCGTGAGCGAACGGCACGGGAACTCCGACGACGGGCGGGTCGGGGGAGCCGTTGGCGACGACCTGGTCGACTTCCTCGCCGATCACTCCCGGAACGCGGGGCTGACGGGGGGACTGGAACCGTGGGTTGCCGGCCTGTCGGTCGTGTGGCGGCGGCGTCTCGGAAGCGGCGTCGTCTCCGGGATCGGACTGCTGCTGCTCGGGGGTCCCGTCTACCACCTGATCCGCCATCCGACGACGCTCGAGTCGTTGCTCGGTGACGCGTTGCCGCTCTCTTTCGCCCTCGTGTTGCTGGTGACGGGCGTGTGGCTCCGGTGGGGGAGCGACGACGACATGACGCCGGTGGTGACGGCGTTCTGGGTCACGACCTGTCTCGTCGTCACCGGACTCGTCGCGGCGTACTTTCTCACCTTGCACGGGACCCACGGGCACGTCGTCGAAGCGCCCGCGTTTCTCGTCTACGACGTGGCCGCGACGGGTGCCGTGGCCGGACTCGTCATCAGCCGGTACGACGTCCGCGCACGGAGCCGGCACCGCCGCCTGAGCGAACAGGAACGCCAGTTTCGGGCGGTGTTCGAGGGGACGCTCGACGCCCTCGTCATCACCGACGATCAGGGCCAGTACGTGGCCACCAACCCCGCGGCGGCCGAACTGTTCGGCGTCCCTCGTACGGAGCTCGTGGGCAAGCGAATCGAGGACTTCGTACCCGAGGAGACGAACGTTCGGGCGCGGTGGTCGTCGTTCCTCGACGCGGGCGGTCGTCGTGGCGAGTTCGAACTGGTGCGACCGGACGACGAGACTCGAACCGTCGCCGTCGCCGCCACCGCGAACGTCCTCCCGGGGCGCCACCTCGCGGCACTTCGTGACGTGACCGAGCGCACCGAACGCGAACGCGAACTCGACGAGGAGCGGGCCCGCGTGGAGTTTCTCAACCGCCTGCTCAGACACAACGTCCTCAACGGCATGAACCTCGTGCTGGCGAAACTCGACTCGCTGGCGACGGCGGTGACGGACGAGCGCCGGGGGGACCTAGACGTTGCCCGCCACCGGAGCGAGGAGATCGTCGATCTCGTCCAGACTGCGCGGCGACTCGCGACCGGCGTGACCGAGCAGCCGAGCGACCACGGCGTCCCGATCGCTGAGACGCTGGCCGACTCGGTAGCGGCGATTCGGGAGACGTATCCGCGGGCGACCGTCGAGTTCGCGCCGCCCGACGACGACCCGACCGTCCGCGCCGACGACATGCTCGAGACGGTGTTCGATCACCTGTTGACGAACGCGGTCGAACACAACGACCCGGCGTCGGTTCGCATCTCGGTCGGCGTCGATTCGGATGCGGAGACGGTCACGGTCCGCGTTGCCGACGACGGCGTCGGTATCCCCGCGGACCGACGCGACGAACTGTTCGACGGCGGGTTCAGCCACACCCGCGACTGGGGCGGCTTCGGGCTCTCCATCGTCGACATCCTCGTCGACGAGTACGGCGGCCGGGTCTGGACCGAAGCCAACGACCCGAGCGGCGTCGTGTTCTACGTCGAACTCCAACGCGCGGCGGAGTCGTAGCCGCCGCTCTCGACCCGTGGTGATTCGAGAAGACGTGCCGGTTCAGGCCGCCGCCGCAGCGCCCGACTTCTTTCGGGTGATGTAGCCTGCGATCCGGTTGCGAACGCCCTTCGACTCGACGTTCGTCAGCTTGGTGACACTGTCTTTGTTCGTCTCGAAGTCGGTGTTGAACGCTTCCGGATACCGCTCGAGGAGGAGCCTGCCGAGCTGTTTGACGTATTTGGGTTTGATGGCCATACCGACTGTTGTGCCGTTGGGCCACTAAAGCGATTCGTTCCGTCGCTCCCGCCACTCGGTCAGGTCGTCGAGGCGGGCGAAGGCCTCGCGTTCCGCCGGCCCCCCACAGCGCGCCACCGTCTCCGCGAAGTACGCGAGACGGTCGAGGAGGACAGCGGTGTCGAAGGCGGGGACGTCGAGACGGGAGGCGGCCACCGTCGCGTCGACGACGGCGTAGAAGCCCCGGTTGATCGTCGGCACCGTCTCCTCTCGAACGGCCGACTCGACTGGCGTGAGCGCCCAGCGAACCCACTCGGTGCCGTCCTCGACGCCCTCGTCGAGGCGCTCGGCGGTCACCTCGACCCACGCGGCCGCCCCCGTCCGCACGGGGTCGTCCGTCTCGGTCACGTCGAGAGCGGCGTCGACGAACTCCCGGGGGTCGGTCGTGAACTGGACGACTCCGCCGCCCCGGCGTTCGAAGTTGCCCCGGGTCCGAGTGCGCCCCCACGTCGTCGCGGTCGCGGCATCGTCGGCCGATTCGGGGGCGTGGAGACCGAGTGCGGCCTGATTCCACCGGTCGTTCGGACCGAGCGTCGCCACGACGGATTCGGTGACGCCGCGAAGGTCGACCGGCCACGTCGTGTCGGTCACACCGGGACCCCCCGTTCGAGGGCGACGAAGGCCGCTGCCGCGGTGAGATCGGCGGTCGTTCCGGGGTTGATCCCCTCCGCGCGGAACGCCTCGGCCAGGTCCTCGGCAGCGTCGAGATCACCGCGAACCGCGTCGGCCCGGCGACTCACCGCCCGTGCCGTGTCGTCGCCGTGTTCGACGGCGACGAGCGTGTCCGGGCGTTCGGCGAGCAAGTCGAGGAAGGCCCGCGCGAGGCGGTCGGTGACCGGTCCCGCGTCGTCGAGAACGGCGTCGGCGGCCGCGAACGTCCGCTCGAACCCAGTCGTCCACTCGCGGGCGTTGTCGTCACCGTCGGCGCTCAGTTCCATCACGTCCGCGAGCGTCAGGTCGCGCTCCCGGAGCGCCGGAATCGCGTCTGCGCCGCGGCGCACGTCGAGAGCGTCGGCCTCGGCCGGCGGGTCGTCTACCGCCACGTCGACGTGTTCGAAGGCGCGGTAGAAGCCCACCGCGTCGTCGACCGTCGTCGTCTCCACCACGTCGGCGACGCCCGTCGGCGAGAGCCGATCCGTCGCGGCCGCCCGAACCAGCGGGACGAGGAGGAGCAGACAGCCGAACTGCGTATTGTCGCCCTCCTGCTGGCTCATACCGCGGACCGAACGCTCGAAGGCGTCGCCGAGAGCCGGCGGCCCGTCGTTCCCGTCGCCCGTGGCCAGTTCCAGTCCAGCCCGTGCCCCCACCGCGCCCGCGAGGAAGTGTTCGAACAGCAGATCGTCGTGGTCGCGGCGGCGGTCCACGTTGCCCGGTTTGGGCGTACTCGCCACCTCGAGGAGGAGGGCGAGTTCGGCGTGATCGACCGGCGTCATGTCCGGACGGGGGTGCGCACTCCCCGGGGGACGTCGTCCCTCGCCGCTCATCCAGGCACCTCCCTCTCCTCCTCTCTCTCCCCCTCCCGTTCCCGTTCGAGCGTCCGCCCGTCGTCCGCGCGACGGCGCGCCCAGTCGTCGACGGCGCGGGCGACCCGTCGGAGGACGGCCGGATCGTCGCTCGGCCGGCCGACGCTGACGCCGTCGGCGCCGTAGGCGAGGTACTCCCACGTCGTCTTCCGGTCGCGGACCCCGTTGTTCGCGAGGACGAACGAATCAGGGGCCGCGGCGGCGACGTCGGCGACGACGGCTTCGCTATCCATGGCGTCGACGTGGATCACGTCCGCGCCCGCGTTCGCGACCCGTCGCGCCGTCGCCGGGAGATCCACCCCGTCGACTTCGGCTCGCACCTTCACGCTCACCGTCGCGCCCGTCTCGCTCGCGGCGGCGACGTACCGCCGAAGCCGCGGCGTGTCGCGGAGGAGCGTCTCGCCACAGCCCACGGCGCAGAGTTCCGCTTGCCGGCAGTGGGCGTTGACCTCGACGACGGCGTCGTGACGGGCACAGACCGCGGCCACCTCGCGGATGGGGTCGACGGTGGCGCTTCGGACGTTCAGGCCCGCACGGATCGGCGCGTCGTCGAGGGCGGCGAGTTCGGCGTCGGCGAAGTCCAGGGGGTCGTCGGGGAGGAACTCCTCACGGCCGCGGGCCACCAGGTCGTGGGCGGCGGCGCGGGACGCGTCGTCGACGGCGAGGCCGCCCAGGAGGGCGAGGTCGGCGAATTCGGCGCCGGCACGCGCCCACGCGGCGTCCGCCGCACCGCTGAGGCTCGCCAGTGCCAGCATCACCGCACCTCCGCGAGGGCGTCGGCGACGGCGCGGACGACGCGTTCGGCGTCGTCGAGGCCGTCGATCCGGGTGTCGGTTCTGACGACCGGCCGGTCGAGGTCGGTGCCGTCCTCGCCGTCGAGGACGAACGCGTCGGCGAAGGGGTAGGCCTCGGCGACGCCGGCGGTCGACGGGTCCCAGCCGACGCCGCGCATCAGATCGTCGGCCGGCCCGGAGAACACCTCGTCCTCGACGAACGGCGAGACGGCGACGACCGGCGTGTCGTCGAGGGCGTCCTCGACGCCGGGGAGCGCACGGATCGGCCCGACGCTCGTGACGGGGTTCGATGGACCGATGACGACCGGGGCATCGAGGGCGTCGCGGACGGCCGGCGTCGGGTCGGCCG